>NZ_JAQREI010000004.1:0-333151 GCF_028599215.1 Pseudoalteromonas sp. Angola-30
GACTCTCTACCGCTGTGGGCACCATGACATTGCCAGGCTCCAAATACAAGAAAGCCCGACTAGCAATAATCGGGCTTTTTTACGTCCGCAGAAAAGTGAAAAATACATTCCAGATATTATTCGCACAGTCTCCACCACCTCCGTAGCGTGGGTTGAGTATCACGAAACCCGCGGATAAGGCTCACCTCACCAATAACAATCCATTTTACATATAGCTAAGTAGCAGTTTGTTTCTGTATTTAAGCTTTAAGATGAACAATATTTATTCAACATGGCTAGATTACAAATATAATTTTGCTTTGTTACTGGCTTTGATTTAGGATCAAAATAGTTTAAAACCAAGAACTAATAGCCAGTGTATAGATTATTAATTAGTGCCATATCATTTATATTTTGTTTCTCTGTGTCGGCAGTTGAAGTAACTGATCTGTATCAAGATATATTAAAAGTCGATGATAAAAGTCGAGACACGCGTTTAGCCGCTAGCCGCAAAGCATTACTCAATGTATTAGTAAAGGTAAGCGGGGATGAATCTGCTGATCAAAATAAGCTTGCTCAACAACGCACCAAAAACATTTCAGATTACATGCTCAAGTTTGAATACGACGAAAAAGCAAATGGACAGCTTAATCTAGTTGTTAAATTTGAAGCGCGTAAAATAAATGAATTAATTAAAGAATTAAATTTACCTCTTTGGGGCGTCCAGCGCCCATTAGTTGCTATTTGGTTAGGTATTGAAGATAACTGGCGTAGAGAGCTTGTTACACAAGAAAGCTATCCTCAGTTAGAGCAGCTTATATATGACAAAGCGGGTCGACGTGGTTTACCCGTTGTAGTGCCACTATTAGATTTACAAGACAGACGTTTGGTTGGCATTCCTGAAGTATGGGGTAATTTTTCAGAGCCTGTTGAAGAGGCGTCGCGCCGTTATAGTGCAGAGCGAAGCATTACAGCAAGAATGTATCAAGAACCCGACAGTGAAACCTGGATTTTAGACTGGCGTTTTACTAATGACGATTTATTTGATTCAAACCGCCTTGAAGGTGATAAACAACAAATAGTAGGCCAGATGATAGACAGCTTAGCGTTGGGATTAGCCAATGAATACGCTATCGACCCTAACGCGTATTATGAACAGGCTGCGGCTACGCTCACCTTAAAAGGCACTCAAAGCTTTGTCGATATTGAACTTGCAAAGCGTCGTCTACAAAGTTTGAGTGTAGTGACGCAAGCAACAATAATGCGCAAAACCCCAGAATTTGTTGAGTTTAAGCTTAACCACACCGGCAGTGTGGGCGATCTTAAAAAAGGCCTTGGCCTTGATAGTGCCTTTAGAGATTATGTTGACCCTCGCGCATTTTACCATGTTGTAGACAAAAACAGTCTTGAGTATCAGTGGGTCGGTGAGTAATGCTAAGTGCTGAGCCTATGCAAATGGCACTGCCAGTCACCTTACCTGATGATGAAACATTTGCTTCTTATTTTGGTGGGGAAGACTCTTTAGAGGTAAACCACCTTAAAGCGGGCTTTTCAAAGCTTGCCAACAAATTTCAGTACACTTATTTGTGCGGCTTAGGCGATTCTGGCAAATCTCACTTATTGTACGCAACCTGCATACAAGCCCAAGAGCGTGGCTTGTCAAACATGCTGTTGTCTATGCGTGAAGTTATCGACTTTGGCCCTATGGTTTTAGATGGTTTAGAAGCACTTGATGTATTATGTATTGATGATGTGCACTTAGTCGCTGGCAATGACGCATGGGAAAAAGCTCTTTTTAACTTTTTCAATCGCTTTAACGAGCCCGGAAAAATGTTAGTGGTTACGGCCGATTTGCTCCCTGACATGCTTAATATCACCTTGCCCGACTTAGAGTCTCGGCTAAAGTGGGGAACCACCTTTCAAATTCGATCAATGAGTGATGATGATAAAGCACAAGCACTGGTTAAGCGAGCGCATATGCGTGGGCTTGAACTAAGCGATGAATGCGCGCGCTTTTTATTAACTCGCTTGAGTCGTGATATGCGTGCTTTATTAGACGTATTAGACAAATTAGATCACGCATCAATGGCCGCACAACGAAAATTAACAATTCCCTTCATAAAATCAACGTTAAAGCTGTAGTAGGTCTAGAATCTAGACCCTGCTTTCAGTTATCATTAGTCAACAAAATTGTAATCACCTTCTGTGAAAGATCAGGTATCGAATGAACTTAGAAAATATTTTAGCGCAAGCACTTGAGGCAGTTGCCAGTGCCAGTGAAATCGCGCAACTAGAAGAGATCAGGGTTAATTACCTTGGTAAAAAAGGCGAAATCACAAGCTTACTTAAAACACTGGGTAAAATTGCTCCTGAAGAACGCAAAGAAGCAGGCCAAGTAATTAACCAAGCTAAGCAAGATGTACAAGCTGCCATTAACGAAAAGCGTGAGCTTTTAGCAAGTAAAGCGCTTGAAGAAAAGCTAGCAGCTGAAACAATTGATGTAACTTTACCAGGGCGCGTAATGCCTACAGGTGGCCTTCATCCGGTAACACGCACAATCGAGCGTATAGAAAGCTTTTTTGGCGAGCTAGGTTTTGAAGTTAAATCAGGCCCAGAAGTAGAAGATGATTTTCATAACTTTGATGCGCTAAATATTCCTGAGCATCACCCAGCGCGTGCTGATCACGATACCTTTTATTTTAATCCTAAGTTAGTACTGCGTACCCAAACAAGTGGTGTGCAAATTCGTACTATGGAAACAGAGCAACCGCCACTGCGAATTATTTCGCCAGGTCGAGTATATCGTAACGACTACGACCAAACGCATACTCCGATGTTTCATCAGGTAGAAGGTTTAATGGTTGATACTGATGTAAGCTTCACAGAGCTTAAGGGTATTTTACACGACTTCTTACGTAACTTTTTTGAAGAAGACATGGAAATTCGTTTCCGTCCTTCATTCTTCCCATTTACAGAGCCTTCAGCTGAAGTAGATGTTATGGGTAAAGACGGTAAATGGCTTGAAGTATTAGGTTGTGGCATGGTTCACCCTAACGTACTTAAGTCAGTAGGTATTGACCCAGAAAAATACACCGGTTTTGCTTTTGGTATGGGCGTAGAGCGCTTAACCATGCTGCGCTATGGCGTAAATGACTTACGTGCATTTTTTGAAAATGACTTAAAATTCCTAAACCAGTTCCGTTAAGAGTGAAAATATAAAATGAAATTTAGTGAAAAGTGGTTAAGAGAGTGGGTAAATCCTGCTATTGATACGCAAGCTCTTTCGGAACAGCTTTCTATGGCTGGCCTTGAGGTTGATGCAGTTGAGAGCGCGGCAGCGGATTTTAACGGCGTAGTGGTTGGTGAAGTTGTGGAATGCGCACAGCACCCAGATGCAGATAAACTTCGCGTGACTAAAATCAATGTAGGTGGCGATGAGCTACTTGATATTGTGTGTGGCGCGCCAAACTGTCGCCAAGGCATTAAAGTAGCTGTTGCAACAGTGGGCGCTGTTTTACCGGGCGACTTTAAAATTAAAAAAGCCAAATTACGCGGTCAGCCATCACACGGTATGCTGTGTGCCTTTGTTGAGCTAGGTATTAGCGAAGAAGGCGACGGCATCATGGAATTGCCAAGCGATGCGCCAATTGGTACAGACCTGCGCGAATACTTAGGCCTTGATGACAACATAATTGATGTTGACTTAACGCCAAACCGTGGTGATTGCTTGGGTATAAAAGGCCTTGCACGCGAAGTAGGTGTATTAAACAGCGTTGATGTAAACGAGCTACAAATTCCAGCTGTTAGCGGCACTATTGACGATGAAGTATCTATTGAACTTCTCAATTCTGACGCGTGTCCGCGTTACTTAGGGCGTGTAATCAAAGGCATTAGCCTTGATGCAGAAACACCGCTTTGGATGGTTGAAAAGCTTCGCCGTAGTGGTATTCGCTCAATTGACCCTGTTGTTGATGTTACTAACTATGTATTACTAGAACTTGGCCACCCAATGCATGCATTTGATTTAAATGCAATTGAAGGCGGCATTAAGGTTCGCAGTGCCAATGCAGGCGAAGAGTTAGTATTGCTTGATGGTAATACTGCAAAACTGAACGAATCAACACTTGTGATAGCCGATCATAATAAAGCCCTTGCGATTGCCGGTATTTTTGGCGGCGAGCAATCAGGTGTAACAGAAAAAACGTCTGATATTTTATTAGAAAGCGCGTTTTTTAACCCAGTCGCAATTGCAGGTCAAGCTCGTAGTTACGGCTTACATACCGATGCATCACACCGCTATGAGCGTGGCGTAGATTTTACCCTGCAACACGATGCAATGGAGCGTGCAACCGCTTTATTACTTGATATTGTTGGCGGTGAAGCAGGCCCTGTTGTAGAAGCTGTAGCTGCTGATAAACTGCCAAAAGTGACAGAAGTACGCCTACGTCGTGCGCGTTTAGACCGTGTAATTGGTCATCATATTGACGATGCGAAAGTGACTGATATTCTGACTCGTTTAGGCTTAGACGTTAAGTTTGAAAACGACAGCTGGAGCGCTGATATTCCAAGTTACCGCTTCGATATTCGTATTGAAGAAGACTTAATTGAAGAAGTTGCTCGTGTTTATGGTTACAACAGTATTCCAAATGTTGCGCCAACCGCAAAATTAAAAATGACAAAACATGACGAGTCAACAATTGCGCTAAGTAAGTTTCGCAATACGTTAGTGACACGTGGCTACCAAGAAGCAATTACGTACAGCTTTGTAGACCCTAAAGCACAAGCTATTATACACCCACAAAGTAATCCGCTTATACTGCCGCACCCAATTTCAATTGAAATGTCGGCTATGCGTGTAAGCTTAATGCCAGGGCTTTTAGCATCGGTTGCGTATAATCAAAACCGTCAACAACCACGTATTCGTTTATTTGAGCATGGTCTTAAATTTATCAGCGACGACAGTGCAGAAAATGGACTGCAGCAAGTCCCTGTCATTGGCGGTGTGATCACTGGCCTTGCACACGGCGAGCATTGGGTTGAGCAAAAACGCAACGTTGATTTTTACGACCTAAAAGGTGATGTTGAAGCCTTATTAGCAATCACCAACGATACAAGCCGTTTTGAAATTAAAGCAGAGCAGTCAGACGGTTTACACCCAGGCCAATCAGCAGTTATTTATGTTGAAGGTAAAAAGGTAGGATTTTTTGGTGCTCTTCATCCTCAAGTGCAAAAATCGTTAGATATCAATAACGCAACTTTTGTATTTGAAATAGAAATGTCTGCAATAGAAAAAAGAAATTTACCGCAAGCTGTAGGGGTTTCAAAATTCCCTTCAAATCGCCGCGACATCGCGATTTTAGTGGCTGACAGCGTTAATTCAGGTGATATTTTAAGCACAATAGAAAAAGTTGGCGGAAATCAATTGGTTGACCTAAACTTATTCGATGTGTATAAGGGCAAAGGTATTGAGCCAAATTATAAGAGTTTGGCGATTGCTCTAACACTGCAGGCGGTTGATAGAACACTCGAAGAGAAAGATATCAATCTGGTAGTTGATAACGTGGTGGCCACATTGGCCGAAAAGTTTAATGCATCGTTGAGGGACTAGATATGGCGCTTACTAAAGCCGACATAGCTGAACACCTATTTGAAAAGCTCGGGATCAATAAAAAAGATGCCAAAGATTTAGTTGAAGCGTTTTTTGAAGAAATCCGCTCAGCGCTTGAAAAAGGCGAGCAGGTTAAGCTCTCTGGATTTGGTAACTTTGATCTTCGTGATAAAAAAGAAAGACCAGGCCGTAACCCGAAAACAGGAGAAGACATTCCTATTTCGGCGCGCCGCGTGGTGACCTTTAGACCAGGTCAAAAGCTTAAAACCCGTGTAGAAGTGGGCACAAGCAAAGCAAAATAAAAAAGGGCAGCGTAAGCTGCCTTTTTTATTTAAAAAACCATCTGGCATCATGTTTTAAAACACATTTATTGCCAGGGGGTTTTGCTTACCTAAAATTCTCGCGGCGATACAAACTCACCGTTTTGTATTTGTTCATACGTTTGTTGAGCAAGGGCATCGAGCGCATCTAAATTTTTACCATCGCTCATCAGTTGGTGCTCAATGGGTAGTAAATCTATATTCTCAATGCCAGCGCTTTGCGCCACTTTCGAAAAAATGTAAGCGTGCTTATATTTATCATGTTTATAAAATAAGCTGATTAACGAGGTATACACTTCAGGGTTTGGCTGTTGGCCTTGTTTATTTAGCTCAAGCGTTTTATATAGCAAATCAATTGTTTTTTCGTCATCAAACTTAATGTAATAAGAGGCTAGATAAAACTGCATTTCTGCACTATTGGTTACGCTTTCATCATTTTCCATTGCAAGTAAACGAGTCAGCGCACTTTGCTCATTGTTACGTGACCAATGATAGTAAAGCAAACCTGGGTGGTTAGTGTTTTTTGTGTCTTGATAAAGTCGGGTCATCTCTTTAATGCTAGTAAGCTGACCTTCAATACGCGATGTTGTTTTAGACTTTAGTTTAATATGTTCTATTTTTGCGGCTAAAGTAATACATTGATTATACGACTCAAATCCCTTAAGCAATTGGTATTTGTTTTCATCTGTGGGTTTTTTATATTCTATATAGCGTTTTAAAATAACCTCTGAGCGCTCATTTTTACAATGGCTATCTTTATTTAAATCACTACAAAAGCCAGGTGTTTCTTTACATACCTGAGCGAGAGTCAGTGGTTCTTCGCATCCTGTTAACGCTAGCATTGTTAGTATTGCGCTTGCTCTTAAAACCATCCCTTAACCTCAAATGAATATATACATTACTATTCTAGCGCAATCATTTGTGCGCTAACAGTAGAGAATAACTTTAGATTAACTTAGAATAGCTCTGCCTGAAGTGCATTACTCTCAAAATCTAATGCATTTTTAAAGGCTATCCGTTCAAAATGATTAAATTAGGTAAATAAAATGACCTCATCTCACGAATTAGAATATACAAATAGTTGGCAAGAACGCCAAGATTACGCTGAAAGCATGCAACCTATCATTGGTAAGCTTTATCGTAACCGTGGTATAGAAATCGCTGTATATGGCCGTCCTCTCGTTAATGCCAGTACTATCGATATTATCAAATCACACAAAACTGTAGCGCAATTTGAAGGCACTAAATTACGTTTACGCGAAAGCTTTCCGTTTTTAGAAGCCATTAGTAAAATGGAGCTAAACTCAGCACGTATTGATATTGGTAAACTTGCTTATAGCTATTTGTACAGCGATGCTGCTAATGGCCGCACAGTTGATGAATTTGTTAAAGACGAATTAGCCGAAATTGCAGACTCACCAGCCAAAGAGCCGCGGGATGTTGTATTGTATGGCTTTGGTCGTATAGGGCGTTTGTTAGCACGTTTACTAATCGAAAAATCAGGCCCTTATGCCGACTTACGTTTACGCGCAATTGTGGTACGTGGCGGTAAAGAAGGCGACCTTGAGAAACGTGCAAGCTTACTGCGTCGTGATTCAATTCATGGTCCATTTAATGGCTCAATCACAATTGATACGCAGCGTAATGCAATTAAAGCGAATGGCAGCTACATCCAAGTGATTTATGCTAACTCGCCAAGTGAAGTTGATTACACCGCTTACGGTATCGAAAATGCGCTCGTAGTTGATAACACTGGTATTTGGAAAGACGAAGCAGGCCTTGGTCAGCATTTAGAGTCTAAAGGGGCTGCAAAAGTACTATTAACAGCACCGGCTAAAGGCAACATTAAAAACATTGTTTATGGTGTAAATAACCAAGACATTAAGCCTGAAGATAAAATCGTGTGTGCAGCAAGCTGTACCACCAATGCGATTACGCCAACGCTTAAAGCATTAAACGATAAGTTTGGTATTAATAACGGCCACGTAGAAACCGTACACTCTTACACAAACGATCAAAACCTTATTGATAACTACCACAAAGCAGAGCGTCGTGGACGTGCTGCTGCACTTAATATGGTAATTACCGAAACAGGCGCAGCTAAAGCGGTATCTAAAGCGCTTCCTGAGCTTGAAGGTAAGCTAACAGGTAATGCGATTCGTGTGCCTACACCTAATGTGTCGCTTGCTATATTAAACTTAAACCTTAATAGCAGCACGTCTGTTGAAGAGCTAAATGCGTTTTTACGCGAAACAGCACTGCATTCAGAGCTGCGCGACCAAATTGACTACACCGCATCAACCGAAATCGTATCTACCGATTTAGTCGGTAGCCGCTATGCAGGTGTTGTAGACTCGCAAGCAACAATTGTTGAAGGTAACCGCGTTGTTTTATACGTATGGTACGACAATGAATTTGGCTACAGCTGCCAAGTAGTTCGTTGTATGCGTGATATGGCTGAAGTTGCTTTCCCAAGCTTACCTCGCTAATTTAAACGCAATTATACTAAGCCAGCTTTTTTGCTGGCTTTTTTAGTCGCGTTATATTTTTAAAGTGTACCCTGTGTGGTAGGCTTTAATTATTGAAATGCTTATTTGATTTCATTCAATAATGCATTTTACTATTTAACCTGCATTCTGCTTGAGATAACTTAATTATCCACAGTACAGGTTTTTAAATAGTGTCAGTTCTGCACTTTTAGGCCGCTCTTTTTTGTAATTTAGTGACCAAAAATAGAGTCAATTTAATCCAAAATATCAACGTGCCTAACAAAGCAGATAAACTTATTCTACCTTAAGGTTTTTTCATGAAAATCAGCAGCAATTTTGATAGTGGTAACATAAAGGTTATCGAAGCCAACGATCCGTTAAATATTCAATTAGAGATAAACAACGATCACCAGTCTGAATTTTACCAGTGGTTTCACTTTCGTCTAGAAACAACGCCTTATCAACTGCATAAGTTAAACATTAATAACTTAGAAAACTCAGCCTACCCAGATGGATGGGAAGGCTACCAAGCTGTTGCCTCATACGACCGTCAAACATGGTTCCGTGTGCCTTCAAATTACGAAAATGGCACGCTTACCTTTGAACTAGAGCCTGAATGCCCCAGTGTATATTTTGCTTACTTTGCGCCATATAGCTACGACCGTCATTTAGATTTATTAGCCTGGGCGCAAAGCGAAGAGCTTTGCCAATTACAAACATTAGGTGAAACACTTGATGGCCGTGATATGAGCGTGCTTAAAATTGGTCAGCCTAGTGAAGATAAAAAAACAATCTGGATCACAGCGCGCCAACACCCAGGCGAAACTATGGCAGAATGGTTTGTAGAAGGGCTATTACACAAACTACTAGATGATGAAGACCCGCATGCCGCTGCTCTTTTATCAAAAGCTGTATTTTATGTAGTACCAAACATGAACCCAGATGGCAGCGTACGTGGTCACCTTCGTACTAACGCAAAAGGCGTTAACTTAAATCGTGAATGGCAAACGCCTAGCATGGAAAATAGCCCAGAAGTGTATTTAGTCCTGAATAAAATGCGCGAAACTGGCCTCGATATGCATTTAGATATACACGGTGATGAAGCTATTCCTTATAACTTTGTGGCAGGCAGTGAAGGTATTCCAAGCTACGATGACCGCTTAAAAGACTTAGAAGATAGCTTTAAAGCAGCGCTACTTACTATAACGCCAGAGTTTCAAGATGAGCACGGTTACGATAAAGACGAGCCGGGCAAAGCTAATTTAACAGTTGGCTCATCTGCAACGGCAGAAGAATTTAAAGCACTTACTTACACAATTGAGATGCCTTTTAAAGACAATAACGACTTACCAGACCCAGATTACGGCTGGTCAGACCGCCGCTCGTATCAATTTGGTCAAGATACTTTAGCGGCAATCGTAAATGTCGTTGATAAATTAAGATAAATTAGTATAAGGTAAGGGCAACATTAAAATGTTGCCCTTTTTTATTACAAAATTAACAAATAATAAAAGTGCGCAATAGCTTAGTTATCGTATTACCTAGCTCTGAGTAAGTAATAAACAATCAACAGTCTCAAATAAAATAATAAGAGGTATTTAGCGTGGATGCATTCGGACAACTTTTAGATAGCCTAGATGGCATGTTAGGGGGCGCAGTTTGGTTTCCCTATGTGCTGCTAGGAGTCGGTCTATTTTTTACTATTTATTTAAAGTTCCCACAAATTCGTTATTTCAAACATGCGTGTAAAGTAGTTACAGGCAAATTTGATAAAAAAGGCACTGAGGGTGACACAACTCATTTTCAAGCACTGGCTACTGCGCTCTCTGGTACGGTAGGTACAGGTAACATTGGTGGTGTAGCCTTGGCTATTTCTATTGGTGGCCCCGCGGCATTATTTTGGATGTGGATGACGGCATTTTTTGGTATGACCACCAAATTTGTAGAAGTTACGCTTTCACATAAATACCGCGAAAAAACCCAAGATGGCACCATGGCCGGTGGCCCTATGTATTACATGGATAAACGCCTAAACATGAAGTGGCTTGCTATTTTATTTGCCGTTGCCACTGTAATTAGCTCTTTTGGTACGGGCAGTTTGCCACAAATAAATAACATAGCGCAGGGTATGGAAGCCACATTTGGTTTTGCACCTATGGCAACCGGCGCGGTGTTATCTATTTTACTTGCGTTGGTTATTTTAGGTGGTATTCGTCGTATTGCTGCTATTACATCACGCGTTGTGCCCATTATGGCCGTGATTTATATCATAGGTGCGTTAGGTGTTATTTTTTATAACATTGAAAACATCGGCCCTTCGTTTGCGTCAATATTTGTTGATGCATTTACAGGCTCTGCTGCAGCCGGTGGCTTTTTAGGTGCCTCTTTTGCGTATGCATTTAACAGAGGTGTTAACCGTGGCTTGTTCTCAAATGAGGCCGGTCAAGGTTCTGCACCCATTGCCCACGCATCGGCAAAAGCTGATGAACCCGTGTCTGAAGGAATGGTTTCAATTTTAGAGCCGTTTATCGATACCATTATTATTTGTACATTAACAGGCTTAGTTATTTTATCGTCGGGTGTGTGGAATGAAAAATTCGAAACACATTTTGAACGATCGTCAATGAGCATTATTAAAGGTGACTACTCAGAAACCAACGAAGCGCAGCGCCAAGAGCTATACAATTACCTAAACGGTAATGATAGCAAGGTAGAGCTATTCAACGGCAACATTGATGTAGTTAATGGCGAGCCAACAAGTAATGGCTTTACCGTATTACATTCACGCTCAATTGGTGAAGACATACGTTTTGGTATTACCGACAAACATAAGTACACAGGGATTGTTGAAGTTAAAAACGGTATGCCAACCGACGACAGCATTAGTTTAATTGGTAAATCGTTAGTGCACTCAGCAGAGCTGACAACCAAAGCGTTTACCCGAGGCTTTTTTGGTGATAGCGGCCAATACATAGTATCGATAGGCTTATTGCTATTCGCGTTTTCTACTGCCATTGCGTGGTCGTACTACGGCGACCGTGCCATGATTTACTTACTTGGTAATCGCTCAGTTATGCCGTATCGCGTATTTTATGTTGCTGCGTTCTTTTGGGCTTCGTTTGCCGATACCACTTTAGTATGGAAATTAGCAGCCGTTGCAATTGTCGTTATGACCTTGCCTAACTTATTTGGCATTATGTTATTGCGCAAAGAAATGAAACAATCCGTAGATGACTACTGGGTTAAATTCAAAAAAGACAACGAGCAATAAAACAAGTACAATAAAAGGCGCCGCAAGGCGCTTTTTTTATGCGTAGTATGGAGAGTAGTATGGCGATTATTCATTGCCCCAAATGTGCAAAATCAATTTCAGATAAACATCAGCAGTGTCCGCATTGCAATAGTAACATTGGCGCGCTTAACTCTGAGCAGGTACAACAGCTTCAGCGCGAACAGCGAATTAAAAAACAGCAAATGTTTATGAACCATTCTTTCTTGGCGCTCATACTATTTTTAGGTGGCTTTTTTTGCTTATACTTTTTACAACCCGCAAAAGAAACCCTGCAATGGTACGCGTATACAGTAGCGATTGGTGTTGGCTGTATTTGGTACTTAGTAAACCGCGTTATTTTAGTGACTCTAAAAAAGAAAAGATGACATGAATATTGACAACCTTGTACAAAATATAACCCCAGAATTATTTGAGCGTTTACAGTACGGTGCTTCAACCGGTAAATGGCCCGATGGCACGCCGCTCTCTGATGAGCAAAAGCAACAAACGGTGCAACTTGTTATGCTTTACCAAGCTAAAATAGCGCAATCGAACGAGCAATTTACCATTGGCGCTAATGGCGAAATGATCCAAAAGACAAAAGCACAACTACAAAAAGAATTTAAATCAGAAAACGAAATAGCTAGGTTTAGTGAACATGATCTTTAAACACCTTTTTACACCTAAGTGGAAACACCCAAAGCAGCAAGTTCGTCTAGACGCAATCGAAAAACTTGATGTAGAGCGCGACGCATCAATTTTAAGCACATTAGCGCTGGAAGATAACTCAGCCGAAATACGCCGCAAAGCATTACAAAAAGTAAATAACTTACCACTGTGGTGGAAAGCCTATAAACAAGATCACGCGCTAAAAGATGTAGCCGAAATACAAATTTCAAACGCAGTGTTAAACAACGAAAGCGCACTGAGCACGCAAATTAAAAGTGAGTATATAGACCGTTTTGCACCGGTTAAAACACTAGAAAAACTCGCCTTTGCAGAGAAAGAACTGCAAGTACGCGTTAAACTTTTAAAGCGCTTAGCTAATCCTAAATTAATTGAAAAAGCGTTTAAAGAGGGCAGCGAAGAGCTTCAAAGCCAACTTGTAGAGCTCGTTATAACGCATCAACTTATTAAGCCATTAGTAAAGCACGCTAAAGGCGATGCTAAGCAGCAGCTTGAGCAACACATTGAAAACGAACGCTTAGCGATTGAAATGCCCGCTCAGGTAGAGAGCGCAACACGCGTTATTTTAGCAAAGCTAAATGCCCTGCGAGATAAAAACGATTACGCCATAGTAAACCCACAAGCCGGCGAATTAATGGCGCAGTGGCAAGCACTTGAACTTAAATGGTTAAGCGAAGAGCACGTTAAAGAGCTAGATAAAAAATACATCAGCATTACTGATAAGCTCGATGCGCATATTGCTACGTTAAAAGCTCAGCACGAGCAACAACAGCAGCGTTTAGCCGAGCAACAACGCCAATTATTAGCTCTGGCAACACTTGAGGCATTGAGCGAAGAAATAGAAAACGCGTTGCAATTAGGCTTAGAAACCCCAGAGCAAATTCAGCAAGATTGGTTAGAGGCTAAAGTAGCGCAAGCTAAGCAAACGTTAACCGATGCCCAACACGGCGATAACGCACAAACTAAGCAAGTTATTACAAAGCTTGAAAAACTATTCAATCAGGTGGCTAAACTACCAGAGCTTAGTAGCGCAATTGCACAGTATAAAATTGCTTTTGAACAGCTTAAAGCAATTGAACCTGCGCAGCAGCTAGCTGATTACGATGATGTTTTAACTCGTTTTAATAACGCATTTAAACAAACTCGTAGCCATTTAAATGTGGTTGATGGGGCATTGCAGCAAAACTTTAAATCGCAATTAAATACGCATAAAAAGCAGTTTTTAGCGCAAATGAGTGAGCTGACAAAACCGCTTGAAAAAAATCAAAGCACAGCCAAACGTAAAGCACGCGATGTAAAACGCCTTATTGAGCAAGGCCGCTTTAATGTTGCTTTTGGTGTATTTAAAGGCTTTGAAGAGTTGTTTGATAAGTTAACACCGCAATTTCAGCAGCCACTCGTAAACTTAAAAGCCGATTTAGAAGCACAACTTGCAGAAGCAAAAGATTGGCAAAAGTACGCAGCCGCGCCAAAACGCGAAGCCTTACTTGAAGAAGTGGCAGGGTTAGTCGACCAGCCGTGTGACGACCCACAACAGCGTGCTGAGCAAGTTAAAGCGTTTCGTAAGCGTTGGAACGAGCTTGGCCGTTTAGATACAGAGCAAGAAAAACAACAAGGTGAGCAGTTTGATAGCAACATAGAGCTGTTGTTTGCACCGTGTCGTAGTTACTTTGCCGAGCAAGAAGTGGCGCGCGAAGCTGCAAAAGCCCAGCGTGAAGTACTGATAAACGATATGCAAGCACTAAGCGAGCAAGACACCGCTATTGAAAGCTTTGATTGGAAGCAGTTTGAAAGCCAATACAACCGTTTAAATAAAGCGTGGCGTAGCGTGGGTAAAGTTGACCCTAAAACATACCGCGTATTAAACGAAAGCTTTAAAACACAGCAGCAGAGCGTACTTGCTATATTAAATGCATACCATAAAGGTAACGCAGCACAAAAAAATGCCTTAGTGGAGCGCGCCTCAGCGCTTTCGCAAAGTGAAGATTTAGCTGCAGCATGCCAAGAGTTAAAGCAATTACAACAGCAATGGCAAAGTATAGGTTTTGCAGGTTTAAAAGCCGAAAATGCGCTGTGGCAAAAGTTTCGCCAGTATAACGATGAAACCTTTAGCAAACGTAGCAGTGAGTTTGAGCAGCAAAAGCTGGCTCAAAACGAAACAGATAAACAAGCTGCAATAGAACTGGCTGAGCTAGAAAGTGCCCTTGAGCAAGTTAATCAAAAAGCCCAATTGCACGACCTAGAAACCAAAGTAAAAGGCTACGCACAATATAAATCGCTTGCGTCAAAAGTGGCGGCATTATTAAGTGCTATTGACGAAAAGCTAGCTTTACTAACAAGCCAAGCGCAGCATGCGCAATTTGAAGCGCTGATCACTGCACTTGAAAACAACGATGTAGTGCCAAGCCAATTTCAAGCTCCGTTAGCGACGTCGCTTAGTAGTGAACAGCTTATTACAAGAATGGAAATTCTTGCCAATGTAAGCTCGCAAAATGCAGCGCTTAGAATGGCAGAGCAAGTAGCCATGCTTGATGATAAACACCGTGGTGAGCATGCTGACTTAAACTATTATTTAAAGCAGCTATTAGCGCTCAGTAAGGGTTCAGTTGAGCCTGACACACTAGCTAAAATTAAAGCTATTTTTACAGCATAATATGTAATTAACTTGTATGAACTACAGGTATTGCATAATAAAAGCCGCTGTTTAAGCGGCTTTTTTATAATTACAACGAGGATAAAGGTTAGCATGAGAATTTTATTACTGTTTTTAACCACACTATTTTTAAGCGCATGTAATTCTACACAAGGCGTGTCTGTTTACTCATTTACCAGCTCAGAAGTAGAAAGTGTGCTAGGTAAACAGTTGCCTAAGTTAAGCGAAAAGGTGAGCTTAATGGGGCTGCCAGTGCAGTTTGATGTAAACGATTTAAGTGTAAATATTGGTCCAGATAACCGTGATGTAGTAGTACTTGGTGCAGACTCAAGTGCAGAAATAAATGCATTTGCATTAAAATACCCAGTACGCTTAAAGCTGCAAATTGAAGGCAGCCCGTTTTACGACAGTGAAAAAAAAGCCGTATTTTTACGCAATGTTAAACTACTAGATTCGAGTGTGGATGCTGGTGGCTTTAAAGGTAATTTAGCGGCGCTTGATAATGAAGCGATGGAAGTAATTAATGCTTTTTTAGCCCTCAACCCTGTTTATACGTTAAATATGGATGACCCTAAAATGATGCTGCTAAGCAAATTACCCCTTGATATGAAAGTGGTTGAAGGGGCAATTAAATTAGTACCGCGCCTTTAATGTACAGCAGACCGCTTGAGATAGTTTTATTACCCAAACGTTTGGTTAATTAGATCGAGCCCAGTAAAATGTACGTATTAATTAGCCTGTTTCTCAGGCTAATTAGGTTTTTACAATGGCAGCTTCGCGCAGCATACCTACCTCAAGACTCTCTCGATTTGCAAAGCTTGGCTCCTTAGCCGGTGGTGTTGCAACCAACATGCTTATAGATGGCACTAAAAGTGCGCTCTCGGGTAATGGTTGGAATAATAAAGCTTTACTCTTACAACCTAAAAACATAGAAAAACTAGCTGTTCAGCTTGCACACCTTCGTGGTGCTGCCATGAAACTAGGGCAATTACTGTCTATGGATGCTGGCGAGCTATTAAGTCCTGAACTTACTCAATTACTCGCATTGCTTCGCGCAGATGCAAACCCAATGCCGCAGAATCAATTAGTTAAGGTACTTAAAAGTGAATGGGGTGAAGACTGGCTTAATCGTTTTTCGCATATTGAACTTAGGCCATTTGCAGCGGCGTCTATTGGCCAAGTGCACTTAGCTTATCAAGAAAATGGTGAAAAGCTGGCGGTAAAAATTCAATACCCAGGTATAGCGCAAAGTGTACATAGCGATGTAGACAATGTTATTGCACTATTAAACATTGCGCGGTTAATCCCTAAAGAGCTTGATATACAGCCACTCATAAATGAGGCTAAAGCGCAGCTACTTGCCGAGGCTGATTATGAACGCGAAGCACACTACCTTAAAAGATACCGTGAGTTGCTAAGCCAGCACGTTAATTTTAAAGTGCCTAAAGTATATGGCGTTCACAACACTAAACGCATTTTGGCAATGGAGTATGTGCAAGCAACGCCTATAGAAGCGCTTAGTAATTTACCTCAAGGTGAGCAAAATAACATTGCAGCTAGGCTCATAGATTTATTTTTTAAAGAAATGTTTGAGTTTAAGCTAATTCAAACCGATCCTAACTTTGCTAATTTTCATTATCAGACCCAGAGTAAGCAAATTGTGTTATTTGACTTTGGGGCAACCCGAGAGATCTCGAGTAAATTGAGCAAGGCTTACCTGTCACTATTTATTGCAGGCACTGAAAACAATAGGGCGGGCGTGTTAAGCGCAGCACGAGAAATAGGTTATTTTAAAGATACCCTACTAGATTCTTACAAAAGCCATGTTATTGATTTGTTTTTAATGGCGTGTGAGCCGCTAAGAACCACTGGCGAGTTTGATTTTAAAAACAGCCCCTTAGCAACGAATATTAAAAATGCAGGGCTAGAGCTAAGCGTACAGTCGCAGCAATGGCATACACCGCCCGTTGATGCGTTGTTTATTCATCGTAAGCTAGCTGGGCTTTATTTAATTGCGGCAAAGTTAAATGCAAAAATAGATATTAACGCTTTATTTAAGCCTTATATTAAAGGCCACTTTATTTAACTGTTTAGCGCGTGACTTTATGGCATAATGATCGTGATATTTCGCGAGGATGATGCAATGATAAAACAATTTTTAAATGACCCCAAACTTTTACTTAATGCAGTAGGAGAGGGCATTTACGGCTTTGATTTATCGGGCAATGCGGTGTTTGTTAATCCAGCCGCTGAACGTATGACCGGCTGGAAAGCCCAAGAATTGTTGGGCAAAAAAATACACCAGTATCATCATCACAGCCACGCCGACGGCTCTCCTTATCCAGCCGATGAATGCCAAATATATTGCACCATGTTTGATGGCAAACGCCGCGAGGTTAAAAACGAAGTATTCTGGCGTAAAGACGGCACCTCGTTTGCAGTAGAATACACATCAACCCCCGTTTACAGGCAAGGTGAGCTTATTGGTGCGGTCGCGGTATTTCGCGATATATCGGCGCAGCAGCAAACCCAAAACGAGCTTAAGCAAGCGCTTGAGCAGGTTAAGCATTTAAGTGAGCAGCTGCAAGATGAAAATAACTACCTAATTGCAGAGCTTAACGAAGACTGGCAAGACTCAGGTTTAGTTGGCCAAAGCCATGTTTTTCAAGCTATGTTGGCGCAAATTAAACTTGTTAGCGAAACCGACAGCACAGTATTAATTTTAGGTGAAAATGGAACCGGCAAAGAGCTGGTGGCGCGTAACTTACACCGGTTAAGTAAACGCAGTAATCAAGCTTTTATAAAAGTGAACTGCGCAGCGTTTACGCCAAGCTTGTTAGAGTCTGAATTATTTGGCCACGAGCGCGGTGCGTTTACCGGTGCAAACGAGCGACGTAAAGGTCGCTTTGAGCTGGCCGACAAAGGCACACTGTTTTTAGACGAAGTTGCTGAGCTGCCATTAGAAGCGCAAAGTAAATTGCTACGGGTATTACAAGAGCAAGAGTTTGAACGGGTTGGCGGCAGCACTACGCTTAAGGTAAATATTAGAGTATTGGCAGCAACCAATCGCGATTTATGGCAAATGGTGCAAAAAGGCACCTTTCGAATTGATTTATATTACCGCCTTAATGTTTTTCCTATTAAAGTGCCAGCGCTTAAAGAGCGCAAAGAAGACATTCCTTATTTATGCACCAATTTAATTACTCAACTAAATAAACGCTTAGCAAAGCAAATAAAAGGGGTGAGTAAAAAAGCAATTAGCCAACTACAAGCTTATGATTGGCCTGGTAATATTCGCGAGTTACAAAACGTACTAGAGCGCGAAGCTATTTTAACTAAACATACTGTCCTTAAACTGAGTCAGCCATTGCATGGCGATGCAAGCACAGCTGTAAATACATCACTTACGCTTGCAGAGGCGCAAAAACAGCACATTATTGCGGTGCTTGAATTATCACAGTGGCAAATATCTGGCGATAAAGGCGCTGCTTGCAAATTAGGCTTGCCCGAGAGTACTTTGCGCTCAAAAATGCGTAAACTAGGAATAAGCAAAAATACGTGATATATCGCGCTATTCGTTAAATATCGCGAATCATCTTTCTTGTTAATTTATAAATGTATTTAATATCAATTGGTTAGTTAAACTTTCAGCTTGGTCTGAAAGTTGCAAAAGTAGCATTAATACCGTCACTATTAAGTAGCTACTATGAAGTTTGATATTAAAGAAGAAGATATGATCATCAAGCCCTATAACACACCAGGGCCTATTTATATTCGTGAGCAAAAAGGCTTTTACCAACAAATACGCCGTAACCTTGGTTGGTTACTTATGCTTATGTTTATTGCCATTCCTTGGATTCAATACAAAGGTGAGCAAGCCGTACTACTTGATGTAGCCACGCAAAAGTTTACTATTTTTGGTTTAACCTTACTGCCGCAAGACTTTATGATTTTAGCGCTGCTATTTATGGTAGGCGCGTTTGCTTTGTTTTTTGTCACGAATTGGCTTGGCCGTGTGTGGTGTGGTTATACCTGCCCCCAAACAATCTGGATGTTAATGTTTAGTTGGGTTGAGCAACGTATAGAAGGTACTCGTAATCAGCGTATAAAGTTAGATAAATCGCCATGGAGTACATTAAAGTGGCGTAAAAAAATAACAAAACACGCTGCGTGGCTTATTATATCGCTGCTTACTGCAACGTCGTTTATGGCGTATTTTATTCCCGCTAAAAGTTTATACCTTGAAATGTTTACCCTACAGTGGTCGGGCATTACCAGCTTTTGGGTGTTTTTATTTGCATTTTGTACTTATGGAAATGCCGGCTTTTTACGCGAAAAAATGTGTAACGTGGCGTGTCCGTATTCTCGCTTTCAATCGGTGATGTTTGATAAAGATACATTGGTAGTGAGCTACGATGCAAAGCGCGGTGAAAACCGAGGCCCTCGCAAACGCAAAGCTGATCCTAAAGCCCTTAATTTAGGCGACTGCGTTGATTGTAATTTATGTGTAGAGGTATGCCCCGCGGGCATAGATATTCGTAACGGTTTGCAATACGAGTGTATAAATTGTGGCTTATGTATTGATGCCTGTGACGACACTATGGATAAATTTGGCTATCAAAAAGGGTTAATTAAATACGCCAGCGAAAAACAGCTAGAAGGTAAAAAAACCAATCCATTTAGGCTTAAATTAGTGGGGTATGGTGTATTAACAGGGGTATTACTTATTTCTATGATTGCGTGGGTATTGCAACGTACGCCAATAGAGGCATCGGTACTGCGTGACAGAAACGCATTATACCGTGTAAATTATGAAGGCTTGGTAGAAAACCCATACACACTCACTATTATCAATAAAACCCAGCAGCCATTGCACTACGGCGTAGCCATTGAAGGCCTACCTGTGGCCACACTTAGTGCGCCAAGCTCTATTTTGGTATTGCCTGGAGTGATGAAAAAAATTCCGGTTACAGTCACCGCCGATGGCTACGACATAGCAACAAAAGTGACCCCAGTTAGCTTTGTGATTACCGCCGTAGAAAACCCTGACATAGCGATTACTAAAACAAGTCAGTTTTATAAAAACTAGCAATGGCTTGGGCTAAAGTTAGCTCACGCCATTATTTAATTGCGATGAAATAAAACGTTTTGCAGCATCTAGGTTATCAAATAAACATTGGTTAAAATCTACATCGCGTTTAGCGTTTTGCATTATTCGCTGCATTTGGCTTATAGCAATAGGGGAGGTGAGGACAAATGCACTTATCAAGCAGTTAGTATGCTGCATATGTGTGCTTATGGCGACCATTTCTTGCTCTGCATCGGGCGTAGCTGCAAGTACACACGATGAGTCGCTTATGTAACCCCATTGCTTACCTTCAAATTCAGCCACTTTATCAAAAAGGGCAGTTTTAAAGTTGGCCAATAGCTCTAGGTCTAAATTTCCGCTAAATTGGGCAATAATTATATTGCCCTCAACGGATAAAGTTACCTCGGCATGCTTATTTTTATACTTCATCGTAGGTTCCTAATTTAAATTAGTTTATAACTTATACCAATTTGCTTAATTAAGTTAGCTATTTTGAGGCTAGAAAAACGTGTTGATAGCTTGTCAAAAAATTCGCTATTTAGTTGTTCTAGGTAATTGCTCCTGCATTGCTCTACCTTCTGCATCCATACAGTCGTAAATGAGCATTTTGTAACGAAGGTAGCGACACGTTTAGCCCCGCAAAATGATTAAGTATTATTGCACATGGGTATTAAAAGCCACTAAAGTGACTTTAAATAATCTAACGCGCCGGTAATAACAGCAACTTGCGCTTGAGTACACTGCTCATCTGAGGCACTTGGGCTATCTGGGTATACTTCGGTTGTAGTTACATAAGGGGCATTAGTAAAGCCCATGCATAAGCCCAATTCGCGAGCGGCGTAATTTATAACGCCAAATTGCTCCTGTGGTACACCAATTAATTGATTGTTTTCGTCACTGGGGGCAATGTGCGTCACCTTCTCAACACTATTTAAAATGGCTTTTTGAAAATCAGGTGCTGGTTTTTTGCTATCAGCCACTAAATAAAAACCATCTGGTATGTTCCAGTTGGTGTTAATTTTACCATCGCGCGCCGCCAAAGCGGGTCTAAATTCACTGTTGTCTGTGTCTGTGGTTTCGTGCAGATCAATATGCGCAACTAACTCAGTGTTAAGCGAGGCTACATATTTCATTATAGCTGCAGATTCTTGGGCAGGGCTGTTATCGTAAAAAGAGCGATTTGGATCAATAGCTTCTGGGTTCCAGCGGTTTATGGTTTCAAAACCCCACGGGCTAATACAAGGCGCAATAATAAAGTTAAAACGCGTTGTATAAGGTGCAACAGCGGTTTGAGCAAATGCCAGCGCACCCATAACGCCACTTGCTTCGTAGCCGTGCACACCCCCAGTAATTAATACGGTAGGGCGATCACTTTGCCAATTTTTACTTTTAAATAAATAAAGTGCAAAGCTAAGTGGCGAATAATTTAGCTCGCCGTACTGCTCTACATCTAAAAACTCATTAGGCTGGGTAATTTTACTGACTACGAGCTGGTTATAATCGCGCTTTTTTTGTTGAAGTTGTAACCATGCAGCTTTATCACTGTCGTTCCATGGTTTATTAGGGGTACCAATTGGGTATAAAGTGTCGCTCATTGTGTGCCTTTAACTTGTCGCTTTATAAAGGCGTTAGCTTATCGCTGCAATTAACAGCCTGCAACTAGAAATGCTCAGTTACACCAGCCGTGTTTTCGTACAAGGTGGCGTTTTCACGTTTATGTTTTTCAAATAAATACTCACGTAATGCCTCTTTACCACTTTTGATACTGATAATTTTTGCGGCATAGCCTAAATTAGTTTTACGGACTAAATCTATAAGTAGAGTGACTTTTTTCTTATTGGGTAGCTTAAACGTAATATGTTGCGCGTGGGTAAGGCTATAGCGATGATCGCGCGGCTTTAATAGCACGCCACTGCTAGAGAGCGAAAGGACATAAAAGCGCTCGCTTTGTAAATGCAGGTCTGAATAACGCCAGCTTCTGTCTACACCTTCGGTATCTATTACCTCAGGCGCACTCAGTACGGGGTTTAAGTAGCCGTCATCGTTGAGCTTAAACTCAAGCGGAAACCACAACTGATAATGGCCCACCTCAGCTAACATGGTTAATTTAGCGTGAGACAACAAACCTTTTAGTGTATCTGGCAAAGCCGTTTTTAAGCTAAGCTGCGAGTTATCGTTTGTATTGTCCTTGTTACTGCCTACAACAGACGAAATAAAACTTAACTCTTCCTTAGTTAAATCCATATTATTTCTCGCTTAATAAAAGCTTCACATTAAACTAATAGTGCAATTTGTTCAATATTCAAACGTAAAGTTTAAGCAAATTTAAACACTTGTTTAGAGTAAATACTTAAGACGAGTTGATTGTTTTAGGAGGAGTTTACCGCAGTTTAAACACCCAATGTACACAGCCTTTGGGCTATTTATGAGGCCTGCTTGTACATGCTTTGGTTAACCAGGCTGCCACTTTTAAGGCGCGGCGCGCCTTGGCGTTTAAACTGTGATAAAATTTATTTTTAATTTTAGTTTATTCAAGGTTTTATGGCGCAGTTTATTGCCACTCCAAGCTGGTTAGGACGTTTTTTTACGCGTATTAGCACCGTTACTATTAAGCAAAGTTCACTCGTTATACATTTTAAAAATAATACTTCACGCGCCTATTTAATTAGCGACTTTACTAATTTTACACAATTTAAAAAAGGCCTGTTTAGCGGGAAAATAACCCTCAATCATAGTACAAAAACGGTAATTAGCTTTTTAAATAAACAGCAGGCTCAAACGCTTAGTGAGCAGCTAAACAGCGTTTTTGCCAATCACCTAGAAGAAAAAGTGAATACAGCAAAAACGCTTGTAAAACGTTATGCAACAAACGAGTATCTTCGCGACTCAAACGTGCCGTTATTAAAATCGGCGGTGTTTTCACTGGCACAGCAGTACGGCGCAATACCTGCACTATGGCAGCAGCATTTATCGGCCATTAATATTAAGTTTTTAACTATTTTAAGTAGCTCACCAACAGTAGCGCATGCCACAGAGCAGCTACGTAAAAGTTATGAGCAAAAAACACTAACGGCAAGAGCCGACTTTTATAATGTGGTTGAATCAAACCCGCTCACACATGAGCAACGCCTTGCTGTTATACGCAATAACGACAAAAATTTAGTGCTAGCGGCCGCTGGCACTGGCAAAACCTCAGTAATGGTTGCAAAGGCACTGGATTTAATTGCTCATGGTGGTGTAAAACCCGAGCAAATATTGATACTTGCTTATAATAAAAATGCAGCAAACGAATTAAATCAACGCTTTAATTTAAGGGCGCAGCAAGCAAACTTAAACGTTTCGGCGCCTACTATTTTAACCTTTCATGCGCTGGGGCTTAAGTTACTGCAAAGCGCTAATAAAACACGTAGCTTATCGCCTTTTGCAAACGATGCTATGGCGCTTAATCAATGGTTTACACAGTGGCTTAGTAATACCCTAAAAACAGACTCACGTTTTTGTAAAACTTTTGTTGATACCCTGTACGAACCTACTGATAGCCTCAATACCGAAACTAGAATCGCAACTAAAACCGCAATAAAAGCACAAACCTATCACACCCTATCGGGGCTAAAAGTAAGCAGTTATCAGCTCTTATTAATTGCCAACTGGCTTTATATGTATGGTATTGAACACACTTACCAAAATGATGACACCGCCGATTTTTACTTGCCACAGCACCAGGTTTACTTGGCGCATTTTGTGATAGATAGGCAAGGTAATTCAGTGCAGCACGCGGCTAACTTGCACAATAGCGAGCATATTAAATATGTTCGCGCGCACCATAAAAAACAGGGCCATGCGTTGGTGCAAACATTTCATTATAACTGGCAAGAAGGTCAGCTTGAGCAGCGTTTAAAAGCACAACTACAAAAACATAAAGTGAACATTAACCCCGTAGATAACCACGCAGTGTACGAGCGTTTATCTGCAACAGGGCTGTTAAAGCAAAATATAAATAAGTACTTAAACTGCCTAAGCGCAATACGGGGTGAGCAACTATCTAACGCTCAAATAGCAGCGCGAATAGCTAAAAGTGGCATTATGAATCATAAAAGTTATGCAACATTATTGGTGGCAATGCAGCGTGCATACTACGAAAAATTAAAAGAGCAAGATGCTATTGATTTTGACGACATGATTGCAAGCGCAGCTCAGGCGGTTAAATTGGGGGAGGTAAGTGTACCTTGGCGCCATATTTTAGTTGATGAATTTCAAGACATTTCATGCGCACGCATGGCGTTTTTAAATACTTTAATAAAGAGTGGTCCGCAACCTTGTTTTACTGCGGTTGGCGATGATTGGCAGGCTATTTATCGGTTTTCGGGCGGTAATTTGGCGCTCACCACGCAGTTTAACGATTTAATAGGCAGTCATTCACTCACGTTATTGCAAAAAACGTTTAGATATAACAACAGTATTAGTGAGGTAGCGGGGCGCTTTGTAATGCAAAACCCTGAACAATATAAAAAGCACATAACCACACATACGCAAGTAAGCACCCCTCAAGTTGTGTTACTTGACGATTTACACCAAGGTAAAAAGTCAGTAGCACTAAAAGTGCAGCAAACTATAGCCACAATTAATAAAAATAATAACACAGCCAGTATTTCTGTATTGAGCCGATATCGGTTTATGCTTAATGAAGTAGAGCAGCACTTAGCAGGTAACAACTTTGCTAACTCACTGCATTTTTGGACGCTGCATGGCTCTAAAGGACTCGAAGCCGATTACTGTATTATTATAGGTTTTGAGCAGGGCAAGTTAGGTTTTCCAAGCAATAACCCTGGTAATTTACTTGTTGAGGCATTATTGCCCGCACAAGATACCTTTAATCATTCAGAGGAGCGACGTTTATTGTACGTAGGGATCACGCGCGCTAAGCATAAAAGCTATTTAATTGCTCCGCCATCTGCGTGTTCTGAATTTATTAGCGAGCTAATAAACGATAATTACCCTATTGATATAGCCTCTAATTTGTTTGTAAAACAGAGTAAGGATAATAAGTAAGGTTAATGATTAAATGTAAGAGTATTGGCTGCGTAAAACGCACATCGCGCTTTTTTAACTAGCAGTCAAAATTGCTTTATACACTAATGCCATGTGTCGCAATCATCGAGACCCACATTTACTATTTAGCCTGCCATTACATGCTGTTAAACTTAACGCCTATTTAGATCATTTTTGAGAGCGTTATGCGTACCCGTGCTTTTTTTACTAAGCGAGTGAGCTTTATATTCGTTTTATTTACTTTATTTTCATTTAAAGGGGCTGCCCAGCAGCAAGAGCAAACCCTTATTTTAGCCGGTAGTACAATTAATAGCTGCAGTGCTAATACGGCGCAAAATTGCAATACGCAAAATAACTCAAAGTCACAAAGTGTGTTTAAAGTAACCAATGCTAACCTTGAGCAAATAAAATTAAATTGGCCTACTAACAATTCAAATAACCAAGCAAACGTTTTAAATACTTTACGTGCCCTTAGTAGCAAAAATGCAAACGCAGTCTCTAAAAGTGAGCTGCTTTGGCAATGGCGCGATATAAACAACGAGCAACTCAATAGCCTAACAAAGCAAGAGTTTAACTTTGTGTTTGATATGCTCGAACAACCTCATGCAAACACCACCCCAAAAGCTGAGCCACAAAGCAGCGGCATATTGCAATTTATAGCGGGGAGCTTAAAGGTTGCTAACCCAACACCCACCTTATTAATTATTAGCGCAGCCCAGCGCGACCCATACGCACAGGTAGAGGCGCTTAAAACGCTTTTACCAAAAGGTGTAACCAGCCAATGGTTACCGCTTACACCTGCACTTGCTAAAGCAATTACTAACAATACCTGTAGTGATTTACCGGCGCTGCGTCACTCACAAATGAACCTGTATAATCGCAGCAATGTATACCCCGAGCTCATAAAGGCTGAGCAAGCACTTTGTAATAATGGGGTTGAGGCGTTAGTTAATTTAATAAACACCAGCACCGGTGTTTTATTTAGCGACGGCACGGCTAAAAATGCTTTAAAAGCACTGTATGATGAAAATAATACTGCCTACCCTTGGACTAACGCGCTTAAAACTCGCCCAGTTATTGTAGGGCTAGGTGCAGGAAGCAAAATACAAAGCGAAAACGTCTATCTTTCACAGCACCAAAGCGAAGCGGTATTAAAAGCAAAGCTTACCCCACAGGCTACTTCACTTAACGGGTTAAACACGTTTACCTATGGCCCACTGAGCACCCGCTTTAGTGAGCAAAATCAAACGCTAAACCTAGCCAGTACATTAAATACCGTTAAGCAAAAAAACGGTGATATTAAGCACGGTTTTGGTATTGATGAAAACACAGCCCTTGTTGTTATTAAATCCAACAAAGGAAATTTAATGACCGTAATAGGGCAAAGTGGCGTTGCGCATTTAAGTACGCAGCAAAAAGCAAACAGCTATAACTACTCGTACTGGCCTGCTCGCAGTGTAATAGATATTACTAATGCCGGGTTTGAACTTAGCGAGCGCACCATTAGCCAAGCATTAGCGCCTGTTAAAATACCGCCTTTACCTGTACAGCGATTTGCCAATATTTTAAGCGATTCAAAACTACGCTCGCTTACGCAAGCTATGTGCCTAAGCCAAGAGCAAAGTGCGGTAGGGCAACAAGATGACCTTTTAATAAATTTAACTGCCACAAAAAATACGGATTATTACCGCATCAATACCCAGCCGTATGGTTGCGCATTAAGTAATTTGTCACTGAATGTAGAGCGCTTTTAACCTTAAGCGCTAGTACTAAATATACTTAATAACCCGATACAAAGGTTTATGTTTATTTTAATGGGCTATAAAATAGCGCCCAAGTAATTTATACCTATTCGCTTAATTTAGTGGTTACGTTTTGCGAATAGGCATTAACCAAGCAGATTTTACAAAGAGCAATTTATGAATAACGAGCACGACATAATCGACAACCTAGCAGAGCTAGAGAACTTTTTAGTAATGGTAGAAAACGGCGGCTTAGGCTTAAAAGGTGTATCGGGTGTAGGTATGGCTACAAGCAATAAAGACGGCAGCCATTTTGTTGCAGTATTTGACGACACACAACAGTTATTACTGGCGCGTGGCATAACAGCCGAGGTATTTGAAAACGGTAAAGACATGGTGCGTAATGGTGTAGGGCGTACACACTAATAAAAACTAAAAAGCGCCGTATGGCGCTTTTAACTGCTTAAAACTAACTCTAAAATATTTAAAGCCTGTCGACTTGTTTTGAACTAATACTGGTCACAATATTATTTTCAAAACGGATCAATACAATGTACATCCCACCAATTGAACCTTTTAGTTTATATGTAAACTCTTCTGTTTTAACTAATTTGTCGCCATTACCAGTATCAACAGCTTCATTAAGCACATCTTTATAAAGTGGTGCGCCCACTACAGCTACAATGTCAGATTTAGTTTTACCCACACTTAATAGATTTCCGTTTTTAAGTCGAAAACTACCTTGGGCAAACGCAAAGCTTGAAATAAAAAGAGATAAAAGCAGAGGAAACACAATACGTTTTTTCATAAGTCATCCTTAAACACATAGTATTTAATGCTAGGTATACAAGGTAATACAGAAAAATGACAGTGAAAAAGAAATAAAGAGGAGGTTAAATGGTCGGTATGGCAGGATTTGAACCTGCGACCCCTGACACCCCATGACAGTGCGCTACCAAGCTGCGCTACATACCGACGTTGTTTGCAATAGTACGTATATTTTATTAAAAATCAATAAGTGATTGTTTGTTTGCGTGTTTATTGTGCAAATGAGCTAAAAAACTTTAAGCTAAGGGCGTATCGCCCTTAGCAAGCATCCGGCGGCAGCGCATGTTAAGCCACCAAACAACACGACCTAATCTTTATTTAGCCATTGATTGATCGAGTCATACATTTCATCGCGTATCAGCGGTTGTGCTTCTTTATTTGGATGTAATTGATCTCTTTGCATTAAGTTTGGCTTATCTGCCACATTAAGCATAAAAAAGTTAAGTAAATGAGCATTTGTTTTTTCACTTACTTGTGTAAAACTGTCAGTGAACATTTTACTGTAACGCGGCCCGTAATTAGGGGGAATATAAATTTCCATTAACGCGACCATGGCATTTTCAGCTTGGCTTTTTTCGATTAAATCCGTTAAGTTGGCCTGCATTTTTGTTACCGGAAAACCACGTAAACCATCATTAGCACCAAGCTCAATAAGTACATGGCTTGGTTGGTATTGCGCTAGTAAGGCATCTAGCCTGCGTAAAGCTCCATCGGTAGTTTCGCCACTAATACTGGCATTAATTAGCTCTATATTACGCTGCTCTGCATCGTATTTATCTTGTAACAATTTAACCCAGCCTTGCTCTTGTTTAAGCCCATAGGCTGCACTTAAACTGTCTCCAAGTATTAAAATCGTGTTGTCGGCCGCCGCACTAAGTGGTTTGATAACTAAAAATAAAACGAATACAAAACGTAGGATTGAATGAGTCATATGTCAGCGCTTTCTCAATTAAATATTATTCAAGTAAATGGTTTGTCTAAAGTAGTTTCTACCTTCGAAGGTGAGTTGCCCATCCTCAGCGACATCAGCTTTAATGTCAAGCATGGCGAGTCAGTTGCTATTGTTGGCACCTCTGGCTCAGGAAAATCCACGTTATTAAGTTTATTAGCGGGGCTAGATACCGCCAGCAGTGGTGAAATTACCCTTGATGGCGAGCCGCTACATAAATTAGATGAAGAGCAACGCGCGGCATTGCGTGCTGAAAAAGTAGGTTTTGTATTTCAATCTTTTATGTTGGTACAAAGCTTAACCGCACTTGAAAACGTGATGCTGCCGGCAGAGCTTGCTGGCGAAAGCGATGCCAAACAGCAAGCTCTAGCCCTATTAGAAAAAGTGGG
The DNA here is from genome assembly GCF_028599215.1 of Pseudoalteromonas sp. Angola-30. Classification (NCBI taxonomy): domain Bacteria; kingdom Pseudomonadati; phylum Pseudomonadota; class Gammaproteobacteria; order Alteromonadales; family Pseudoalteromonadaceae; genus Pseudoalteromonas; species Pseudoalteromonas sp. Angola-30. The sequence goes on from NZ_JAQREI010000004.1 coordinate 29,054, forward strand.
ACTGAGCCATCGTATTGATCATTACCCATCGCAACTCTCTGGTGGTGAGCAGCAACGTGTAGCCATTGCCCGTGCCTTTATAGGCACACCTAAAATTTTATTTGCCGATGAGCCTTCTGCAAATTTAGACAGTAAAAACGGCAAAATGGTGGAGTCACTATTATTTGATTTAAACCAGCAGCACGGCACAACGCTAATTTTAGTAACTCACGATGAAGCACTCGCGCAAAAGTGCCAGCATATTGTACAAATTGAAGCGGGCTGCTTAGTTAAAAACTCAAAAGAGGACGTAGCGAATGTGGGCTAAGTTAGCACTTAAATTATTTGCACGTGAATTTCGCCGCGGCGAACTTACGGTAATTAGTGCCGCCATTGCGCTGGCGGTGTTAACGGTGCTTACACTGTCTATGGTCACTGAGCGAATAGCACAAAGCATAGCGCAAAAAAGTAGCGCGTTTATTGCCGCAGATAGAGTACTGGCAAGCGCCCATGAGCTAGATACGGCGTTTATTAGCAAAGCCAAACAAGAAAACTTACAAACTGCGCAAATGATCTACTTTGATACCATGTTATTTGCCAACGACGAGATGCAATTTACCTCAGTAAAAGCGGCGTCTAACGAATACCCGTTAAAAGGCGAGTTAAAAGTAAAATCATCGTTGCTTGGTGAAACACAAGTAGCGCAGAGCGGTCCGAAGCCTGGCAATGTGTGGCTAAGTGAATCGGTTTTTTACAGCTTAAATATTGATATTGGCAGCCAAGTAGAGCTAGGAGCAGAAGTATTTAATGTGGAAAAAGTGGTGGTTGAAGAGCCAGATGCGCCGTTTAATGTATTTTCGAGCAGCCGCAGAGTGCTTATAAATATTGCTGATGTTGCAAAAACTGAGGTTATTCAACCTGGCAGCCGAGTAAACTACCGCCAACTCTACGCAGGCGATGAATCAGATATAACGCGGTTTTATGAATGGTTAAAGCCGCAAATGGCGGAAAACCAACGTTGGTATGGCGTAAAAGATAGGCAATCGCCCATATCAAATAGCTTAAACCGTGCAGAAAGCTTTTTATTACTGGCCGGTTTGCTGGGTATTATTTTGGCTACGGTTGCTATTGCTGTGTCGGCAAAGCGTTATTGTGAGCGCCAATACGACCCCGTAGCAATGATGAAAACGCTTGGCGGAAGCCGTGCATTAATCCGTAAAATATATTTTATGCACTTACTCATGGTGTGTGCTTTAGCGGTTATTGTGGGATTAGCCATAGGTTACGGTTTGCAAGAAATAGCCACTGGTTATTTAGCAAAAAGCATGGATATGAGCTTACCTGCCGCCGGGTTTAAACCTTGGCTGGTGGCCATTAGCACAGGCGTTATATGTGCAGTTATGTTCTCTATTAAGCCACTGCTTGATTTATTTGATATTCCACCGCTTAGAGTATTGCGCCGTAATTTAGGCGACAGACTAGCCGTAAGCCGTGTGCACTTAGGTTTAAGCGCGCTTACGGTGTTTTTATTAATGTGGTTATTTAGTAATAACATTAAAATAACGCTTATTTTATTTGTCTCTACGCTTGCTTTGATTGCGGTTTTATTTGTTATTTCAAAATTAATATTTGGCGGTGGCCGTAAATTAGGCTTAAAACCAGGCAACAGTTGGTCGTTAGCTATTGCTTCTATACAAAAGCGTGCCAACGTAAATGCGGTGCAGCTTATTAGCTTTTCGTTGGCGATTAAATTGCTATTGTTTTTGATTGTGCTTAAAAACGACATGATCTCAGATTGGCAGTCTCAATTACCCGCCGATGCACCTAATGCATTTTTAGTTAATATTACGCAAAACGAACTAGAGCCTGTAAATAATTACCTAGCAGAGAACGATATTTTAGTTTCGGATTTTTATCCAACCATTCGTGGGCGAGTAAATGCGGTAAATGGCGAGCTTGTGGCGCGTAAAGTGTCGTTGCAAGATAACGAGAAAAAAGATGAAGAAGCGCGCTCAGGCATTGGCCGTGAGCTTAACCTAACCTGGCTTGATAATGTGCCTGCTCAAAACGAAATTGTGCAAGGCCAGTGGTTTGGCGAAGGCGCAGTGGGTGAGGCATCGGTTGAGGAGTCTATGTTGGAGCGCCTAGACGTAGAAATAGGCGACACCTTAACATTTTTAATTGGTGCGCAATCATTTGACGCCAAAATTACTAGTGTGCGTAAAGTAAACTGGGCTACGCTAAAACCTAACTTTTTTATTATTTTAAGCCCCGATGTACTAAAAGATTTTCCGGCAACGTATATTTCATCTGTGCGTATAGAGCCAGATCAAAAGAAAGCGTTTAGCCAGTTACTGCGCACTTATCCAACCATTACCGCTATCGATGTAGATAACTTTGTTAAGCAAATACAATCAACCATTGAGCAGGTGTCGTTAGCTATTGGCTTTGTGCTTGCTATTGTGGTGTTGTGTGGTGCATTAGTGCTTATATCTCAGGTGCAAGCGAGCCTTGGTGAGCGAATGCAAGAAATAGTAATACTGCGAACGTTAGGCGCCAAAGGGCGGCTAATTAAAAATGCGACGCTTTATGAGTTTTTGCTATTAGGTGGCTTAGCCGGGTTTGTAGCTGCATTATTTAGTGATGTAGCCTTGCTGATTGTTCAGCAGCAAATGTTTGACTTAGCCGGTAAGTTGCACCCAACAATTTGGCTAATAGGGCCAGTGTCGGGCGGGGTGTTTGTAGCCGCGCTTGGCTACTTTATGATTGCCCGTAAACTTAAACAAAATACCCAAGGCTTAGTACGTGCTTTAGCCTAAGCTATACTTTTAACGCTAAACGCCCGCACTAAGTTGCGGGCGTTTTTGTTTTTACTCGCCACTGGTAATTTATACAGTGCTCTGGCATTATTACCGTTATTGAAAAATAACAATAATGAGTGTGCTGTTTGGCCATTATTTTAGGGATAGACCCAGGTTCGCGTTTAACCGGTTATGGTGTGGTTGCGCATCAAGGCGCTAAATTTACCTATTTAGGAAGCGGGTGCATTAAATTAGCCGAGCATGAGTTCCCCATACGATTAAAAATGATCTACCAAGGGATCACGCAAATAATAGAGCAGTTCTCCCCCGAAACCTTTGCCATAGAAAAAGTATTTATGGCGCATAACCCGGATGCCGCGCTAAAACTTGGCCAAGCCCGAGGAGCCGCCATAGTGGGAGCCTCTATGGCCGACTTACCCGTATTTGAATACTCAGCACGGCAAATTAAACAAGCCGTGGTAGGCAATGGCGGCGCCGATAAATCGCAAGTGCAACACATGGTAAAAAATATTTTAAAATTACCTGGCACACCGCAAGCCGATGCGGCCGATGCGCTTGCCATTGCAATTTGCCATGCGCACTCAGAACAAAATTTAATAAAACTAGCGGGTAGCGCAAGCAAAACCGTTAGAGGACGTTTAAGGAAATAAATATGATTGGCCGTTTAAATGGCATTTTAGTTGAAAAGCAGCCGCCCGAAATTTTATTAGAAGTAAGCGGCGTAGGCTACGAAGTACAAATGCCCATGACCTGTTTTTACGACTTACCCAATATTGGCGAAAACGCCATAGTGTACACGCACTTTGTAGTACGCGAAGACGCACAACTATTATTTGGCTTTAATAATAAAACCGAGCGCGCGCTTTTCAGAGAACTATTAAAAGCAAATGGTGTGGGCCCTAAACTAGGCTTAGCTATTTTATCGGGCATGTCGGCGCAACAATTTGTTAGTTGCGTTAACAACGAAGATGCCACAACATTAGTTAAATTACCGGGTGTGGGTAAAAAAACCGCTGAGCGTTTAGTGCTAGAAATGAAAGACCGCTTAAAAGATTGGGGTAACGACTTATTTACGCCATATAGCGATAATGCCGTTATAGAGCCTCCTAGCGAAGCAACAATTGCCAATAATGCCGCAGACGATGCCGTATCGGCACTTGTTGCGCTTGGTTATAAATTGCCACAGGCGCAAAAAGCAGTAAAATCGGTAAGTAAACCCGATATGTCTACTGAGGTTCTTATTAAAGAATCTTTAAAATCAATGTTGTGAGTAACCCATGATTGAAGCTGATCGTTTAATTGACGCGAGCGAAAAAACCAACGAAGACACCATAGACCGCGCAATAAGGCCCAAGCTTTTAGCCGACTACAAAGGTCAGCCGCATGTTAAGCAGCAAATGGAAATATTTATAGAGGCAGCGCGAAGCCGCGGTGAAGCGCTCGATCATCTATTAATATTTGGCCCGCCGGGCTTAGGTAAAACTACACTTGCTAATATTGTTGCCAATGAGCTTAATGTAAGTATTAAAACCACCTCAGGCCCAGTACTTGAAAAAGCCGGCGACCTTGCTGCATTGCTTACCAACCTTGAAGAAGGCGATGTGCTGTTTATTGATGAAATACACAGACTCAGCCCGCAAGTTGAAGAAATACTTTACCCCGCAATGGAAGATTACCAACTCGATATTATGATTGGTGAAGGCCCCGCTGCACGCTCTATTAAATTAGACTTACCGCCGTTTACGCTTATTGGCGCGACAACACGCGCAGGCTCACTTACCTCACCACTTAGAGACCGTTTTGGTATAGTGCAGCGCTTAGAGTTTTACTCAGTAGCTGACTTATCGCATATAGTGGGGCGCTCTGCACATTACCTAGATTTACAAATGTGCGACGATGGCGCTACCGAAATTGCAAAACGCTCACGAGGCACACCGCGTATAGCTAACCGCTTATTGCGCCGTGTGCGCGATTACACGCAAGTAAAATCAGATGGTACAGTAAATGCCTCCGTTGCCGAGCTTGCCCTTGATATGATTGACGTAGATAAAAGCGGGTTTGATTACATGGACCGTAAATACTTACTTGCCATTATCGAAAAATTTATGGGTGGGCCTGTAGGGCTAGATAATTTAGCCGCCGCCATAGGCGAAGAAAAAGAAACCATTGAAGATGTGATTGAGCCGTTTTTAATTCAGCAAGGTTTTATACAGCGCACACCGCGCGGGCGAATTGTGTCAGACAATGCGTATCATCACTTTGGTTTACTCCCGAAACAAGATTAACCCCTCTTTAGCCTGTTACAGTAAATGTAGCGGGCTACTTCCTCTGCTAAATGTAATACCAATTTGCAATAACACTTAATCATTTTGCGAGGCAAACGTGTCGCTACCTGCGTTAAAAACTCTCATTTACGACTGTATGCAGAAGGTATAGCAGTGCAGGAGCAATTGCCAAGAACAACGAAATAGCGAAGTTTTTGCCTAGCTATCAACACGTTTTTCCAGCCTCAACATAGCTCACTTAATTAAGAAAATTAGTATAATTTTTTAAAACTTACTCAGCTTTCATCCACTTTGTTGCAAATGTAACCAATAAATTAAAATCGTTTTGTAATTCACTTAACGTTAAGACTGGCGTGGCTATGCTGCGTACCATTAAAACCAGTTAGCTTTAAAGCAGTAGCAACATAAGAGACTAGATGTAGCACTATTCGTGTTAATAAGTTTTACCTTGTTATAAACATGCTTTTTACTGAAAGTAGATAATTTAAAGATACGAACTGGTAAAAAAGATAGTAAATACACTGTTGGCAATTAAACAGATTGTGTAATTAAAACTTATTGCATGCCAAGTTGGCGGTAAAATTTAGGCAAAAAAAAGCCCGCATATAATGCGGGCAAACAACAAGTTGAAGGAAGTAATCCAGGGAACTACGTTTTACTTAATCAGGTTTTATCCAAAAAGAGTAAAACAATGTAATACGATTAAAAATCCTATTACTAAGAACTTGGCTTAATGAAAAATGTTTCATTCAGTGCGTAAGCTCGGTATGGGAGAATAATACGGAATAAGCATTTTTTGTTCAAACTAGAAAATTTAAAATTTCAGATAAGAAAAACTAATCTGATGAATTTTATTGTTGTTCGAAACTTGTACGTTAATTATTCGTTAACTTTATAAGTGGCTGAAAATTAATAAATAACTGGTCTGAGCTGTATTGTTACAGTATTAGTTATATTAGTACATGCAAAGTGGCGTGAATTACTTTTGCGTGCTTATGCACTTTTTATGAATAAACGGTGCGTTTTATTAAGTTTACTGCGTATATTTACGCACTTTTGTAGTATTAAGTTGTGTTTTACTAAACGCGGTAGTCGCGTTTTAGAAACAAACAAGCGATTAAGCGTATGTTTAACGTTTTTTGTTGCCAATTCATAGCAATATCGTTGTCAGTAAACCATTGACTCGATACACTAGATGCAACTTATGGCCGTTACATTGGTCTTATTTACACAAAATAACCAAATTGACGTTTTTTGAAATTATTTAGGAGTTTAACGTGGGATCAGGGCTTAATTTTTTAGATCTAATTCTAGAAGCCAGTTTGCTTGTGCAGTTAGTAATGCTAGCGCTAGTAGCAATGTCTGTTATGTCATGGGCAATTATTTTTCAGCGCAAAAAAGCAATTAGCGACGCCTTGTCTGATGCAAAAAAATTCGAACAAAAATTTTGGTCAGGTATCGACTTAAGCAAACTATACAACGAAATCTCATCACGTAGCGGTCAATCTCATGGTATTGAAGCGTTATTTACATCTGGCTTTAAAGAATTTGCACGCCATAAAAAGAACACCTTTCAAAGTGCAGGCATTGTAATGGAAGGTACGCATCGCTCTATGCGTGTGGCGCTGTCGCGTGAAATCGAAAAACTAGAATCGAGCTTATCGTTTTTAGCAACAGTGGGTTCAATTAGCCCGTATATCGGTTTGTTCGGTACGGTGTGGGGTATTATGAATGCCTTTATTGCACTTGGTGAAGTGAAGCAAGCAACATTACAAATGGTAGCGCCAGGTATTGCTGAGGCACTTATTGCAACGGCAATGGGCTTATTTGCGGCTATTCCGGCTGTTATTGCGTATAACCGCTTTGCTAATAAAGTTGAAAAACTAGAATCACACTACATCAACTTTATGGAAGAATTTGCCAATATTTTACACCGTCAAGCAGCTACCCAAATAGAGGCTAAAGCGAATGTATCAGCGTAAGAAGCGCCGTCCGGTCGCAGAAATTAATGTAGTACCTTACATTGATGTAATGTTGGTATTGCTAATTATATTTATGGCAACAGCACCGCTTATTACTCACGGTGTGAAAGTTGATTTACCAAAAATGGAAGAGTCGGATTTAGTTGATACTAAAGACACGCCACCCATTATTGCCTCAATTGACTCGGCAGGTAAGTACTATGTAAGCATAGGCACTGATCCAGAAGAGCCAATGGAAGCACTTGATGTGGCCGCGGTTATTAAGCTACAGCTAATGAAAAACCCTGATGTACCAGTAATGATTAAAGGCTCTGGTAAGGTTTCTTACCAAGAAGTATTGTTATTAATGGACTTTTTAAAGAATGCTGGCGTACCATCTGTGGGTTTAATGACAGAATCCTTTGAGGGGACACAGTAGTAACATGAATAGTTCTATAATCAAGTCAGTACTTTTACATTTAGGTTTAGGGGGCTTTTTGTGGGCAACTGCAAATATACACCCACCGGCACCTAAAGTAATGGAAGTGACTCTTAATTCGGCTATTCCTGAGCCTGATAATGCGGTTTCGGCGGTCACGGTTGATCAAAAACAAGTTGAGCAAAAAATTGCTGAGCTACAAAAAAAAGAAGATGCTAAAAAACGCGCTGAAGATAAACGCATTCGCGACTTAGAACGCAGAGCCGCCAATGCGCGTAAACAGCGTGAAGCCGAAGCGCGTAATATTAAAAAGTTAGAGCAACAGCGCAAAGCAAAAGAGAAAGAAAAAGCACAAGCTGAGGCTGAAGCTAAAAAAGCGCGCGAAATTGAACAAAAAGAGCGTGCTAAAGCAAAACAAGCTGAAAAGCAAAAGCAAGAGGCTGAAAACGCCGCTAAAGCTGCTGCAGATAAACGCAAAGCAGAAGAAGAGGCCCTGAAAAAAGCCGAAGCAGAGCGTAAAAAGCGTGAAGCAGAAGCTAAAGAACGTGCAAAAGAAGCAGAGCGTAAACGTCAGCAAGCGCTGCAAGAGCAAATGTTACAAGAACAACTTGCTAAAGAGCAGGCTGCACGTAGTAAAATACGCCAACAGCAAGTAGTGAGCGAAGTTGATAAGTACCGTGCTTTAATTATGGCGCGCATTCAGCAAAACTTACTGATTGATGAAAAAATGAAAAACCAACAGTGTCGAGTAAATATTCGTCTTGGGTTTAATGGTTTAGTAACGCAAGTTAAATCGTTAGGGGGTGATAAGCTAGTGTGTGAAGCTGCACTTAGAGCTGTGCGCATGGCCGATACATTACCTGTATCTAAAGACAAAGACGTATTCGAGCAACTTAAGAATATTAATTTAACAATCAAGCCAGAATTTTAAAGGAATGATATGTTCAGCAAAATTAAAATAGCCTTTGTAGTTATATTATTAGGGTTTCAGGGTGTAGCAAATGCGGCACTTGAAATTGTAATAACTGAAGGTGTAGACGGCGCACGTCCTATTGCCATCGTGCCTTTTAAATACAACGGTGTTGGCCCAATTCCACAAAAATTGAGCGATGTAATTGCTGCCGATTTAATGCGCAGTGGTAAATTTAAACCGGTAGATGTAGCACAAATGCCACAGCTTCCTAATAAAGACGGCGACATTGACTACGCAGCATGGGTAAACCAAGGTGTAGAAGCGGTTGTAGTAGGCGAGGTAGAGCAACAAACTGATGGGCGTTACTTAGTACGCTACGAATTAGTTGATGTTATTCGTGGGCAAATTACCGGTGGCCAAACTCAAATGATGAGCAGCGGTAAACTAGTAAAAAGCCAAGATCATATTTTAGAAGCACGCGAAAGCGTAATTGGTGAAAGTGGCTTTCGCCGTTATTCACACCGCATAAGCGATGTAGTATATGAAAAGCTAACCGGTGAAAAAGGCGCGTTTTTAACTAAAATTGCTTATGTAATCGTACGTGAAGACCAAGCTAAGCCATACCAATTAGTGGTTGCCGATTACGATGGCTTTAACGAGCAAGTATTATTGCGCTCAAAAGAGCCGTTAATGTCGCCAGCTTGGTCACCAGATGGTACTAAGCTTGCGTATGTAACGTTTGAAAACCGCCAAAGCCAAATTTACATTCAAGACCTATACTCAGGTAAGCGTGAGCTGATCACTAGTTACCGTGGTATTAACGGTGCACCGCAGTTTTCACCAGATGGCAAAAAAATGTTATTGGTGCTTTCTAAAGATAAAACAGGTGCAACCGAAGTTTACGTTTTAGATTTAGCAACCCGTAAAGAAACACGCCTTACACGCCACCGTAGTATAGATACTGAACCATCTTGGTATCCAAATGGCCAGGATATTGTGTTTACATCTGAAAGGGGTGGTAATGCCCAGATTTATAAGTTAAATTTAAGAACTGGTAGGTCACAACGATTGACCTTCGACGGCGATATGAACCTAGCGGGTTCTATAACGCCAGACAGTAAAGAATTAGTGATGGTTAACCGTACCAACGGGCAGTACCATCTTGCTAAGAAAGAGCTGGCTACAGGCGCGTTTCAAGTATTAACGCGAACTCGCCTTGATGAATCACCGAGCATAGCGCCAAACGGTTCGATGATCATTTATAGCACGCTTCATAATAATAAACAGGTACTCGCGCTGGTATCGATGGACGGTCGCTTTAAAGCACGTTTACCCGTGCTAGACGGACAAGTAAAGGCACCAGCTTGGTCGCCATATTTACAGTAATATTTGCTGGTTTACTCAAAAATAGGAATCTACTCAATGCAACTTAACAAAGTACTTAAAGGCCTGCTAATCGCTGTGCCAGTAATGACATTAGCCGCTTGTAGCTCATCTTCAGATATTGATGAAGGCGCAGCTAACCAATCAAATCAAAGTGCAGTTGAGCAATCAACAAACACGGATACAGTTGAAGTAGCAACAATTTCACCTGAACAACAAGCAGAAGAGCAACTTCGTCAAAAGTATGAAGCGCTTCGTCAAGAACAAATTATTTACTTTGACTTCGACAAAGCAACTGTTGAGAACAAGTACGCAGAATTACTTCGTGCACATGCTGAGTTTTTAGTTCAGAACCCTTCAGTAAAAGTATTAATTGAAGGTCACGCTGATGAGCGCGGTACGCCTGAGTACAACATTGCACTAGGTGAGCACCGTGGCCAAGCTGTAGAAAAATACCTACAAAGCTTAGGTGTTTCTGCTAGCCAAATGTCAGTAGTTAGCTACGGTGAAGAGAAACCAATGGTTAAATCTCGCACTGAGTCAGCTTTCGCTAAAAACCGCCGTGCGGTACTAGTTTACTAAGATAAGAGATATTATGAAGCCGAAAATTATTTTGGCAGCCATGATATTGAGCGGGAGCACCCAAGTTTTGGCTGCTCCCGCTCCTGTTTCAGAAGCTGCAAGTTCACAGTCGAGCATAGAGAAGCGTTTAGCGTCACTAGAAAACATGATGCAGTCGCGAAACTTATTACAAGTTGAATTACAGCAACAACTTAATCTACTTCAAGATGAAGTAAGCCAAATTCGCGGTGTTACTGAAGAGCAAAGTTATAAACTTGAAAAAGTACTTCAGCGCCAGCGTGAGCTTTATCAAGAAATAGAAAACCGCGTTAGCCAAGCGTATACACAACCCGCTGCTGCGCCTGCAACCGATTACACGCAATCGAGTGACGCACAAACCTATAGCAGTGACTTATCTGAAAACGAAGCGTATGAGCGTGCAGTAGCGCTAATAATGAAAGATAAACGCTACGACCAAGCTATTCCTGAGTTTCAAACATTTTTAACAACCTATCCTAATTCTGTGTATGCCTCTAATGCACATTATTGGCTTGGGCAGTTGCTGACTATTAAAAATGATGGTGTAAAAGCAAGTGAGCATTTTAAAGTTGTGGTTAATGAGTTTCCAAACTCAAATAAACGACCAGATGCCATGTTAAAGTTAGGCACGCTTTTACAAGAGCAAGGCCTGAATCAAGAGGCACAAAAAATATTGGGTGATCTAATTAACCAATATCCAAGTACAACTGCTGCAAAACTTGCAACCGAGCGTCTAGCTAATTAGGACGCATTTAAGCGGTGTATTTAAAGCTCAAACTACATAGAAATACTCGGCGAATCTTGTATTTGCATGTAGTTTGAGCACAAACGCTTTAATTTTGCTCACCTAGGCATAAAAACTGAAAAAAAGAGACATTTTCGGTTGCACTCATTTTATAAATAAGTATTATAAGCGCCCGCAGCAAACGAATGGTTACCCCACTCAAAATGCGGCAAAAAGAGCGGGTCATTAGCTCAGTTGGTAGAGCAGTGGACTTTTAATCCATTGGTCGATGGTTCAAGTCCATCATGACCCACCATTCTTTATTTAGGTAAAGATTGGTTCAATCGGCGGATTTACGCAGCTCACTTAAATAGTAAGCACACAGAGCGGGTCATTAGCTCAGTTGGTAGAGCAGTGGACTTTTAATCCATTGGTCGATGGTTCAAGTCCATCATGACCCACCATTCTTTATTAAGGTAAAGATTGGTTTAATCGGCGGATTTACGCAGCTATCTTAAACAGTAGCACACAGAGCGGGTCATTAGCTCAGTTGGTAGAGCAGTGGACTTTTAATCCATTGGTCGATGGTTCAAGTCCATCATGACCCACCATTCTTTATTAAGGTAAAGTTTGGTTTAATCGGCGGATTTACGCAGCTCACTTAATAGTAAGCACACAGAGCGGGTCATTAGCTCAGTTGGTAGAGCAGTGGACTTTTAATCCATTGGTCGATGGTTCAAGTCCATCATGACCCACCATTCTTTATTTAGGTAAAGATTGGTTCAATCGGCGGATTTATGCAGCTCACTTAAATAGTAAGCACACAGAGCGGGTCATTAGCTCAGTTGGTAGAGCAGTGGACTTTTAATCCATTGGTCGATGGTTCAAGTCCATCATGACCCACCATTCTTTATTAAAATAAAGATTGGTTCAATCGGCGGATTTACGCAGCGTGTTAATTCTACACAGAATTTAGAGCGGGTCATTAGCTCAGTTGGTAGAGCAGTGGACTTTTAATCCATTGGTCGATGGTTCAAGTCCATCATGACCCACCATTCTTTATTTAAGTAAAGATTGGTTTAATCGGCGGATTTACGCAGCATGTTAATTCTACACAGAATTTAGAGCGGGTCATTAGCTCAGTTGGTAGAGCAGTGGACTTTTAATCCATTGGTCGATGGTTCAAGTCCATCATGACCCACCACTTCTAAAAAATCTCAACTCTTCCCTTATTTTATTTAAATCAGTTTCTTATTTTTATTTATAAACAGCATGCCCAGATAGCTGTTATTTGCCCGTGTATTCTCGTATAATTTGCCGTAATTAATGCACTGTAGATGAAGTGGTCGAGAACATGAGTCTAGCTCAAACTATTATGCCTGAAGGTTATATCTTTCCTCCTAAGCCAGCGCCGTTGACTAAAGACGAGCAAGGCGAATATAAAGCACGTATTAAACAACTACTGCAAGATAAAAATGCAGTGCTGGTAGCCCATTACTACACAGATCCTGAAATTCAGGCACTTGCCGAAGAAACAGGGGGCTGTGTTGCCGACTCATTAGAAATGGCACGTTTTGGTGCACGCCACGATGCAGACATGATCATCGTTGCAGGCGTACGTTTTATGGGTGAAACCGCTAAAATTTTAACGCCAAACAAAACAGTTGTTATGCCAACGCTAGAAGCAACGTGTTCGTTAGATATTGGTTGCCCTATTGATGAGTTTTCAGCGTTTTGCGATCAGCACCCTGATCGTAAAGTTGTAGTGTATGCAAACACCTCTACAGCCGTTAAAGCCCGTGCAGATTGGATTGTAACCTCATCGTGCGCGCTTGAAATTGTAGAGCATCTAGATGAGCAAGGTGAAAAAATTATTTGGGGCCCAGATAAACACCTTGGTAGCTACATTCAAAAAAATACTGGCGCCGATATGATCATGTGGAACGGCGCATGTATCGTACACGATGAATTTAAAACAAAAGCGCTTAAAGATATGAAAGCCCTGCACCCAGACGCGGGTGTATTGGTGCACCCAGAGTCACCTGCAGAAATAGTGGCACTGGCAGATGCGGTTGGCTCAACCAGTCAACTAATAAAAGCTGCGCAAACAATGGATAACGATAAGTTTATTGTAGCGACAGACCGCGGTATTTTTTACAAAATGCAGCAGCTATGCCCAGAAAAAGAGTTTTTTGCAGCCCCAACAGCGGGTGAAGGCGCGTCATGTAAAAGTTGTGCACATTGCCCGTGGATGGCAATGAATGGCTTAAAAGCGATTGAAGAAGCCTTGATAGACCCTCGTGGTAAAGAAGTGTTTGTAGATATGGACTTACGCGAAGGCGCGCTCAAGTCACTTAATCGCATGTTAGACTTTACAGCTAGCATGGCTAAGTAATTAGCCTAATGCATAAAAAACGGTTAAACCCTAAGGTTTAGCCGTTTTTTTATGCCTAAAGTAAATTGCTGATTGATTATTAGACACTTAACAGCACAAATTTAAAAAGACCTTGCACCTGTGTAACCTATTTCATACTATAACGCGCTGTTGCTAAGCAACACCGTGGAGGAATGGCTGAGTGGCTGAAGGCGCACGCCTGGAAAGTGTGTTTAGGTTAATCCCTAACGAGGGTTCGAATCCCTCTTCCTCCACCATTATTCTTGAACCCAGTTATTGAATATCAATAACTGGGTTTTTTAATGCCTGCTGCCCAAACCTTAGTTATGCGCTAATAGGCGTGTATTTAGTGGGTCATCTCAATCTGCCCTTAAAGTCGCTCCCTTAAATACATGACATGGTATAAGTCCCGAATTTATTGGTACTCAAATAACGCGTTTTCCCATTCTTGGATGATTATTTGGCGCTTCATCTGATCGTCTATCACTAATATTTCTATGCCAAGGGGGACAGGGCGCAGCTGACCTTCTGATATATCAAGTAAATGTTTTTGCTTAATTCTTACTTCGTTATTTATAGGCTCAAAATTAGTAAAGTTGGCCATGTCAGTTTGTCCTTGTACAGACACTAAGTAATCAATAAACAGCTGTGCGCCAATTACATTTTTAGCATGTTTAGGAATAATGGCGCTGCGCATAATAACCGAGGTGTAGTCTTTAGGTTGCACCACAATAATATTAGGGTGCTGCGCCGCCCATGTGCGCGCATAAGAGCTTAATATGTTATAGCCAACAGTGAGCTCGCCCGTTGAAAGTGCCTTGAGTATGTCGGCGCTGCGTCTAAATACACGTGTGCTGTGATAGCCAAACGATTCAAGCATTCGGCCATAGCTTGAGCTTTGCTCGCGGTCATGAGCCCACAGCAAATAGCCTATGCCCACTTGAGTAATATCATAAATGCCAATGCGGCCTTTAATTTGCTCACTGCGCCTACGAATTAGCTCTAATAACTCGTTGCGGCTACTTGGTGCGACCTCTTCGCCTAAAAATTCTTTATTAAATGCAATTACCGCTGTTTCATAGGTAAAGCCAAATACTTCATTTCGCCATTTAGCCCATGCAGGAAGCTTATTTGTTTGCTCAGAGCTATAAGGCTGTGCGTAACCGTCGTTAACTAACTTTACCTGCAAGTTCATTGCTGAACTTAATAAAACGTCGGGCGGGTTTTTAACGTCGGCTAAAAATTCGCTATACACTTCGAAAGTACTCAGCTCGTAGTAGTCAATTTGTACAAAAGGGTATTTTTTTTGAAAGGCCGATAAAAAAGGGGCAATTTCCATTTTATCAGCGCCACCATATATTTTAAGCACGGATTTATTTTCGCTTTGTGCCGGAAATACTAAAGGGGTTTTTGCTGCAACGAATGGCGAGCCTACAAAGCACGTAAAAACAACGGCAATATAAATCAGCGATAAAAATTTCAATGTTCGTCCTCGGTCAGCATTAACGGAAAGTTTATTTCAAAAATAAGCCCCGATGGGCTGTTATCGAGCAGCTTAATAGCAGCGTTATGATGCTCTGCTACCTCTTTAGCAATGCTTAAGCCTAGGCCACTGCCGGCACGTGGGTCGCCTTTACTTTTGTAAAACCGCTCAAACACATGTTGTTTTTGCGCATCGGGTACACCTACGCCTTGATCAGCCACGCATAATCGGGCTATGTAACCACTGTCTGTACTGTGAAGCTCGGTAGACACATTTACTTCTTTGTTTTGCGGGCTAAATTTAATCGCGTTTTCTAAAATGTTGCGTAGCATTTGGCTAAGTGCAAACGAATCGCCATTGATCATTAAATTATCGTCACCTTGATATGTGATGATCACGCCGCGTTGAATCGCCGATACTGCAACATCTCTACACACAGACTTTACCAGCTCCGGCAACGAAAGCGTTATTAAAGGCTGGCTATGAAAGCGGTGCGCAAGAGTGGCTTGGTTTAACAGTTGCGTAACGGTGCTGTCGAGTAAATCTGTTGAATATAAAACACGATTTAACTGCTCTGTTCTTATTTTTTCATCGCTTTCTTCAATGGCATTTTGCGCCTGGCTTTTAAGGCCTGCAAGGGGCGTTCTTATTTGATGGGCCACTTCGCCGGTAAAGCGCTTTAAATGATTAAGCGAGACTTCTAATTGCGATATAAAATGGTTAATGGTTGAAATTAAATCGGCCATTTCTTTGGGAACCGACATATCAATAGGGCGTAGATCAGTGGGGGAGCGCCGACGTATTTTTTTATTTATGCTGTAAATAGGGCGCAAAATTTGATTCACTCCCAGTAATATAAGCACAATAGCTATTACAAACGTTAAAATAACCATTTGTATCACATTTAAATTCATTTCATAGGCGAGCTGATCGCGAGCTTGGGTGGTTTGGCCTATTAAAATATTTACATCAAACGATTCGCCCACTTCATAAAGCTTATCTGAGAGTAAAATAAAGCGGTAGTTTTCGCCTTTGTAGTCACCTTCCCAAAATTGTATTAGTAGGTTATCTCTTGGGTCATATTCTGCACGTTGCCACTGAGTGTCGGCTTTTTGCAAAATGTGTTGATATAAGCCATTGTAGCCGGTTAAGTGCTCCCCTTGATTTTGTGTTATTTGATACACCAATCTGTCATTTGAGGCCATCGAGAGAGTTTCGAATGTAGCGCTGGGTAAATCAACAATAATTTCGTGGTAATCAATGTGGGTATTTTCAAAAATTTGTAAAGCAGCACTGGCAAGTAGCCTATCGTATGAAATTTGGGCGGCGTTTTTACTGTAATTATTAGCCATAAAATAGGTAATAAGTGTAATTATAACCATTAAAGCAATGGTTATTGTAAGCAGCTGTCGGCGAATTGAGGGGAGGGTTTTGCTACTCATTCGGCTCTGCTAAAAGATAGCCTAAACCACGCAGTGTTTTTATATCAACACTGCTATTTACCAGCTTTTTACGAAGCCTTGCTACGTAGGTTTCTATGGCGTTGGGGCTAGGGGAGTCGTCAAACGAATATAAGTGATCGAGTAACTCATCTTTATTAAGCACTTTGCCTTGATGCGTTAAAAATATTTCTAGCAACCTAAATTCTCGTTGTTTTAAGTCAATAAGTTCTTTAGCAATAGTGACCGTGCATGATTTTCGGTCAAAATCGAGGTTGCCATAACTAATAATGTCTTTACCTAGGCCTTGGTTACGCCTAAGTAGGGCGCGGCAACGGGCTTCTAATTCGCCAAAATCAAAGGGTTTAGTGAGGTAATCGTCGGCGCCTAAGTCGAGTAATTCTATGCGGTGCTCTACTTGGGCACGTGCCGTTAAAATTAATACAGGCGTATTTGATGAGCGAGCCCTGAGCTTTTTTAATATTTGCTCACCGTTTAAATTGGGCAAGTTTAAATCAAGTAAAATAAGGTCGTACTCATGGCGTTTTAACAGCGAATTAGCCACATCACCACTGGTTACAAGGTCTATACCTTGGCCCATTTTGGTGAAACGTTGGCAAATTGCTTCTCCTAACACTTCGTCGTCTTCAACTGCTAAAATTCTCATTAAGCACACCCGCAAAGTCGCAATTAAAAAATATAATTTTAAGTTGTGCAAGACACTAAACAATTACTGCAACGTTTACAATACGCAAATGCCTTCGTTTATAGCAAGATAAGCTATAGTTTTAATTTAATAGCCAAAAAATACAATTGCCTAAAATGTAATTATCTTGTGACAGGTTTGTGACAGGTTTGCCGTGTAAATTGCAACATGAATAAACTGATACACACTACACACAACTATAAATTTAATTAAACAAGGTAGCGGAGACAACTATGGCTCAACGGTTCTCTAAAATATTTGCAGTAACAGGCGCAGTATTAACTTGTGTTTCTATTCCTTCGTACGCTTCTTTTAATGGGCTTACAGGGCAAGACGAATTTAATATTAAGCTAAGGTCAATCTACTTTGACCGCGATTACGATAACGACGCCAGCGACGACTCAACGTTTGCACAAGGCATAGAGCTCAATTATCAATCGGGCTATTTTAATGACTTAATTAGCATGGGTGTCTCTACTTATACGGTACTTAATTACAACTCAACCGGCAGCGCACAAAATAATATTTTACCCGCAGGGGATGAAAAAGGCGGCGTTGACGATAGTTTTTCTAAATTTGGTCAATATTTTATCGACGTTAAACTTGGCGACAATGGCCATGTAAAAATAGGCGGGCAAAAAACCAAAAGCATGCTGTTAAAAAGCTCAGGTAGCCGCGCAATTCCCAATACTTTTAGAGGTGTATTTGGTGACTACAAGTTTGGCAATACCAAAGTATATGGTTACGCCTACGATAAATGGAGCCGCCGCCACGATGACAAGTGGGAAGATTTTTCTACCGACCAGTCAGATAACGGCGCAATTAGTGTTATTTGGGGTGTGGGCGCAAGCTACAAAAAAGACGCGCTAAAAATAGACGCAGAGTATTTAAACTCCCATAACTACTTATCAAAGCTTGGGCTTAAAGGCAGTTACGCTATTAAGCTCGATCACAGTAAGTTAACCCTTTCAAGCGGCGTATTTACCTCACAAGACGATGGCGATTTATTTGTAACCGGTGCAGAGGGTGGTGATTTAGATGATGAAGATGCAATAGGTGCGGTTTCAGGCGTTACTAAAAGTGAAAACGATGGTTTTGCCTATTACCTAGATGCTAATTGGAAAAAAGATATTTGGACACTAGGCGCCGCATTTACCAAGGTGAACGATGCTTGGATTGAAGATAACTTTAGTGGCGATCACGGGACTAACCCGTTTCCCACGCGCTCATTAATTGGTGCCGATTTAACAAACCAAAATGAGTCAACTTGGCAGGCTCGCTTAGGTGTTGACCTAAAAGCAGTGGCACCGGGTTTAACCACAAAGTTTTATTACACCAGCGGCAGCGATGCAGAAAATTCAAGCTTAGGTAAAGCAGGTGGCACAGCCGATGAAAAATATTGGGCCATTGATACACGCTACAAAGTAGCGGCTGTAAAAGGCTTAAGCCTACGTTGGTTATTTTTAGATTACACCACAGATGAAACTGGCAGTGTTGATGGTGTAAAAGGAGACAGAGCAGATCACCGTGTATATGTAGATTACACTATTAAGTTTTAAACGCCCCTTCGATTGGCTTTTAACGCGCAGCATGAAAATGCTGCGCGTTTTTTAATTTTTAAAAGTTATTTTTTAATCAATTTTTATTTCGTGACAGGTTAGTGACAGTTTGGCTCCTTACTCTTAAAAAAAGGGCAACGTTTTGATATCGACGTTACTTGTTTTTAATTGCATTGAAAGGGCGAAACGATGAACTCAACACACGCTACACCTCAGTTAAAACCTACGCCGAGAGCCATTCACTTTCGTGCAAATAGCCACCAAACAGCCACGGCTGCTAGTGCAACAAGTAATACTAATTTTGCCCCTCAATCTTTGCAAAGTAAGCAAGAGCAAGTGCAAGAGTGCGTGGTTATTTTAAGTAATAACTAACCCGTTACTGCTCATTTAAATTGATTTAGAAGCTGGATTATTATGACTATTCAAAAAAAAATACCTTGTGTCATTATGCGCGGCGGAACGTCTCGCGGGACTTATTTTTTAGCCAACGATTTACCGAGAGAGTGGGATAAACGCAAAGAAATTTTAACTGCAGCAATGGGCTCAGGCGATCCACTGCAAGTAAACGGCGTAGGTGGAGGAAACTCACTAACCAGTAAAGCGGCCATTATTTCACGCTCAACCGACCCCGATGCAGACATTGATTACCTATTTGCGCAAGTTGCCATTGAGCAAAATGAAGTCGATATAACCCCTTCGTGTGGCAATATTTTATCTGGTGCAGCACCTCTGGCAATTGAATACGGATTGGTTACTGCAAACGACGGTGAAACAACGGTACGGGTTAAAAATGTAAATACCAATACCCTGATTGAAGTTGTGGTACAAACGCCTAACGGCTTTGTAGAGTACGAAGGCGATGCCACCATTGATGGCGTACCAGGCTCTGGGGCACCTATTTTACTTAAGTTTTTTGATGTGTGTGGCACTAAAACCGGTGAATTACTGCCTACTGGCTCTGTACGCGATACCTTTGATGGCGTAGAGGTAAGTTGTGTCGATGCTGCCATGCCAATGGTACTAATACCTGCACCATCACTGGGTGTAAAAGGCTCTGAAACTAAACAAGAGCTTGATGCAAATACAGAGTTACTGCAAAAAATAGAAAGCATTCGCCTGCAGGCGTCACTAAAAATGGGCCTTGGCGATGCAACCGGAAAAGTCATTCCTAAAGTCGGTTTACTGTCGGTGCCGCAATTTGGCGGTACGATAACTTCGCGCTACTTTGTGCCGCAAAACTGCCATACCAGCCATTCTGTTACTGGGGCAATTTGCGTGAGTGTTAGTTGCATGTTGCCAGGCAGTGTGGCGTACGACTTAATTACCCCACAAAGCTCAGAGCAGCAAAATATAGTAGTTGAACACCCCAGCGGTAAAATAGATTTACTACTTGAGGGGCGCTTTGAAAACGACACGCTAGATATAAAGTCGGCGGGGTTAATGCGCACCGCCAGAATGTTATTTAAAGGTGAAGTACACATACCTGCAAAAGTATGGGATGAAAGCAAAATAGCTTAACTTATACCAATGGGCAAAATAGCTCACTTAATTAAGCGAATTGGTGTTAAGCCTTAGTAAACCAACCGAAAATGCGATAGCAGATTGTCTGTTATCGCTTTTTTTATGCTTTATATAAATAAAATTAAGCTTATTTTTATTTAAAAACAATGCCTTATAAATAATTTTAAATTAATGGATAGTTTGGCATCGATGACAGGTAGATGACAGTTTCGGCTATTAGTCTAGCTGTTGTTAACTTCTTTTAACGAAATACTTTCATCTACGTAATAGATGCAATGACGTTATTAGGACCTATTTAAATAATTGCAGCGAATAACAGAGGTCAAATTATGAAGATTAAATTAAGTACTTTTGCACCTAATCGACTAAAAGCAATGCTTGTTGTGTTAGCAGCGAGCACTTGTATCAGCTCAGCTTATGCAAACAATAACGACGAAGTAAGCTTTGATGGTGAGCGAGTAGAGTGGGTTGTGCCTTTTAAAGAAGGTGGCGGCTCTGACACATGGGCACGTTTTTTTGGTCCGCGTTTTTCTCAGCATTTAAATGGTAAACCTGTGGTTGTGGTTAAAAACATTCCAGGTGGTGGCTCTACCAAGGGTGCTAACCGCTTTGAACGCCGCGCTAAAGCAAATGGTTTAAATGTATTTAGTACTTCTGCCTCTACACAAATCCCTTACTTACTTGGCGACTCACGCGTTAGATACGAAGTAAAACGTTGGAACGTGATTATGGCAACACCGACTGGTGCGGTGGTATATGTGCGCCCAGAGCTGGGTATTAAAAACGCATCAGAGCTTGCCAAATTGCAGGGTCAAAAACTTAAATTTGGTAGCCAACGCGCCGCGTCAATGGACCTGGTTGGGTTATTAGCCTTCGACATGCTTGATTTAGACATTCACGCCATTTTTGGTATGAAAGGCCGTGGTAGTGCGCGCTTATCGTTTGAACGTGGCGAGGTAGATATCGACTTTCAAACTACCTCTGCCTACTTAAAAAAAGTACAGCCGCTAGTTGATGAAGGTAAAGCGATTCCGCTTATGTCGTTTGGCGTACTTAATAAAGAAGGCAAAATTGTACGCGACCCAACGTTTCCTGACTTACCACACGTAGGCGAGGTATACGAAATGATCCATGGTAAAAAGCCAACAGGCGTTGAATACAACGTATGGAAAACCTTTTTTGTAGCCGGTTTTGCCGCGCAAAAAGGACTGTTTTTACCTAAAGGCACCCCAGATGACGTTATTGCAGAGTGGCGCAATGCAGCACAACGCGTCATTGATCAAGACAACTTTAAAGAAGAGTCTGAATTAGTACTTGGCCAATACCCACAACTTGTAAACGAAGATGCAGTAAACACACTGAGCTCAGCACTGACAATTTCTGAAACTGACAAACAATGGGTAAGAAATTACCTAACCGAAAACTACAACGCGCGTTTTTAAAAACCTTGTTGATTTGTTGTACACACAGTGGCTCGCATTTAGTGAGCCACTTTTTTAATCTAAGGAGAGCAGTATGTTAGATGCATTTTTAATTGCGCTACAAACTATTCTTACCCCCACACACTTAATGTATTTATGCGGCGGCGTTTTTTTAGGCTTGCTGATTGGTATTTTTCCGGGTTTAGGCGGCATAGCGGGTTTATCGTTATTACTGCCATTTTTATATGGTATGGACCCAATTTCAGCGCTTGCTATGCTTATTGGCCTAGTGGCGGTTATTCCAACCTCTGACACCTTCACCTCTGTATTAATGGGTATTCCAGGCTCCAGTGGCTCACAAGCCACAGTGCTTGACGGCTTCCCACTGTCTAAAAAGGGCCAAGCAGCGCGTGCGCTTTCAGCAGCGTTTGCTTCGTCATTATTTGGCGGCCTTTTTGGCGCCATTATTTTAACGCTGTTTGTACTGATTGCCCGCCCCGTTATTTTAGCGTTTGGCTCGGCCGAATTATTTATGCTTACTTTGCTAGGTTTAAGCATGGTGGGTGTATTAGCCGGTAATAGCCTAGTAAAAGGCTTAAGCGCATGTGGCTTAGGTTTATGTTTAGGCTCACTTGGCGGTGCTCCTGCAACCGGTGAATACCGTATGGTATTTGATAACGGTTACCTTATGGATGGTATTCCGTTAGTGGTTGTTGGTTTAGGTATATTTGCATTACCAGAAATTATCGATTTACTGCGCCAAAACCGCTCTATTTCAGAAGCTTCTGAGCTGGGTAGTGGATGGTTTGAAGGCGTAAAAGATGTTGTTAAAAATAAATGGCTAGCTACGCGCTGTGCTGCCATTGGCTGTGTTGTTGGCGCACTACCTGGCCTAGGTGGCAGCGTAGTTGATTGGATCTCTTATGGTCATGCAGTACAAACCTCTAAAGACACCGAAAACTTTGGTAAAGGCGACATACGCGGTGTTATTGCCCCTGAGTCATCAAATAATGCCAAAGAAGGCGGTGGCTTAATTCCGACCTTATTATTTGGTATTCCAGGTTCTGGCAGCATGGCTGTATTTTTAGGTGGTATGGTATTAATTGGCTTAGAGCCAGGTCCTGCGATGATCACCACTGACCTTGATGTTACTTACACCATTGTATGGTCACTGGCACTTGCTAATGTAATTGGCGCGGGCGCGTGTTTACTAATTTCTAAATGGGTAGCAAAGGTAACAACTATTCCTTACACGCTCATGGCACCATTTATGGTTATGGTGATCTTTTTTGCGGCGTTTCAGGCAACCCGTGATTTAGGTGATTTAGTCGCACTTATTGGTATTGGTATTTTAGGCATATTAATGAAGCGCTTTGGATGGCCGCGTCCGGCATTTTTAATTGGCTTTGTACTGGCAAGCGGCATGGAAACTTACCTTTATCAAGCTATTCAGTTTGACGGCATAGAGTTTTTATTAAAACCGGGTGTGATTATTATTGGTGCATTAACCGCGCTTTCTATTTTCTTTGCAGCACGCCACTCTATTAAGGCAGCTAAAAAAGAAAAAGCCAATAAAAACACGGCTAATGCTGAGGTAAAACCAACTAATCTTAAACCACAAATCGCGTTTTCTGGCTTTGTTTGTTTAGTGTTTGCATACGGTTTGTATGACTCGTTCCAACGCACATTCTTAGGTGGGGTATTTCCTGCTGTGGTGTGCTCGTTCATGTTAATACTCTCTGCGGTTGTGCTGATCAAGCTGCTGCTTAATAAAGTAGACGATGCTGTAAATTACGATAATGAGGTCTCTGCGGGGTATGTAAACGACTCAAGCGTGACTGGCCTTTGGCATTATGTATTTTGGCTGTGTGGCTTATTAGCTGGGTGTTTTTTACTGGGCTATGTGATTTCTATAGCGTTGTTTTTCATAATATTTTTACTTGTAAAAGCACGTATATCAATTGCTAGAACATTAACACTGACAGTGTGTGCGTTGGCATTTTTACTCACTTTATCGCACTTTATGGTATTAGATTTACCAAGCGGTTACCTACAAGAAGTGGCAAGCTTTACGCAGCTGTAAACGCCGCCGTGCTAAGCAAAACAAGCAGCGCTTAGCACGGTTTACATTCGCTCTAAAAGGCACTGGCTTAAGAAGGATATAATTATGATTTCACCTAAGCTTATTTTAATGCCCCTTTCTACAAGTGGGCATGTAACAGAGCGCTTAAAAGGGGGCTTAGCCGTTGCTAAGTATTTTAATGCGCACCTTGATGTTTATCACACGCACTTAGACCCAAAACGCTTTTTGCCAACAGGGCAGCTTGGCTTACCAACTAAATTGGTAAAAGAGTTAGACTCTGTAGCAGGGCGCTTTGCAACAACCGAATCGGCAAATTTAAAAACCGAATTTGTTAGTTTATGTGCCCAGCAGCAAGTTAAATACACTGACGACAGCGCAGAGCATCCCACGCACCCAAGCGCTTCATGGCATATTAATATAGGTGTGCGCAGCGAAATAATTGCAGAGCAAGGCAAAGTCGCTGATTTAATTATTATTCCGCAGTCTAAAAGTGGTAAATCAACCTCGACCTTTGAGGCATCGGTAATGCGAAGTGGTAAACCTATATTACTGGTACCACGGCAAATGACCCACTTTGATATAAAAACAGTGGTGATTGGCTGGAACGCTAGCACCGAGGTATCGCGTGCGCTCACTTACAGTTTACCGCTTCTAAAACAAGCTCAAAAGGTTGTTATTTGCACCAGCGCAAGCAGCGCCGATAAAATGCCAAACGGCCATGAAGTGGTTAAATATTTAGCCCAGCACGATATTAAAAGTGAGTTTGTAACATTTAATAATGGCAGGCAATCGACCGCTAAAGCGTTTATGTCGGTAGCGCAAATGCATAATGCAGATTTAGTGGTGATGGGCGCATTTACTCACAGGCGAATCCATGAGCAAATTTTTGGTGGTATGACTAACTACATGCTAGCAAACACCACCTTGCCAATACTTATGGCGCGATAACACTTAAAGCTTAAAAACTAAATTTTACCCAAAAGCCGATATTTACGTTCAATATCGGCTTTTTATTAAAGCTCAATGTGATAAAACTACCCATTACAATAATAAAAGTTAATGGGTAGCAGCCTATGTATACGCTTTCGCAGTGGCAATCAAACGGGCAGTTTATTGATATAAATGCCAAGCAAATTTTTACTCAAACAGCGGGGAGTGCTAATAACCCCGCGCTCCTTTTGATACACGGCTTTCCAAGTGCAAGCTGGGACTGGGAAGGTATGTGGGATGAGCTCAAAAAACACTACTTTTTAGTTACACTTGATATGCTGGGTTTTGGCCTTTCGGATAAACCAATAAATGCGGCTTATAACATTACAGAGCAAGCTGATTTATACACGCAATTTTTAAAGCGTTTAGATATTACCAATGTACACCTATTAGCCCATGATTATGGTGATACCGTGGCTCAAGAGCTATTAGCAAGGCAAGTTGCTGCTCAAAGCGACATACGCATACACAGTGTATGCTTTTTAAATGGCGGGTTATTTCCACACATACATAAACCTTTATTTATCCAAAAGCTGCTACTTTCAAAACTTGGTTGGCTAGTACCTAAGCTAATGAGCAAACAAAAGTTTGCTAAAAATTTAATCACTATTTTTGGCAAAAACACGCCACCAGCCCCTATGGTAATTGATACCCTTTGGGCGTTGTTAATTTACAACAATGGTTTACGTGTAATGCCCAAGCTAATTAAATATATTACACAGCGAAAACAAAACGAACAGCGCTGGGTTGGGGCAATGATTAATAGCGATATACCGGTTACGTTTATTGCAGGTGAGCAAGACCCAATATCGGGTAAACACATGCTTGAGCACTATAAAAAAACAATACCTAATGCGCGCGTACAAGGGTTTGTTGAGCTTGGACACTATCCACAAATAGAAGATGCCAAGGCTATAACCGAGGCTTATTTAAATTTTAGAAAGCAGATATAAAAAACGCGGCTATTTTAGGCCGCGTTTATAAACTAAATAACGTGATGCTGGCTACTTAGTACTTTCTTTTTTTAGGGATTTTTAACTGGCTTTCAAATTCATCAGGAAAAAGCACCGTGCCGTCGTCCTCTTCGGTAGGGAACACCGCAATCAGTAAGTCGTCTTCTTCAAGGCCGGGTGTCCAGCGGCTAAACCAATCTTTAGTCGGAATGGCTTTTGGGGTACAGCCTTCCCATTCGCCCGTGGCCCAAGCTTGTGCAAAATCGCGGGTTGGCCACACTGGTACACAGTCGTCATCTTCGTTGGCAAGCATTACGCAGCCATCATCGTCGTTTAAAATCCATACTTGTTTGTACTGTTGTACGGTTTCAAACATAAAAGCGAGTCGTTTTTTTGCCCCTAGCCCTAAAATTACGGTTTGTTCTTCAGTCGCATTTGCAGTTGTCATAATTGGCTCACTCTTTATTGCTTCAAATTTGAATTTTACTGTTACAAGTATATCGAGTTATGTGACAGTGTGTTGAAAAATTATTATTTAACCTGAACTCTGGATAATAAATCTATCTCTAGCAGCTATTTTAAGCGCTAACTGCGTGGAATTTACTGAAAATCTCTGGCTAGAGAAAATAAGCTTAACCATCATCATGATAAAATATGTTAGTAAATCTCTTAACCAGAGTTCAGGTTATTTTATTTTGTAATTCAGATCTGTTTTGGTACTCCCTAAGTATATTTTGAGCGAGCATTCAAAATTGCCCTTGAATGTTGTTAAAAAGGCCGCATCTCATATGCATACTCTTAATGAAGGATTTAACAATGACCACAGATTTACTGGCACCGTATAAATTAAACGACTCACTTGAACTTAAAAATCGCGTTTTTATGGCGCCTTTAACCCGTTGTATGGCTGATGATAATTTAGTACCCACACAAGATATGGTCGAATATTATGCGCGCCGTGCCGATGCCGGTTTAATTATTAGCGAAGCCACTATTATTCGCCCAGATGCGCAGGGCTACCCAAATACACCGGGGTTATTTACCAGCGAGCAAATTCAAGGTTGGAAAAAAGTAACCGACGCGGTACACGCCAACGGCGGTAAAATGTTTGCACAGCTTTGGCATGTTGGCCGTGTTGCTCACCCTCACTTTTTTGACGGCGAAGTATTAGCGCCATCGGCAATTGGTGTTGAAGGCTCTGTACCACGTATGCGCGAGCTAACGTACATTACGCCAAAAGCGGCCACTAAAGAGGATATTAATTCACTGATAGCCGACTTTGCTAAAGCGGCCGAAAACGCCATTGAAGCTGGTTTTGATGGTGTAGAAATTCATGGCGCAAATGGTTATTTAATTGATCAGTTTTTACATTACGCTGCAAATGAGCGCACAGATGAATATGGCCAAACACCTGAAAATATGGCGCGTTTTGCAATAGAAGTGACCGATGCGGTTGTTAATGCAGTAGGTAATGAGCGTACGGCAATTAGGTTATCGCCAGGTGCTTATTTTAATATGGAAGAAGATAAGCGTGATAAAGCGGTATTTGATTATTTATTAGCGCAGCTAGATGACAAAAAACTGGCTTACATTCATGGCGGTATTTTTGATGACAGCACTCAATTTGACTCTTTAGAAGGTAAAACAACCTCGCAGTATTTGCGCGCTAACACTAAAACCAGCCTTGTAGGGGTAGGTAGCTATAGTTTTGATGATGCAAAACAAGCAATAAACAATGACCAGTTTGATTTAATTGCGATTGGTCGTCCATTTATTGCTAATCCAGATTACATTAGTAAAGTGGCTAATAATGAAGAACTTGTTGCTTATAGTGACGAGATGTTAGCTAAACTATTCTAATTAATTAGGGCGTGTTGACCTTTGGCGTTTGAATTTGCAGCAGTATGTTTGGTTTTTAGGCAAGGCAGAGCCTATGAAGTGTGGTTACTCCCCATAAATAGGCGATAACGCAGCATAAATGCCAAACATACGCTGCCCTTCGGGTTCTGCCTAGGGGCGATAAACTCTTTGTTACTCGGTTTTTACTTAGCCCACTAGGTTACAAACCTCGTGCCGCGATTTAATCACCCCTAGATTGAACAAATTTCAATCCGCAAAGATCAACACGCCCTAGTATTTATATATAAATCAGCCTAGGTTTTTGTGCTTAGGCTGACTTACAAGTGACATAACAAAGCCATAAAAACCCCACATTTTTTTAACACCCCTGTAAATAAACTTCATTTTTGTTGTCATAATTCGAAATCATACTGTGCCCGCTTTCATAATTACTTTAGATAATTAAAACCAAACGGGATCACAATGTACGCTTTAACTAATAAATCGATTTTGAGCATGGCAATTGCTATGGCTGTATCAACGTCAGCTTATGCAAATGACAACGAAATAGAAGAAATAACCGTTACTGCAAAACCAACCAGTTACGCAAATAATGTGATTGAGCCTGCAATGCTTGATCAACAAACAACGGTTTCGAGTGTGTTATCGGTTATCGATAACTTACCTGGCATTAGCATAAACGAAGGCGATGCATTTGGTGGCGATGACTGGTCTACCACAATTACTATGCGTGGTTTTAGTATTGACTCGAACCAGCAGCAATTAGGGATGACCGTTGATGGTATTCCTAACGGTGGCTCAAACTATGGTGGTGGCGCTAAAGCAAACCGTTACCTAGACACTGAAAATTTAGCCACTGTAGAAGTAGGCCAAGGCACCTCAGATATTAAATCGGCATCGCTTGAGGCACTAGGCGGTACATTTAACTTTGTAAGTCAAGCGCCAAGCCTTGATAGCAGCACCACTTTTGCTTACACCTCGGGTAGTCACGATGCGACCCGCTTTTACGTTAAGCACGAAACGGGTACTTTATTTGATAATACACAAGCGTATGTAAGTTACTCGCAAACTGATACTAGCCGCTGGATTGGCTCAGGTAGCAACGGCGGAAAAGATAACCAACACGCTGAGCTTAAATTTGTAACAACGCTTGCTGATTTAACAATTACAGGGCGTTTATCTTACGATGATGTAAGTGAGACTAACTACAACAGTGTAAGTCTTGCGCAATTTGAACAAACGCCAGAGTGGGATCAGTTAACGTGGAACTGGACAGGCGTTCCACATTACGACCAAATGTTTGCTGAGGGCTGGGGTACACTGCGTGAAAATACGTTAGCGTATTTAAAGTTTGAGTATGCGCTTTCGCCAACATCGCTTATTACAGTAAGCCCTTATTATCATAAAAACTCGGGCCGTGGCGATTGGATCCCACCGTATTTAACAACTCCAGTAGATGAAAACGGCAACCCAACTACAGAGGGCGGCACTAACGCAGGCTCTTACGGTTTTGTAGATAGCGCAGGTAACGCACTGGCACCAAACGAAGGTTGTACGGCAAGTTTAAGCTGGCCGTGGGAGTCGGGGCCTGGTTTAAATCCAGCATGTTACGATGATACGGCAATACCTGTAATGTCGTATCGTCATACGCATTACAAAAAAGACCGCATAGGGGTTACTGCCAACTACCAAGCTACGTTTGGCATGCACGACATAGAAGCCGGTTTTTGGTATGAGCAAAGCGACCGTGACGAGTCTCGCGATTGGCACAAAGTAATTAATGCCAGCATTTACCACCACTTTGATAGCACGCCATACTGGACCCAGTATAAAAACACCTTTGAGACCGACACCCTTAAATGGTACGCGCAGGATTCAATGGCCCTTGGCGATTTCACGCTTAACGTAGGTGTTAAAAAGTACCTTGTAGATATTGAAAAGTACGACCATTATCAAAATGCCACAACTGCTAAAGTTAATAGTGACTCTGATGTGTTATTTAGTGGTGGTATTTTGTATCAGCTAAATAACTCAACCGAGCTATTTACCAGCTACAGCGAAAACTTTGCTGCGATTAAAGACGGTGTGCTTGAGCGCGACAGCTCTGATTTATCGGCCATTGAAGCTGAAACCGCTGAAAACATCGATTTAGGTGTACGTTATCAAAATAACGCGTTAAACCTGACCGCAACAGCGTATTCAATTGAATTTGATAACCGTATTACGTTCATTGCCCCAGGTAGTGACACCGGCGGTATTGATTACACCATAGGTACTAATGGCTCTTACTTAAATGTAGGGGGTATTGAATCGCAAGGTTTAGAGCTGTCGGCAAGTTACATGCTAAGCACACAATGGAGTGTATATAGCTCGTACACGAATAATGACTCAGAGTACAAAGGCGATGCACCCGGGTTTGAAGCTGGTGAAAAAGTAATAGACTCAGTAGATGACTTATTTGTGCTATCGACCGATTACTTTAGCGGTGATTTCCGCTTTGGTTTATCGGCTAAATACACCGGTGAGCGTGGCGAAGTTGATGGCTATACCGTGGTTGATTTAAACGCAGGTTACGCAACCGATATAAACGCAGGACCATTTAAAGCTATTGATGTTGCCTTTGTTGTTTATAACGTTACCGATAAAAGCTATTTAGCGGGTGGTACGGGCAATGGCAGCACTTACTTTATTGGTGCACCACGTACAGCAGCACTGACGTTATCGGCTACGTTTTAATAGCAATAATGTACAGTAAATAATTAAAAGCCCATCTTTGATGGGCTTTTTGTTAAAGGTACACAGTAATGATGAACTCAATTATAAAAGCCACGGTATTTAGCATCATTGTATTAATCAGCAATACCGCAAGCGCAGCGCAAAATGTAGTGCTAGTGACCCTTGATGGTGTGCGCTGGCAAGAGGTGTTTAGCGGCGCAGATAAAAACCTCATTAATAATGCCGATTTTGTCAAAAACCCAACGCAATTAAATAAGCAATTTTGGGCGCCTACCGCCAATAAGCGCCAGCAATTACTCATGCCATTTTTAACTCAGCATATGGCTAAAAAGGGCGTAATTGTAGGTGATAGAGCAAAAGGCTCTAATATGTCGGTGAGCAACCCTTGGTATTTTTCATACCCTGGGTATAACGAAATTCTCACCGGCGAAGTAGACGAAAAAATTAATAGCAACAATAAAGTATTAAACGCGAATAAAACCATTTTAGAGCGCCTAGATGAGCGTGCAGACTTTAAAGGTAAAACCGCTTTGTTTGGGAGTTGGGATGTATTTCCTTACATTGTGAATACACAGCGTAGTAACGTGTATGTGAATGCGGGTTTTATGCCCATAGAAAACGATTTATTTGCTGATGCTAAGCTTTTAAACGCATTGCAAAATGAAATTCCAAGCCCATGGGAAAACGTACGCTTAGACAGTTTTACTTACCGATTTGCCAAAGCGTATATGCAGGCAAAAACGCCGCGCTTATTAGTCATTAGCTTAGGTGAAACCGATGACTTTGCTCACGATGGCCATTACGACCAATATTTAAAATCTGCAAGGCAAAGCGATGCGTTTTTAAAAGACTTATGGAACACAATTCAAACTACACCGGGCTATAAAAACAATACAACGCTTATTGTTACCACCGACCACGGCCGCGGAAACAGTGCAAGTGACTGGCAACATCATAGCTCTAAACGTGCGTTGGCTGAGCTGCATTTAGCGGGTAATAAATTTCCTGAGGGCATTGTCGGCTCTGAGCATATTTGGCTTGCTGCCATTGGCCCTGCAATAAAAGGGCACGGCTTAATTACAACACAAAATGAGCTTAAACAGGCGCAGGTTGCAGCCACTGTTTTAAGCGCATTGGGTATAAACCCAAAACACCTAAATTCAAACATGGCATCGCCAATAAGTGAGATTTTAAAATGAAGCAGTTAGTAAAACCTATTACACACGCCGTATTAGCATTAGGGTTAGCATTTAGCACAAATACTATGGCAGCCCCTTCAAAAATTTTATTTGGCTCGTGTGGGCATCAAGATAAAGACATCCCAATATTTGACACCATTAATAAAGAGCAGGGCGATTTATTTATATTTTTAGGTGACAATATTTACGGCGACACCAACGATATGACGGTACTTGCCAATAAATACCAAAAATTAGGTGCAAAACCAGGCTTTAAAACACTAAAAGCGAATACGCCAATCATTGCGATGTGGGACGATCACGACTTTGGTCAAAACGATATTGGTAAAGACTACCCACATAAAGAGCAGTCTCGCCAAATTATGCTCGATTTTTGGGGTGAGCCTAAAAGCTCACCCAGACGCACCCGCACGGACGGCATTTACACGTCGTATATGTATGGTGAGGATGAGCAAACCGTACACGTAATAATGCCCGATTTACGCTGGAACCGTGATGCACTTAACCACGTAAGCGAGCTTGAATATTACACTAAGCGTAAGCTTAATAACCAAGGCCCGTATAGCCCAACAGAAGTGAAAGGCGCCTCTATGCTAGGTGAGGCGCAGTGGCAATGGCTTGAGCAAGAGCTTAAAAAGCCTGCGGCTATAAAGCTAATTGCCTCAAGCTTGCAGTTATTACCCGATTTTACAGGGTGGGAGTCGTGGGCTAATTTCCCAGAGGATCGTAACCGTTTATTTGCGTTAATTAAAAAGCATCAAGTGAATGGGGTTATTATCATCAGTGGCGATACGCACTGGGGCGAAATATCAAAGTATCAACAAAACCTCGATTACCCTTTAATAGAAATGACCAGCTCAGGCCTCACTGAAAAGTGGAAAGACGTAAGCCCCAATAAACACCGTGTAGGTGATTACACCCACAATGTGAATTACGGCGATTTAAGCATAGATTGGCAACAAGCAGATCCAGCCATCTCACTTAAGCTTAAAGGGATAGATGGTAAAGTGATTATGCAAAGCGCATTTAGCTTATCAAGCATTAGCCCTTATAAATAAAATGACCTGACAAATAAAACGCACAGTGATTAAAATTAACGCTGTGCGTTTAAACTCCCTGCTAACCCGCTGATTTATTAGTGCCAATTTGCTGATTGCGCTACCCCTATAAATGAAAATATCTTAAACTGGTTTTACTTCAAGTAAGGACTCCAGTTGTATGCTCAATATTATTCAATCAAACCGTATGGAAGCGCTGCAGGCTCAGTTTAATCAGCTATTAAAAGTAAACCCGCTGCAAAGCCCATTCGATAAAGAAGTGGTATTAGTGCAGTCGCCGGGTATGTCGCAGTGGCTTAAAATTGGTTTAAGCGAAAACCTAGGGTTAGCCGCGCAGGTCGATTTTCCGCTGCCATCGAGCTTTATATGGCAGTTGTATCAGCAGTTATTGCCCAATGTGCCCAAAGAGTCGGCTTTTAATAAGCCTAACCTTGCTTGGAAATTATTTGCAATACTGCCCAGCTGTATTGATGAACCGCTTTATTTGCCCTTAAAAACCTATTTAGAGGGCGACCTAGACGGGCAAAAAACCTTTGCCCTGTGTGAAAAAATTGCCGATGTGTACGACCAATATTTAATGTACCGCCCGCATTGGATTGCCACTTGGGATAGCGGCAAAGACGAACTTGACGATGTTGATGTAAGCATTGCTCCTTGGCAAAGCGATTTATGGCGAAAGCTGGTGGCGCACAGTAAAGCGCTTGGACAAAGCCAATTTCATCGTGCCAATATGCAAGGGCAGCTACTCGCCGCCCTTGAGAATATGGATAATAGCTTACTACCTAAGCGCATTAGTTTATTTGGTATATCGGCGATTGCGAGCTCGCAGCTTGAGGTGTTTGAAGCACTGAGCAAAAAAACAGAGGTGTTTTTATTCTTTTTTAATCCTAGCGAGCATTATTGGGGCGATGTGGTTGATGAAAAAACAGCAGCCAAAATAAATGCCAAATACGCCAAAATGCCGCTTTTAGAAGCGCAGCAAAAAAAACAAACTAACCCTGATGAAGAATACTACTTTATAGGTAATCCGCTTTTATCGTCATGGGGAAAACTAGGGCGCGACTATTTTGAGCAACTCGTACAACTTGATGCGCGTTGGATTGATGGCTTTATAGATGCGTTTGACGATAGCTTACTGGGCCAAATTCAAAGCGAGATTTACCAACTGGCATTTAAAGGTGAGTCACTTACCGATAACAAGCAGTGGTTTATAAATGATGAGGGCAAATTGCCCATTAGCGACACCGACACCAGCATTACTTTAAGCGATTGCCACACACCGCTTAGAGAAGTTGAGCGCTTACACGACTATTTGCTCACTTTGTTTAATCAAAACCCGTCGCTCACTCCTAAAGACATTATTGTAATGATGCCTGATGTAGGTACGTACAGCCCGTATATTGAAGCGGTATTTGGCGGCGCGCAAAACACCAGTCGCTTTATTCCTTATGCATTGGCCGATTTAGCCATAGAGCAAGAAAAACCGGTGCTGAGCTCGTTTGCCAGCTTAGCCAATTTGCCGTTTTCGCGTTTTGGTGTCTCGGATATTCTTGATTTACTGCAAGTAACACAAATTGCCGAAAAATTTGCGCTAGAGGCGCACGAGTACGAACAAATTCAATATTGGCTTGAGCGTGTAGGGGTTAAATGGGGTATAAATGCTGAGCACAAAAGTAGCTTTGATTTACCCGCAATAGATTTAAATACCTGGCAGCATGGTTTAAACCGTTTACTGCTAGGCATAGCCCAGCGCGATGAGCAATGCCCGTTTAACGGCATTTATAGTGCCGATGAAGTAGAGGGCATGGCGCTTGATACCCTTAATAAACTGGTGCATTTTATTGATGTACTGCAGCGCTTTAAAGATGAGCTAACCCCTGATGATACTCTTAGTAATAAAGCGGATATTTTATCTGAGCTAATAAATGCTATTTATTACAATGAGGGCGAAGACAGCTGGGATTTACTGGTACTGCAAAATGTTTTAGAGGAGCTTAAAAAGCACCACGATAATGGCGATTACGATAAACATGTATCGCAACGAATTGTAAGCTACCTGATAAAACAAGGCATTCAAGAAAAAGGCGTAGGGCAGCGCTTTTTAGTGGGGCAAGTTAACTTTTGTACACTAATGCCTATGCGCGCCGTGCCGTTTAAAGTGGTGTGTATGCTTGGCTTAAACGATGCCGATTATCCACGTACGGTGCAGCCAATAGGGTTTGACTTAGTGCCGTATTCTAAAAAACAAAAAGGTGACCGTTCACGTAAATTAGATGACCGTTACTTATTTTTAGAAGCCCTCCTGAGTGCCCGCGAAAATTTATACATAAGTTACATTGGCCGCTCGTGTTTTGACAATCAACCACGTATGCCCTCGACCTTAGTAAGCGAGCTTTTAGAGTACATAGGCCGCAGCTTTACGTTAGCAAATGACAGCGAAAAAACGCTGCCTGAGTGTTTAATTAATCAGCAGCACTTACAGCCTTTTAATCGTGCGTATTACACAGCAGACAGTGAAGCTGATGAACAGCTGAGTAATCACAGTTTTAATCCTATTTGGCTGCCAAGCGAGCGTATAGACGCGCAGCCGCTAACAGCCATTGATGTAACAGCGCCCGCGCAATTAGAGCTTGATGTATTTATTCGCAGTGTGTGCAACGCACAAGAGAGCTTTTACCAGCAAACATTAGGTTTACGCCTACCTGAATTTAACGAAGTAGCAAAAGATGAAGAGCCTTTTAGCCTAGATGCGCTACGCCGCTACTTTTATTTAGACGAAATACTGCAAGCCAACATTAATGAGCAACCTTTAAGTACAGAGCAAATATTGCAACGGGGAGAGCTGCCACAAGCCAATGTGGGCAATTTAGTGTATGAGAGCATGGCGCAGCGAGTAGATGCACTTGCCGGGCAAGTAAAAGAGCATATTAAAAGCGGCAAAACCGACCCGCTTGAGGTGTCTTTGCGTATAGAAAATACCACCATTGAGGGCTGGCTTAATCATATTTACCTTCAAAAACAAGTGTTTTACCGAAGTGCCAGTATAAAGGCCAAAGATTTAATTAAGGGCTTTATATATCATCTTGTTGCACAAAGTATGGAACAAAATGTTGAAACCCTATTACTGGGGCTCGATAAGGAAATTAGCTTTGCACCACTGAGTAAAAATGAGGCGGATGCCTTGCTCAGTGATTGGTTTTCGTTATACCAAGCCTTGCGCAAAGAGCCTGTGGCATTTTATCCGGTAAGTGGCTATGAATACGTTAAAAGTGGTGGCGATATTGGTAAAGCCATTAGCAAGTTTAACCCACAATACATAGGGCGCGGCGAGGGCGAAAACCCGTATATTCGTTTAACGGTGCAATCGCTCAATGACTGCCAAGAAGAATTTATTAAGTGGAGCGAAAAATTACTCTCCCCATTACATGCACATGCAAAGGAGAGTGACCATGCAAGCGCTTAACCCGCTAACAATGCCGTTAAAAGGGCAAAGTTTAATAGAAGCCAGTGCGGGTACAGGTAAAACCTACACCATTACCGGGCTTTATTTACGTTATTTATTAGGCTTGCAAATACCAGGGGAGATAAACACCCCGTTAAGCGTTGAGCAAATATTGGTGGTGACATTTACCGATGCTGCAACGCAAGAAATTAAAGACCGCGTACGCAGCCGTATTATTGCTGCGCGCGATGCCTTACTTGGCCAAAACCCAAATGATGAATTAATAGAAGGCGTAATAGCCGCAGTAGATGATAAACACCGCGCCTTTGATTTACTCGATGCCGCCGCTAAATCTATGGACGAGGCCGCTATATTTACCATTCATGGTTTTTGCCAACGCATGTTAAAGCAGCATGCGTTTGAATCGGGCGTTGCTTTTAACCTTGAATTTATTTTAGATGAGCGCGACATACTGCTCGACACAATTAAGGATTTTTGGCGCGCCTTTGTATACCCACTTAATAAAGAACGCACTGATGCTATTTTAGAGGTGTTTGCAGCCCCTGAATCGCTATTTAGCCAAGTTAGTAGTGTGCTAAATAAAGCCAATGCGAACATAGTGCCGCAAATAAGCTTAGATGACGTATTTAAAGCTCGCGATGAGTACATTGCTAAAGTACCCGCTTTTAAAAAAGCAGTGCTGGAGCAAGAGTTTATAGCTGCAATAAAGGGCTCGGGTTTAAGTGGCTCTAAAACACCTGGGCGAAAAGGCAGTTTAACGGCCCTTGAAGGATTTTGTTTAGGTGATGAGTTATTTTTTGAATTTGGCACCAATAAATACTCGTTTGAGGTGTGGAGCAGCGAAAACTTAAGTGATGCCAGTAATTATAAAAAAAATCAGCCATTATTTAGCCACCCTCTGCTTAGCCTGTTTGATGAGCTCAGTGCACTTAATACTAAAATTAATCAGGGTCTTAAAATTGCCGTTGTACAAACCGCAGCTCGGTGGGTTAAACAGGCAATTGTAAAACGCAAGCAAGAGCAAAGTGTGATCACCCCAGATGATTTACTGACTAATTTACACAGTGCTTTAAATGCCGAGCAGGGCGAGGCTTTATCGCAAAAAATAGCGCAGCTATTTCCTGTTGCCATGATTGATGAGTTTCAAGATACCGATCCGATTCAGTACGGAATTTTTAGCAAAATATACGGCCAAGAAAAAACGACGCTTGCTATGATAGGCGACCCAAAACAGGCTATTTATGGCTTTAGGGGCGCTGATATTTTTACCTATATTGGCGCAAAAGAGTCGGTAGAGCCTGAGCAGCAATTTACTTTAGGTACCAATTTTCGCTCAAGCACCGATATAGTAAGCAGTGTGAACAGTTTGTTTTCTAAACATGCCAATAGCTTTATTTATAACGATGCCATACCGTTTAACGCAGTAGCAGCAAAAGGCAAAAAAGCCGATGAAACATTTACAATAGATGGCACACCTGCCACCGCGTTTGAATTTAATGTATTTGTAGATGAAGCTGCAGATGAAAAAAACAAACCCACCAGCAAAGGCGTTGGGCAAGGGCATTTGGCCAGCTATTTTGCTAATAAAATAGTGACATTACTTGAGCAAGCCGAGCAAGGGCGAGCGTGCATTGGTAAGCATAAGGTGACCGCTGCCGATATTTGTATATTAGTGCGCGACCGTGTAGAAGCGCAAATAATGAAAAAAGCACTGAGCAATGCCAATATTGCTAGCGTGTATTTATCGCGCGACAGTGTTTTTAGCCAAGAGCTTAGCCACCATTTACTTAATTTTTTAACGGCATTGCATGGGCAATACAACGAGTCGTTACTGCGCGGCGTATTAGCCGGGCCATTATTTTGTTTAAGCTACAACGAAATTTACGCCCTTGCTGATGATGAAAATAAATGGCAAGAGCACTTAAACTTTTTTGCTCAACTTAGCCATATTTGGAACAAGCAAGGCGCAATGGCGATGCTTGAGCGTTTGTTAAGTCATAATCAGCTGAGCGCTAAGTGGCAAGGGCTTGGCTATAACGTTGAGCGCTGGTTAACCGATTTTAGACACTTAGGTGAAATACTGCAGCAAAAGCAAATAGAGCTAGAAGGCACTTTGCGCTTGCTACGTTGGTTTGCACAAAAAGTAAGCCAGCAAGATGGCGAAACCGTGCAAGTACGCCTAGAGAGTGACGCCAACTTAGTTAAAATTGTGACTATGCATGCCTCAAAAGGGCTCGAGTATCCGCTGGTATTTATGCCTTTTGCCAGTGGCTATCGCGAAACTAAAGAAGCGCTTTATCATCAAAACGGCCAGCTAGTTTACGATTTAAGTAAAAACGAAGACGCCTTAGCACAAGCCGAGCAAGAACGCTTAGCTGAAGACTTACGCTTACTTTATGTTGCCCTTACCCGCGCGGTACATTTTTGTGCACTTGGGGTGTATAACATAGGGCAAGGGCAAAGTAGCCGTTTGGCTATACAAAGTAGTGCATTAGGGCATGTGTTATTTGCAGGGCTTGAGCTTACAAGTAGCCAAACGTGGCGTACCCACTTAAGTGAATTTTGCGACGCTCACACCGAAATGCACTATCAGCAATTTACGGCTGAGCAATTGGCCGAACAAGGCCAATTAACACTTAATAGCGCAGTGCAGCAAAGCCAAGCGTTAAGAGTTAATACGGTTACAGCCAACATAGAGCGAGATTGGCGAGCAACTAGCTTTAGCGCGCTGAGCTTTAAAAAGCACACCGATCATATTGAGCCTGGGCGCAGCGATGAAGATCATGAAAAAGATGAATTTGCTAACAGCCAAGATGAAATACCATCGCCTTACAGTTTCCCAAAGGGGGCAAAGCCCGGAAGCTGTTTGCATGAAATTTTTGAACAAATAGACTTTACCAGTGCGCAAGTACACCCTACAAATCCAGAGCAAAATTTAGCAGAGGTAGTTAAACATGCGCTGGATAAATACCATATTAGCGAAAGCTGGCAACACGTGACCGAGCAATGGGTGCTTGATTCGTTAACCTGCCCCTTAAACAATGAAGGATTAAGCTTAAGTCAATTAGCCCCGAGAGACTGCCTAGTCGAAATGGAATTTAATTTACCTTTAGATAGTTTGAGCGCGCCTAAATTAAACGAAATACTGGTTAAGCATTTTGGTTTTACCCAAAGCAAACTCGAGTTTGCTCATGTAAAAGGCCTGTTAAAGGGATTTATAGATTTAATTTTTTGCTATCAAGGGAAGTATTATATTTTAGATTATAAGTCTAATTACTTAGGCAATACGCCCGCTGACTATGAGAGCGACCTGCTAGAGCAAGCCATGAATAGCCATCAGTATCATTTACAGTATTTAATTTATAGCGTTGCGCTGCACCGATTACTTAAACAACGCATCAGTGATTATGCTATAGAAACCCATTTAGGCGGGGTTTATTATACTTTTTTACGCGGCATGCCGGCGGGCAAAGGAGTGTATTTTAATAAGCTTAGCGCAGAGCAAATCACACTATTAGATGGCTTATTTAGCCAAGGAGCCATGTTATGAGTGACTACCCTATGCAGCAAAGCCTGTTTGATGAGCCGCCAGCACCTGCCCAACCGTTAAATACGGTGGAGCTGCTTGACTACTTATTAGATGAAAAACGCATAAGAATGGTAGATGTAAAGCTTGCCTTAATGCTGTGCGATAACCAGCAAAACGACGTGTTTTATATAGTGTTATTGCTGTGTTTAGCACAGCAAAGCCAACATAGCTGTTTAACATTAAAAGAAGTTGACTGGCAAAACCCGTTTAATTTACGCCAAAGCGACTTTACTAAAACCGAGGGCAATGTACCAAATATTACATCGCCTTTTAATGAAGCCTTTAACTACCTCGATGCGCTTAGCTGTTTAAGTGCCCATAACAGTGTGGGCGAGGCCAAACCCTTACAGTTATTTAACGAACGGCTTTATTTTGCGCGCCTAGCTGATTATGAGCACACCTTAGCTACACGTTTACTTGCGATGAGTCAGCGCCATTTAAATATAAATACCCAGTTACTCAGCCAATTATTAAATGACTACTTTGTTGATAATTCAGCGCTTGCGATTGATTGGCAAAAAGTAGCTTGTGCTATTGCAGCAACAAAAGGCTTTAGCGTTATTACGGGCGGGCCAGGAACTGGTAAAACCACCACCGTGACTAAGCTATTAGCTATTTTACAGTCGCTTTATAAAAGTGCACCTTTAAGCATTAAACTGGTGGCGCCTACAGGTAAAGCCGCAGCTCGTTTAAGTGAATCAATTTTAGGGGCAAAAGAGCAACTTAAAAATATTCCTGAGGATATAAAGGCCTTAATTCCCGATAGCGCGCAAACTATTCACCGGCTTTTAGGGGTTAAACCCTTTACTAATAAGTTTAAGCATAACAGCACCAATCCGCTGCATTTAGATGTACTTATTATTGATGAAGCCAGCATGGTTGATTTATCGCTCATGGCTAAATTAATAGAAGCACTGCCTGCGCATGCGCGTTTAATATTGCTTGGCGATAAAGACCAACTTGCCTCGGTAGATACCGGCAGTGTAATGAGTGATTTATGCCAAGGGTTAGCATTGGGTGAAACGCCTAATTACTCGCAAGCACGATGTGATGAGCTCAATACTTTATGTTTTAAAGGAGAGGCTAAATTAGCGTCTCCTGGACATAGCGAATTTAAACTAGCCGATTGCATTGCGTTTTTACAACACAGCTACCGGTTTGATGCACAAAGTGGCATTGGCCAGCTTGCGCTGGCGGTTAATACTAACCATAACGGTATTTTAAAATACGTAGAGCAGCAAAGCACACAAGGGCAATTTAACGATGTTATTTTAGATTATGACTTTGTTGCAAAACCCATAGAAAAATTAATAAACAGTGCTGCTAAGCATTACGCTCATTATTTAAATTTAATTGCACAAGGGGCAAGTGTTGCAGATGTTCACGCGGCGTTTTCTCAATATCAATTATTAGCGGCCGTGCGTGAGGGTGATTACGGTGTAAATAGCTTAAACAGCCGCATTGAGCGCGCACTTGTGCAACAAGGGTTAATATCGGTAAGCCCAAACCAGCGCCATTACAGTGGTATGCCTATTATGGTGAGCCAAAACGATTATCAACTTAAGTTGTTTAATGGGGATATTGGTATTTTAATGCCCGATGAAAGCGGGCAGTTAAAAGCGTTATTTATTGATGAGCA
Organism: Pseudoalteromonas sp. Angola-30; assembly: GCF_028599215.1. Classification (NCBI taxonomy): domain Bacteria; kingdom Pseudomonadati; phylum Pseudomonadota; class Gammaproteobacteria; order Alteromonadales; family Pseudoalteromonadaceae; genus Pseudoalteromonas; species Pseudoalteromonas sp. Angola-30. Next base: position 70,254 of record NZ_JAQREI010000004.1, read on the forward strand.
AAACACGGTGCGGGCGTTTTCACCTGCGCGCCTGCCTGCTCACGATAAAGTGTATGTAATGACCATACATAAATCGCAGGGCTCGGAGTTTAGTTATACGGCTATGGTTTTACCGCCGCTTAAACACGCCAGTATGGGTGTAAATAGGCAGCTGGTGTACACAGGCATAACACGTGCTAAAAACACCTTTGAGCTGGTGGCCGATAAAAAAGTACTGCAATTGGCCATGAGCAAAAGCGTATCAAGAGCCTCAGGATTGTATGAGCGCTTAAAATACTAATACCTGTTTATATTTAAAGATTGAACTAATTACTAAAAAACCTAACGTATTTTTATGCGTTAGGTTTTTTTTGCTTTAGTACTGCCTAGTTACTAGGTATGTGTAAATAATACTAAATATTGCAATTATTTGAATTTAAATAATTGAATATACAGTCAATATAGATTTAGCAGAATTTAAATGATAATAAATTGTTGCATTTTTGAGCGTTGTTCCTAATACTGGTCAATGCATGTGCGCCTGCACATGTGTAAATGAATACCTTAAGTACATAGGCATAAAAATAAAACACTGAACACATTAAGGATTTATATGAACAACTCTAAACGAACACACACACTTAAATATCTACTTTTTGCCAGCGCTGCGTTTTTAATGAGCTTTTCTGCACTGAGTAAAGAGCACAAAATTATACTGATCCACGGCTTACAGGTATCGCAAATAACCAATAAGTCGGGCAGCGATGTAATACACGACGGTGAAACCTATTGGCAAACCTATTGGAATAACCGTGCTGATGAACGTATTGATTGGCCTGCCTATGAGCGCATTGAAGGTAAAATTGCGACCGATTGGGTATGGCCTAAATTAAAGCAAATATCGCGTTCTAACTTATGTGCTGATGGCTGTGTGTTAGTGACGCATTCAACAGGCGATTTAGTTGCTCGCCATATTATTGATAACCAAGCTAATTGGCTTGAAAATGCAGGCCTTACACCACTTAATATTGTGGCGACCTTTGATTTAGCGGGAGCAGGGGGCGGCAGCGAGCTTGCCGATATTGCTGTAAGTGCTTTAACTGGCGCAGCATGGAACTTTGCAGTGGATGCAGCACTCAAATGGTGGTTAGGCAGCGATGTGACAGAAGCGGTGGGCGTATTACACGATTTAAAAGTAAATAACGCACGCAAAATTTCGCCGTTTCCAGATGCGCGTACGCCGCGTTTACGTTTTGTAGCCGATGGTAATGAGTACCTAGGTTTAACGGGCGGGTTTTTAAAAGGGAATGATGATTCGGTGGTGGCATCGCATTCATCGTGTGGAGCAAGCGCGGCTAAATCGTTTGGCAGTTGCAGTAGCAGTATTGATACTAATGGTCAGTTAAAATCACAAGGCGATGCCGTTAATAGCTTTATGCCGCACCATTATCCAATGATGATGAGCGACAGTTACAGCCACAACGAGATCCATAATGCGCAGCGCAAAGGGAATGTCACAATTGCCATGAACAATATAAATGTAGATGGTCAAAATGTCGGCTTTAACACATTTGATAAAACAACGGGTACTTGGTTTTGGAAAAAACACTACCGCTATATTAAGGATTCAAACACACAAAGTGCCTCGGCACTTATTTATAGCGTGATCCCTTAATAAGTACCTAAATTTTATAAACGCGTTAGGTATTAAACGCTAGAGCGTGTAGTTATTTGCTGCACGCTTTGAAAGGATTGATGCAACATGAAAAAGTTTTACATTGGTGCCGCTGTAGTCAGTATTGCGATGTTTTTACTGTGGTTTACAAATAAAAATGAAGTTAAAACGCTTGAGCCTCCCGCTGCGCTGGTAATAAAAAACAAGACTGATCCAGCAAGCCCAGATAAAAACACGGTAATAACCATTGATGTGCCAAAACAAAAACAGGCAAAAAGCCCTCCCAAAATACATTATGATCAGCACTTGGCCAGTGCCGCTGAGCATGTGGCAATGCAATACCAAAGCGCACTAAAATACCCGCCTTATTCGCAGCCTTTAAGCGCACTTGATGAAGACCGTTTAAAGCCCAATCAGTTTTACCCAGTTACAAGCCCCATTGACGATGCGGGTAATGCCCTCGTTGTTAGTTTAGATAAATATCGGTTTGTATATCCGCAAGAAATAACCGTTAATATTGCTGCGCAAAACCTAGCAGAGGTAAATGTAGTGCTAAGCAATACCGATACCAAAGCGTCAATCAGTTCAAAAACCACCACAGCTCAGCAGGGTGAAGCCACGGTGAGCTTTAAAGCCAGTGAAGACTACCCGCGAAATTTACAGCTATTTGTAGAGGCAAATGTAGCAGGTAAAAAGGTGCCTACAGTTGCGCAAATACAGTATATGCCACCCAGTGCGACGCTTATTGATTTTGATAATGCCTATGCACAAAACGAAAACATGATAGCCACAGCTCATTTAAAAGTGCTTAAAAGCGGCTTATATAGAATTAGAGCTAATTTATACAGTGATACGACCCCACTTGCGCATTTGGTGACTAAAAAGAAACTTTCACAAGGCAGTCAAACGGTGGATTTAAAGGCGCATTGGTCGGTATTACCACAAGGGGTGGTTAACATGCGTTTAAGTGACTTTGTGATAGAGCGCATGTCGCCAAGCCCAGGTGAGCGTAATAGTTTTGGTAGCAGTGAGATTACTGAGTTTGAAATTACAGATTTTGCCTACGATAGTTTGCAACAGTTGCCTTATCAAGCAAACGAGCAAGAGCGAATGAGTTTAGAGTTTTTAAAAGGGTTAGCTGATAAAGGCGCTTAGCAGGATTAATGAGTATAAAAAAAGGGGCGAGTAGCCCCTTAACTGTATTTTTAAAACCGTTAGCTTAGCTTAGCTTAGCTTAGCTTAGCTTAGGTTAATAGTAACCACATCAGCTTGTTGCTGTTGGTTTTCATCTTCATCGCTGACAGGCGCGTTAGGTATATCTGGTTTATCGAGTGCTATATCGCCGCCATCAATAACGTCGCCGGTTTTTAGGTTTTCAAAGTCAAATAGTTCTGTATCGGCTAAATGCGAAGGCACCACATTTTGCATTGCAGTAAAAATACTCTCAATACGCCCAGGGTGGTCTTTATTCCACTGCGCTAGCATGTTTTTAGTGTGTTTACGTTGCAGGTTTTCTTGTGAGCCACATAAGTTACACGGAATAATAGGGTAGCCTTGGCTAAATGCGTATTTACTTATATCGGCTTCTTTACAATAAGCGAGCGGACGAATAACCATATGCTCGCCGTTGTCGCTCATTAATTTAGCCGGCATGCTTTTAAGTTTACCGCCGTAAAACATGTTTAAAAAGAGTGTTTCGATCATGTCATCGCGGTGATGGCCAAGGGCAATTTTAGTTGCGCCCATCTCTTTGGCTGTACGGTACAAAATACCACGACGTAGGCGAGAGCAAAGCGAACACGTGGTTTTGCCCTCAGGGATGATATCGGTAACAATGCTGTAGGTGTCTTCTTCTACAATTTTGTATTCAATATCTTGTTTATCAAGGTACTCAGGTAAAACGTGTTCAGGAAACCCAGGTTGTTTTTGATCGAGATTAACAACAAATAAATCAAATTTAATAGGCGCCACACGCTTTAAATGTTTAAGCATATCAAGCATGGTGTAACTGTCTTTACCACCCGATAGGCATACCATTATACGGTCGCCTTCTTCTATCATGTTAAAGTCCATGACGGCTTGGCCAGTAAGACGGCGTAAACGCTTTTGTAGCTTATTTAAGTTGTATTGAGCTTTGGCTTGAGCTGAGTGAGACACTACGCCCCCTTATAAAACAATGCGGCAAATTATTTGCTGAAAATAAAGGGGCGTATTATATACCCAAGTACTATGGGTATTAAAGCGCTAGTTAAGGCTTTGTTTAACTTTTGGCAAGCGGGCTTACGTAGCCATCAGGTTTTAATGCCAAGACATCGCAATCTAGGCTATCAATTACGTGCTCGGCAGTGTTGCCAACCAATGCGGCACTTAGCCCCGTACGCCCTACGGTGCCAATCACCACCAGTTCGCTATTTAAGCGATTTGCTACATCGGGGATCACATCCTCCGGTAGGCCTTCTTCTATAAAGCATTGCTCATTAGTTAAACTAAAAGTTTTAGCAAGCTCGTTGGTAGATTCTATATGGTGTTTTTTTACAGATTCGTTATAAAGCCCAGGGTTAAATTCTGGTATCTCTATGGCAATATTAATGGGTGTAGCAGGGTAAGCATTAACTAAGTTAAGTTTAGCGTTGGCGAGTTCACATAAAAATTGTGCATCTTTAATAATGCGTTTATTAAGGGCTACATGCTCATCGTTTTCACTAACCGCATTGACCGCGGCTAAAATATTACCTTGCTCAGGCCAAGCCATTTCTTTTACAAATAACACAGGTGTGGGGCATTTACGTACTAAGTGCCAGTCGGTAGGGGTAAAAATAACCGATTTTAGCGCACCATGCTGATGGGTACTTTTAACCACTAAATCGTATTCTTGTTCAATAACGGTATTAATAATGGCTTCAAAAGGGCGGTTATGCCAGACCACCTGGGTGGTGATATTTACATCTGGGTAGGTAGAAATTATATCCTTAAGCCATAATTCTCTATCGTTTATAACGGCTTTTCGCATTGCTTCGCGCTCTTCAAACGACAACATGGTGGTCATTTCGTAAGAAAAGTCGTAAACAGTCATAAAGGCGGTAATACTCGCGCCTGACTTTTTGGCTAAATCAATCGAGCGAGCTAAACCGTGATGGTCATCCTTAGTGGGATCAATAACGGCTAAAATACGTTTAATAGTGTTCATATGCTACTCCCTTTTTAACTTACTTTCAGTGTAACGTAAATACACAGCAGTTAAAGGGGTAGCACACAAATTGTTGTTCTAAATCAAAGTTACAATACCTATTAGCTTAACAAGGCTTAATTATTGCTGCCGTTTTGGCAAGTGCGTCGTTGTCTAAAATAGTAATAAATTTACCTTCTACCTTTATTAAGTCCGCTTTTTGAAAACGACTTAATAAGCGGCTGATGGTTTCCACGGTTAGGCCTAAGTAGTTACCTATTTCACCACGAGTCATGGTAAATCTAAACTCTTTACGCGAGAAGCCGCGCTCGCCAAAGCGCTCCGAAAGGTTATAAATAAAGCTCGCTAGGCGTTCTTCTGCCGATTTTTTATTAAGAAGTAGCAGCATTTCTTGATCGTAGGTAATTTCGCTACTCATTAAACGCATAATTTGTTGGCGAAGTTTGGGTAATTTACCTGCTAACTCATCGAGTGTATCAAACGGGATTTCGCATACCATTGATGTTTCTAGTGCTTGCGAAAAGCTCTGATGAGCCATTTTACTAATAGCATCAAAGCCGACTAAATCGCCGGCTAAGTGAAAACCGGTAATTTGCTCATCACCTTGTTCAGACAATGTATAAGATTTAAATGAGCCTGAGCGTACTGCATAAATTGCATTAAGCACAGCACCGGATTCAAACAAGTAGTCGCCTTTGTGCAGGGGCTTTTTGCGTTCAATGATTTCGTCAAGTTTATCCATTTCTTGGCCATTTAACGAAAACGGCAAACACAATTGGCTGATGCTGCAGTTGTTACAGCTAATTGCACAATTACTTTTAGCGCGACTTTGAGAGAAATCCATAATTTAATCCGTTTTAATTTTTATACACAGCAGTGAAAATAAACCAAGTGGCCTAATGCCGCTGACGATTAATGTACTAGTTTGTCGGTGGCGATGATCAACAGGTACACACCATACCAAATTATAATACTGCCTAACACAATTCGCGTCCATGGGTGGTTAATAACACTATTAAGTTTTTGGGCGGCCAGGCCTAAGGTGATCATGGCCGGAAAGGTGCCAAGCGCAAAGCAAAACATCACTAGGGCACCATCAAATGCGCTAGGGCTGGTCATTGCCCATGTGAGCGCTGAATAAACCAAACCACAGGGTAGCCACCCCCACAAAGCGCCGTAACCCAATGCTTTAGCTGTTGAATCTACTGGCATTAAATATTTATTAAGCTTAACTATATGCTGCCAAATAAGTGTTTTGCCTATTTTTTCAAGCCATTGCAAAGTGGGGCCTAAGCGCATTATATACACGCCTACCAGCAGCATAAAAATAGCCGCAATGAATGAAAGGGTTACAGAAAAAAACGTATTTTGCTTTGCAAATTGGCTACTTATACCCGCAACGAGTGCGCCAGCCAGCATGTAGCTACACGCTCGGCCAAGGTTATAAGCAAATGAATAAATAACAGATTGGCGTTTGTTACTGGCCAATTGCAATGAGCTGGCAATACCACCGCACATGGCAAGGCAATGTCCGCTACCAATTAAGCCCATTAAAAAGGCGCTGGTGTAAAGTGGGTCAATCATTACTTTTGTTGTGTTGTTCTTTATCATCTTCAAACAAAATACTATGACCTTGTTTGTTTAAATCAGAGAATTGCTCGCTTTTAACGGCCCAAAAAAACACGCCAATGGCAATAATCACAAATAATATGGCAATCGGGATTAAAATATAAATTATGCTCATAACTTTAAAAGCCTTAGTGAATTACTAATCACAATAATTGAGCTGGCAGACATACCAATAACGGCCATCCACGGGGCAACAAGCCCAAGCGCTGCAAGCGGTAAAATAGAAGCATTATACAACAAAGACAGCGTCAGGTTTTGCTTAATGATTCGCCTGGTTTGCTTAGCAACATTGAGTAGGTGCGCAATTGAGGCTAAATCACTGTTTAACAGCACTACATCGGCACTGTTTTTAGAAATGTCGGCACCGGTTTCCATAGCAATGGATAAATGGGCACTGGCAAATACTGGGCTGTCGTTAATGCCATCGCCTACCATGGCAACCACTTCGTTTTGTGATGACCATTGCTCTACGGCGGTTTGTTTATCTTTAGGCGACAGGGCGCTTTGGCTGCTGTTGAGCTTTAACTGTTTTGCTATTTTTTGTCCGGCGTCTGATGCATCGCCTGTGAGCATATGACAGCTCAAGTTTTGTGCTTGTAAGGTACTTATAAGCTCACTGGCACCGGATTTTACTTTATCTATAAAGTAAAAACGAGCAACTACGCGTTTATTTATAAATAGGCTTGCTTGGGCATTTGTTTTTTTACTGTCAAACCAGCCGCTTTTACCAATAGCGTAATGTTCATCTGCGCTTTGTGCACTAATGCCCATACCTGGGTGTACAGTAATGTTTGTAAGGGCAAGCTCGGTGGTAGCGTATTTATTAAAGGCACTGGCTATGGGGTGCTCAGAATAACGCTCTAACTGGGCTGCAATATTAAGCGCTTGCTCTTTAGAGATTGTGTCATCGAGTATATCAATGGCATCTAAGCTAAATTTACCTTGTGTGAGGGTGCCTGTTTTATCAAAGGCAAACAGCGTTAATTGCGAGAGGGTTTCGAGCACATGCGCTTGTTTAATTAGCACCCCTTTGCGGGTGAGCGTGGCTACAGCGCATGTTAATGCGGTAGGTATAGCAAGGCTAAGCGCGCAAGGGCAAGTGGCAACCAATACAGAAATAGTGATCCAAAACGCGTGCTCTGGGTCAATTTGGTACCAGCCAATGGCCGTTATAGAGGCAAAAACTAGCAAGCAGGCAATAAACCACTGGGCAACTTTATCGGTAATTTCTACCAGTTTAGGGCGCTTGGTAAGCGCAGTGTGTTGTAAGTGTATAATTTGGTTTAGTAAGGTGTTTTGGCCGATTTTATTTATTTTTATTTCTATTACGCCATCATGATTAACACACCCAGCATACACATTGTGGCCAATAAACTTATTAACGGGCTGATGCTCACCGGTCATCATCGACTCATCAACGCTTGTTTGCCCCTTGATAAGCTCTCCGTCAGCGGGAATAGTTTCGCCAGCTTTTATGAGTACAACATCATTCAGCTTAAGTTTTTTTGCAGCAATAATATGCTCTTGGCCGTTATCATCAAGGGTGCGGGCGGTTAAAGGCAGCAGCTTTTGTAAGTTGGCGGTAAACTCGCTGGCTTTTAATCGGGCTCTAAATTCGAGGTATTTACCTAATAATAATAAAAAGGTAAACATACATACCGATTCAAAATACACTTCGCCTACTTGCATAAATGTGGCATAACAGCTGGCGCTATACGCCCCAAAAATAGCCAGCGAAACGGGTAAGTCCATATTTAACTGTTTTGCTTTTAAGCCATTTATAGCATTAGTTAAAAAGGGTAATGCGCTGTATAAAATAACGGGGGAGGCAAGAACTAGGCTTATCCACCTAAAGTATTGCTCAAAGTTATTATCCATACCCGAGAACATGCCAAAGTACATGGCAAAGGCAAACATCATCACTTGCATGGTCATCAGCCCTGCAACACCTAAGCGGCGTATATAGGCTTTTGCTGTTTGTTGCTTTTGTTGGGCTTCGTCATCAGCTTGAAACGGGTAAGCTTTATAGCCAATTTTGGCTAAGGAAGTAATAATTTCGCTCAGCGGGGTTTGGGTTTTATCCCATTGGATCATGGCACGGTTAGTTGAGGTATTAACATCAACGCGCTTTACCGTTTTTAAGCTAAGTAATTGCTTTTCGATAAGCCATGCACACGCGGCGCAGGTAATGCCTTCAACACTTAAAAGTACTTGGGATAAGTTATCGGTTGTGGCTATAAACTCATCTTGTATGTCTTCGTTGTCGTAGCTTTTAATAAACGCGAGTTGCTCAGGGACTAACTGCTCTACTTTACCAGCGCGTACGGTGCGGTATTTGTAATAGTCGGTCATGCCTTGGTCAACAATGTTTTGCGCAACCGCTTGGCAGCCAATACAGCACATAGGCTGTGGCGTGTTATCTATTGTTACGGTTGCGCGAAATCCATTTGGCACACTTTCAAGGCAATGAAAGCAAGAAACGCTCATAGTGGTGGCTACTTATAATTTGGGGTAACTAACAAAGGCTGCTCTGTAGGAAGAGTAATGTTTTCTTTTAACTTCCAACTACCATCCACCGGCTCTATAAAGACAGAGTAAGCACCTGGTGTGTAGTTATCTAAAAGGGCAGTAAATTCTTTATTTGCATTAGGGGTAAGCGTTGCTTCAAAGTCATGCGCTTTGATGGTGCGATGATAAAAAGACAGCTTTAAAGCGTGTACGTTACTATAATCGCCTTTGGTAAAGGCAAAACTGGCACGCTCGTTTGTAACATTAAGCTTGCCATGTAAAAACAGTGCTTTGGCTTTTTCAAACTTAGTAAGTTCTAAGTTTATTGCTTTGCCTTTTTTATAGTAATCATCAACCACCATATCTGGGCCGTTGCCCACAGCAGTAATAATTAAGGTTATGCACCCGATAATAGCCGCTAGCGGAAAAAAGATTAAAAACCAAGGCCAAAAATTTTTATACCACGGAGTAGGTTGCATAGTTGCTCTAAAATTAGTTTAGGTAGGGCTATTTTATAGCAAATATTTGTAAAAGACTAAAAAAAAGCCTCCGACTGGAGGCTTTTTTGATCTGGATTAATCTGTTGAAATAAAAAGATTAATTAATAGTTAACTCAGTGTTTATTTATCTTGCGATAAACTGTAAACATAGGCAGTTAACAGGTGAATTTTATCTTCACCTAAAATGTCTTTCCATGCTGGCATTACACCGGCGCGGCCATGGTTAAGGGTTTCTTCAACAGCGCGTTGAGAGCCACCGTATAACCAAATGTTATCTGTAAGATTTGGTGCACCAAACGGTAAGTTATGTGCAACAGAGCCTTTACCATCTGCACCGTGACACGCGGCACACATCGCAAACTTAGCGGCACCTGCAGCGGCATCTTTTTGGTTAACAGTACGACCAGACAAGCTAAGTACGTGGGCTGTCATTTCTTTAACGCCTTGCTCACCAAGTGCTGCACTCCAAGAAGGCATTGCGGCTACACGACCATAAAGAAGTGTTTCTTTAATTTTGTCTGGTGAGCCACCGTATAACCAATCTTTATCAGTTAGGTTAGGGAAGCCAGTTGCACCACGTGCATCTGAACCATGACATTGCGCACAGTTTTGCGAGAATAAACGCTGACCAATTTCAAGTGCTAACTGGCCGTCTGTTTGTTCATGCTTTTCGCCATTTTCAAGGGCTACTTGCTGCGCTGCATCACCTTCAAATTTAGAGTTAACTAAATCTAATACTGGTACTTGTGCAAGCTTGTTAAAAATAGGACCAAAGCGCTCTTGTGCTGCTTCGTATTCTTTATCAAGCTTTACATAGCGGCCTTCTTCTTTTGCTTTAGCCGTGGCTTCTTTAGATTCCGCTAAAGAGGTAATACCTTGGTTAGAGCTTGTCCATTTACCTAAGCCTTCCCAGTTACCTAAACCTGGATAAGCTGCTAAGTAATATACCGACCAAATAAATGTTGCGAAGAACATGTACGTCCACCATTTTGGGAGTGGATTATTTAGTTCGGTAATGCCGTCATATTCATGTCCGCAGTCTTCACCTTCTTTTACGCCAGCATAGTTTTTAAGGTTCCAAACTAATAAGCTAAAAATGATGATTAAGCAGGCTAGGGTTAATACAATAACCCAAATACTCCAAAAGCTAGTCATTTTTCAGACTCCTTTTCCTCGTTAGAGAGTGTGTTGTTATGTTTTTTTTCATCTTCGAAAATGGCATTAGCAGCGTCATCAAAACGATTTTTGCTACGCTTGCTGTATGCCCATACAACAATCACAATAAACAATACTAAAATTACCAGAGTCAAAATGCCTCTGTATGTTCCGTAATCCATAATAATTACTTCAAGTGGGTGCCAAGTTGCTGTAAATACGCGATTAGGGCTTGCATTTCTGTTGCGCCTTCGCCGTTATTCATAGCGTTAACTTTATCAACATCTGCTTGTAGCTCTTCGTCGCTGCCATAACCTAAACCCGGGTGTTTAGGGTTTTCTGGGTTAATAGCAAAAGTATCACGGAAAATTTGTAGTTTTTTCAGAGTCAGGCTGGTATCAACCTTAGTCTCTGCTAACCAAGGAAAACCTGGCATGTTCGACTCAGGAACCACGGCGCGTGGGTCAACTAAGTGTGCATAATGCCAATCGTCCGAGTAACGGTTACCTACACGTGCAAGGTCAGGACCAGTACGTTTAGAACCCCATTGGAAAGGGTGATCCCATACTGATTCGCCCGCTACAGAGTAGTGACCGTAACGCTCAACTTCATCGCGAAAAGGGCGGATCATTTGTGAGTGACAGTTATAACAACCTTCACGTACATAAATGTCACGACCTTCCATTTCAAGCGCGTTAAGTGGGCGCAAACCTTCTACAGGTTTTGTTGTATCGTCTTGGAACATTAGCGGAGTAATTTCAACTAATGCACCAAAACTAATAGCAAAAACAGTCAGAATAGCCATTAGGCCAACGTTCTTTTCTACTATTTCATGTTTGTTTTGTGAATTTTTATTGCTCATCATCTCACTCCGTTATGCTAATTGTGCTTGCGCGTCTAACTTCAGTGATTCTTTCTCAGCTGAAATTGTACGCAGAACGTTGTAAGCCATAACTAACATACCTGTAACGATGAATACACCGCCTACAAAGCGCATAATATAGAAAGGATGTGATGCTTCTAAAGACTGAACAAAGCTGTACATTAATGTACCGTCAGAGTTAACTGCGCGCCACATTAGACCTTGCATAACACCTGAGATCCACATTGCAACAATGTAAAGTACAACACCTACTGTGTGTAACCAAAAGTGCGTGTTAACCAATTTAACGCTGTACATACGACCTTGTGCGAATAACGCAGGAATAAGGTGGTAAATAGCACCAATTGAAATCATCGCAACCCAACCTAGTGCACCTGAGTGTACGTGGCCGATAGTCCAATCTGTGTAGTGAGATAATGCATTTACAGATTTAATTGCCATCATTGGGCCTTCAAACGTAGACATACCGTAGAAAGACAATGAAACAACTAAGAAACGCAGTACTGGGTCGGTACGTAGCTTATGCCAAGCGCCAGAAAGCGTCATTATACCGTTAATCATACCACCCCAAGACGGTACAAATAGGATAATAGACATAACCATACCTAAACTTTGCGTCCAATCAGGAAGCGCAGTGTAGTGAAGGTGGTGAGGACCTGCCCAAATGTAAAGTGAAATAAGTGCCCAAAAGTGAACTACCGATAAACGGTAAGAATAAACTGGGCGACCTGCTTGCTTTGGTACAAAGTAGTACATCATACCTAAGAAACCAGCCGTTAGTAGGAAACCTACAGCGTTGTGACCGTACCACCACTGAACCATTGCATCTACCGCACCTGCGTAGATTGAGTATGATTTAGTTAACGACACAGGCACTGCCATGCTGTTTACAATGTGTAGCACTGCAACAGTAATAATAAAGCCAGCGTAAAACCAGTTAGCAACGTAGATGTGCGATACTTTACGTTTGATCAGCGTACCAAAAAATACCACTGCGTAAACTATCCATACTACCGCGATTAAAATATCGATTGGCCACTCAAGCTCTGCATATTCTTTAGAGCTAGTAATACCCAGTGGTAATGTAATTACGGCTAATACAATAACAAGCTGCCAACCCCAAAAAGAAAAAGCGGCGAGTTTGTCTGAGAAAAGGCGCGTTTGACAAGTACGTTGAACGACGTAATAAGACGTCGCAAAAAGTGCACTGGTACCAAATGCGAAAATTACTGCGTTCGTGTGTAACGGACGTAGTCGAGAGTATGTTAACCATGGTGTATCAAAGTTAAGTGCTGGCCAAGCTAATTGGGCAGCAATCAGAACCCCAATACTCATGCCAACGATGCCCCAAATCACTGTCATAATAGCGAATTGGCGTACAACTTTATAGTTATACTCAGTTTGTGATGCTACTGTTTGGCTCATTTTCTGGCTTCCGCTGCAATAAATGCGTTTAGAAATGAATTACCCACCGTTTAAAGTGGGGCCTACTATTTTCCCCAAGCGTATTACCTAAAACGTTCAAAGCCTGAATGCTTCAGAAAACAAACTCGAGAAACCCTTATTTTTTGCGGGTGAAATGATAAATTTTTTGGCCTAAAAAAGATAGGTCAATTACATAAAATTATGACATCAATCAAAGTTTGTGAGTTTGTTGTTTATTTTTTGATACAGATTGTACCTATATTAACCAAACATCACACTGGCTATTGTTATTTCAAAGCATGCTAATTAATATTTGTTTTTATTTAGCGCGGATTTGTTATGCATATATATAGATTATCTTTGTTTTTAATGCTGTTTTTTGTATTAACAGGCTGTGACAATGCCAATCAAAAAGATCAAAAAGCACTGTTAAAAACAAATTGCGACACGAATCAGCGCTGTATTTATAATACCGGTGTTAAAGTATGGTTAAGTGATAAAAATATTACCCCCGAAACCCCCTTTAGTATTTACCTTGATTTACCCGCCCACCTAAAAATAGATAACGCTAAGCTTGAAAGTATAACCATGTATATGGGTTTTATTCCGCAAAAGTTCACTAAAGAAGCAACTATTTATAAAAGTGACACTATGGTGGGCATATGCTCTGAGCAAAATATGCTGTGGCAACTGGTGCTTAATTTAAGCAATGTTCAAACTGGTGAGCAAATCACTCACTTTTATAATTTTTATGTAACGTATTAAGGCACCTTTTTCCTGCCAATCATTTTTTAGCTGGCGCATAACAAAAATCAGCTATTAATAAGGTATTACAATAATAAGGCACTACTATTTAGCGGTACTTCTTATATATGCAGCGCTGCAATAGTAGGTGTATAAAATTGTATTTAAAGCACTAACACACATTTAAACCTCTTTGCTGCCTTGTATGCTGTAACCTTTTTTTTCATTCTCATCTGTTTTATGTTGGTGTGCTTGCTCGTTCTTGTTATGGAGTGAATTGCCTTACGGTAATAGGGGGGCTTCGTCATGTTTATAGTAAAAGCGTATTACTTGCATTACTGGGCATGTAAAAAAGTAAATCCTGCTTACTTCCATGATAACTATTTTAATAAAGCTAAACGCCCTCAAATTAAGACCCTCTAATGATTTGCTAAATCAAATAACTCCTCCCGATCCGAGCAAACGTTGAAGTCTCGCTGAACAAAAAATATTACCAAAAAAACTAAATAAATAGCTTAATAAGACTATTTAAGCGGTAAATCTGCATATTTATGGTTATTAATTTTATTACAGCTTTACGGTTTTACTAATGCGCTGTGATTAATATGTTAATTTTTCTAAAAAGGGTATATTTATCCATTAATTACATTTGATTACAATCTGCATAACTTTGATTTCAGGTGTGTTTTAATTGCTTTTCGTTTGTCTTATCTCAATGATTTTTAATTGTTTTTTTTAGTTAACACTGCAACAAGTTATAACCTTTGTACCTTTTTTGGTTATTCTTTTTTGGTGTTGTATATATAACGATCTTCCATTAAGTTTTTGTTCAGTTAGCTCAGCCTAAGTTGCCCCCCTGACTCACAATTCTTATAAAAAGTGAGCATTACCAATCAAGGTAAATTTCCAACAAGTAGGGTTTATTCATGAAAAAATCAACTCTTGGTTTAGCTGTAATCGCAGCAATCCCAATGTTCTCAAGTATGCAAGTAGTAGCGGCCGAAGACGGCGCAAACGCTATTGAAAAAATTCAAGTAACGGGTTCTCGCATTAAGCGCGCAGATATGGAAACCGCTAGCCCAGTTACTTTAATCGGTGCAGATGACATTGCTGCAACCGGTGCAGTTTCGGTTGATGCCGTATTACAAAAAATGACTGCTACTGGTGGTGCAATGACCAACCCAGGTATCAATAATGGTTCTGGTGGTAATGCTTCTATCGATTTACGTGGTTTAGGTTCACAACGTACATTAGTACTTGTAAATGGCCGTCGTATGATCAACTCAGGCACAGGTGCTGCCTCTACTGTTGATTTAAACACTATTCCTGTTTCAATGATCAAGCACATTGAAGTACTTAAAGATGGTGCATCTGCAGTATACGGTACTGATGCGGTAGCAGGTGTTGTAAACATCATCTTAAAAGATGACTTTGAAGGTTTAGACTTAAATGTTAAATCTGCAATCACTACAGAAGGTGATGCTGATGAAACGTCTTTCGATATCACTATGGGTGGTAGCTTTGGTCGTGGTAACGTTGTAATCGGTCTTCAGTACACTGACCGTGGTGACGCATCTCAAGCAGATCGTAGCTTCTCTGATTGTCCATTAACTGAAGATGGCGACGGCAGTGCACCTTACTGTTCTGGTTCTTCATACACGCCAAATGGCCACGTATGGTCAGGTGATGAATCACTACAAGGTCAAGCAGACAACGGTTGGCATGACTTTGGTTCTGATGATGCGTACAACTACTCATCAGACAGCTACCTATACACGCCTATGCGTCGTTTAAACCTTACAGGTATCGGTAGCTTCGATTTAACAGATGACACGCGTTTATACTCAGAATTCACATACTCTAAGCGTTGGTCAGAGCAACAAATGGCACCACAGCCAGTATGGTTTGACTTTGATTACACTGAAGAAATGGGCGATTCACTAACAAGCCACAATATTAACTACGGTGATGAAGTTTCTTACGGTCGTCGTATGACAGACACAGGTACTCGTGATTTCTCACAAGTTGTTGACACTGTTCGTACTGTAGTAGGTGCTGCAGGTTACCTTGACAGTGGTTACGATTGGGATGTGTCTGTAATTTTTGGTCGTAACGATTCAGTTGACCGTTTAAGCAACCTTCACAACATGGGCTCTATCCAAGATGCAATCGAAGCGGGTGACTTTAACCCACTTATGCAATCTTCTTGGTCTGCTGAGAACTTAAGCGATTACGTTTACACTGAGCAAAACTCAGGTGGTAGCCAATTACTAATGTTCACTGCATCATTAGCTGGTGAAGTAATGGAACTTCCTGCAGGTTACGTAGGGTTTGCTGCTGGTGTTGAGCGCCGTGAAGAAAAAGCATGGTACATCCCAGATTCAATCACGTCACAAGGTCTTGCAAACGACCCACGTGTTGAGCCTACAAGCGGTCGTTTTGACGTAAACGAAGCGTACTTAGAGCTTGCAATTCCTTTAGTTAGCGATGCGTTCTTAGCGCAAAACGTTGAACTAAGCACTGCAATCCGTGCTTTCGATTACAGCACTTTTGGTTCTGACGAAACATGGAAACTTGGTTTAACTTGGCGTGTAAACGACGAAGTAATGCTACGTGGTGTTCGTTCTACAGCATTCCGTGCGCCTACAGTAGCTGAGCTATACTCAGGTAATTCACCTTCGTTTGAACAAGTTAGCTTCCCTGGTGCACAAGACCAAGCAGAAGTAACTGTTGGTGGTAATGACCAATTAACGCCTGAAGAAGCTGATACGCTAACAGCGGGTATTGTGTACGAGCCAGAGTGGTTTGAAGGTTTCTCAATGACGTTAGATTACTACGACATTGAAATTGAAAACGCAATTGCTACTGTTAACAACCAATACATTGTTGACTCTTGTTTAGCAACAGATGGTTCATTAGCTAACCAAAGTACTGCGTTATGTAGCTCTGCTGCGGTATCGTTTAACCAAAGCACTGGCCGTATTGCTTTTAATAACCAACTACAAAACGTAGGTTACGAGCAAACTAAAGGCTACGACTTAAACTTAAACTACACATTTGATGCAGCTGGTCTTGCGTGGAATACATCACTAGATGTTACTTACCTAGACGAGTACCTAGTAGATGTTGTTGAATCAAGCATTGATTACGCTGGTTTAATTACTTCTGGTATCGGTGGTTATGCAGATGTTAAAGCTAACTTTGAACTAACTGTGAAAGGCGATGCTTGGAACGCAAACTACAAAGCACGCTACATTGCAGGAATGGATAGCTACAGCTGTCAAGGTGATGAGTCATCATGTTATGCGCCTACAACGCCTTCAGTTGTATACCATGACATAAGCGGTGCTTACATCTTTAACGAGACTGTGTCAGTTACAGCAGGTGTTAACAACTTATTTGATAAGCAACCTCCTTACTACACAGGTAACAACGATTCTAACACTGACCCGTACACATACGATGTACTAGGTCGCCGTGTATTTGCTGGTGTAAACGTTAAGTTTTAATTAGCACATTAATCGTATTAAGGCTCAGTGTTTACTGGGCCTTTTTTATTGAACAAAATTAAGGAGACCAGTACACTTATACACTCAATAAAAGGAGAGTTGTTTGATAAAACAAGACGAAAATTTATCTTTTGTCATAGAACCAGAGTTATCCCCTCGCTCTGAGCAGCGTATCGACCTGTATTTTTCTATACCCAATGAAATGGGTATAAACGTGCAAACCCTCAGTGAAGAGTCTTATTTTAATAACCACTTTAAATCGCACTTAGCTTATAACGCTAAAAACATACACTTACCCTTAGTGCGTAGCCGCTTTGTTAGTAAAAACAAAGGTGAGCAACAAGATTACCGCCAAAACCTTAATTTGTACTGTTATCAGGTGCGTTTAGCGCTCGACGCTGATATTAAAGATGCATTAAAAATTCAAGAAGTGGATGCTTTTTATGCCCGTGCACAAGAGCTGTTTGAGCAAAGTGAAGGGCTGCTAAAAAAGCTGCGCAGATATACCCCCGATGATGAAAAACTGGTGCCGTTTTACACCAATGCCGATAACTATTTAAGTTGGCATGTGGAGCAGTCGTTTTTAAAGCTATTAGATGAAGGGCCGCGCAGCAGTGACTTTGCGAAAGAGCGCAACGACTTACTGCAATTTTGTAAAAACGAAAATACATATAGGTTTGAGCAAAATTACAACTCAGAAACTACGTTGCAAGATGGTAACCGCATCACGAATAAAATGCGTTTACTACAGCGCTTAATAGAGCACGGCGTTATTTTGCATCGCAATACGCGTTATTTAAATAGTTACCTAAAGCGTTTAGTAAAAGGCACGGTTACAGCTGTCATTATGGCATTTGTAATGGTGGTTATACTTAACGCGCGCTCAACCTTTACCGAAGTGACCGCTACCCTTATTTTAATATTAGGGGTTATTTACGGCTTGCGAGAAATATTTAAAGAAGACATTACGCGGGTAATTTGGCGCGCTATTGTGCGGGGGCGTCCTAAATGGCGGTTTGTATTTAAAAACAGCATCACTAAAGACCGCGTTGCAAGTCAGTTTGTGTGGCTTGAGTATATGCGTTTTAAAAAAATCCCTAGTGAAGTAAAAACAATATTTTCAAAAAGGCGTCAGCAAAACAAGCTAGCCGCGCAGTGGCTGCATTTTGCCAGTGAAACACGTGTTTCAGCTAAAGAGTTTTTACCAGGCTACGATACTCTACAGCAAAGTATGCGCTTTAATTTGGCGCCCTTTGCACGGTATTTAAAACGCGGTGAGGGCAAGCTGTATCATTTAGATGGTAATAAAATATCAAAGCAAGCGGTTGAAAGGCGCTACCAGTTAAATTTGGTGATGGTATTAAAAGACGAGGAAAGAATTTTATACCAGCGTTACAAAATAACCCTTAATCGCAGTAAAATAGTTAATATTGAACTTATTTACTCTAAAAAATAGAAAATAAAAAAGGGATAGCAACGGCTATCCCTTAGTGTCATGTAAATTTACCTAATTTAGCGCAGTATTACTGTGTTATACCGTGCTTAGAATAAATAGTTACCTTGTCTGAAACGAGTGTTATTTCAATGTTTTTAGACTCATCACCCCATACACAATTAGTATGTAGGGTTTTTTCTACGCAGTTATCAGCAGAGCCTAAAATAGCTTCTACTTCGGCTTTATCCATGCCAACTTCAATTTTTTCGTAGTTTTCTAGGCTTACTTTTGAACAAGCTGCCAGGCTTAGCGTTGCTGCGATGATCAGGAGTTTTTTCATTGTTATGTCCTATTGATTTAGTGTTTATACTTTCGTATTTGTACAATCATGCCCATACGAGGATGATCAAAGTAATGGATTTCACCACTAATTACACGTTTAAATTGTGAAAAGCGGGCCGATTCTATATCCCCATTAGGTAGTTTTTCGTTTACGTCAAAATCAGCGGTTATGTAAAGGTAGTGGCGTAAATGTATTTTAAATAAACCATCTAGCTCCCAATAGCTTAGGGGCTGCTCTGAGGTATCAAATAGCTGTGGCTTACTTTGTACTAAGCTAATAAAGTCGGGATTTGAATAATTAGGCGTAGTGTTAACGTCGCGTTTTATATGATCCCCAGAAATTAAATGTATGCTAGGCGCACGCGATTTACTTGCCCCTTCAAAGCGCCAGCCGGTATGTAGTAGCGGGGCTAAACCTTTTCTGTCTAAAGCGCGGCGCTGGGCAGTAAATTGTAATTGCTCTGGTGCGAGTAAATAGGGCTCATCCATCGTATCTTGTGCCGGTGCTAATGGCGTAACGGGCAACTCGTCGTAACTTTGCATAAAGTCGATACTGTTATCACACACACCCGATTGTGGGTTGGCATTAACTAAAGAATCGGTAAACGAGCGTTTTTGAAAGCGACTATCGCCATCTATACATGCCTGCATAGCTTGCTCTGTGTATAAAGGGGTGAGTAGCTCTAACGTATTTTTCGCCTTAATGGGCTCGTGCTTTAAGCTAAAGTCTTCTTGTAAATAGGGGGCAGGGCGCTGTTTAAATACCAGCACTTCTACTTCAAACCAACGTTCTGCAAATGCGGTGCTGCTAAATAAGCAACATAACACGATAAGCGATTTTTTTAGCAACATTAATGGCTAACCTTTTTTTCGAAATCTGCAATCATTGCAGTGACCATTTTTAAGCGTTCACGAGGGTTTACCTCATTAATCGCAAAGCGCAATTTATTTGCGCCATCCATTTTGTACACATGGGGTGCACTTTGTATCAAGCCTATGATGAAGCTAGGATTAACCTTCGTATTTTGGCTAAATTCAAAGTAGCCCCCTTTAGGGTTTGCCTCTATTTTTGTAATTCCTAAATCGCTAGCACGCATTTTTAGTTGCTGCATACTAAATAGGTTTTTAGTGGCATCAGGTAATAAACCAAAGCGGTCTATTAGCTCTACTTGTAATTCGTCCATATCGGCAAGGTTATCACAACTTGCAATGCGCTTGTACATACCTAAACGCGCATTAACATCGTGTATGTAATCATCAGGTAGTAAGGCAGGGAGTTTTAAATCAACTTCAGTTTGCTGCTGAAGCAGGTTTTCAAGCGTTGGCTCTTTACCATTTTTAAGGGCATTAACCGCTTGCTCTAGCATTTCCATATACAAGCTAAAGCCAATAGTTTGCATTTGCCCTGATTGATCGTCGCCTAATAGCTCACCCGCACCACGTATTTCTAAATCATGTGTAGCAAGGGCAAAACCTGCACCTAAATCTTCCAACGACTCGATTGCCTGTAAGCGTTTGGTGGCATCTTTAGAAAGTGCTTTAGCATCGCCTGTTAATAAATAAGCATACGCTTGGTGGTGGCTTCGCCCAACACGACCGCGTAACTGGTGTAATTGCGCAAGGCCAAGTTTATCGGCTCTGTCCATAATAATAGTATTAGCAGTAGGCACATCAATACCGGTTTCGATAATGGTGGTACATACCAGTACATTGTATTTTTGATGATAAAAGTCTGTCATTATTTGCTCAAGTTCTTGCTCGCGCATTTGCCCATGAGCAGAGGTGACACTAGCCTCTGGCACCCATTCGCTGATCTCTTGCGAGACTCGCTCAATAGTCTCAACATTGTTATGCAAAAAGTACACTTGGCCGCCGCGTTTAATTTCACGCAGTATGGCTTCGCGTATTAAGTCGCTGTCGCGTTGGCGTACAAAGGTTTTAACTGCTAAACGCTTAGCAGGTGGGGTGGCAATAATTGATAAATCACGCATGCCGCTCATCGCCATATTTAAAGTACGCGGAATAGGCGTTGCAGTAAGCGTTAATATATCTACATCAGCACGTAATGACTTTATTTTTTCTTTTTGGCGCACACCAAAGCGGTGCTCTTCATCAACAATCAGTAAACCTAAGTCGTTAAATTTAATATCTTGCTGAATTAACTTATGCGTTCCAATAACGATATCAAGTTTACCGTCGGCCATTTTTTCAAGCGTGTCTTTTTGCTCTTTAGTTGAATTAAAGCGCGACAACACTCCCACTTCGATAGGGAAATCGGCAAAGCGGTCTTTAAAGTTTTCATAATGTTGCTGAGCCAGCAGGGTGGTTGGTACTAACACGGCTACTTGTTTGTTATCGTTAACCGCTACAAACGCGGCGCGCATAGCCACTTCTGTTTTCCCAAAGCCTACATCACCACACACTAAACGGTCCATAGCAAGTTTTGATTGCATATCACCAAGTACGGCTTCAATAGCATTACGCTGATCGTCGGTTTCTTCAAATGGGAAGCTGTCGCTAAATTGGCGATAGCTTTGCCCATCGAGTGCAAATTTATTACCTGGTTTTGCTTGGCGCTGTGCGTAAATATCTAACAGCTCCGCGGCTACGTCGCGTACTTTTTCGGCGGCACGCTTTTTGGCTTTCTCCCACGCATCTGAGCCAAGTTTGTGAAGCGGGGCGCTTGATTCTTCACCGCCCGAATAACGGCTTAGCATATGCAGTGCCGATACCGGCACATACAGTTTTGCTTCACCGGCATAGGTAATGGTAACAAACTCAGTGATTACGCCTGCTGCGTCAATTGTTTGCAGGCCTTGATAGCGGCCAACACCGTGGTCAAGGTGAACAATTGGCTGGCCCTCTTTAAGCTCGGCTAAGTTGCGAATTAACGCATCTTGGCTTGCTTCGTATTTATGTTTACGGCGCCTGCGTTGCGACACCTTAATACCTAACAGCTCTTGCTCGGTAATAATAGAAAGGCTAGGTTTTGTGCCCAGTACAACACTTTGCTCAAGAGGGCTTACAATTAAGCCTACATCACTTTGGCTTTGTGTAAATTTCTGTAAGCTTTCAAATTCTTTAAACTTTAAGCCGCTTGGCTTAAGCACACTTAATAAAGACTCGCGGCGACCATCAGACTCAACACTTAATAAAATACGGCTTTTCTTCTTTTTTTGTTCTGCCACATAGTTAATAAATGCGCCGTAGGGTTCGTGTTGTTTATGATCGATTCTTACTGCGGGCAGCTCGCTCACATTTAAGTTTTTATTGCCTGCTTTAGTGGGTAATTTAGCTTGCGATAAACGTATTCGTGCAAATTCACCTAAATTAGAAAACAACTCATTAATAGGTTGATACAACTCGCTGGGCGCCAGTAGTGGACGCAGGGGATCTACTTTACGGTTTTCGTAGCGTACGTTTACATCGTGCCAAAAGGTATCTGCGGCGTGTTCTAAATCACCTAGTTGCATAACCGTAGTGGTGTTTGGCAAGTAATCAAAAATGGTGGCAAGCTTTTCAAAAAACAGCGGCATGTAGTATTCAATACCGGCAGGCCAAGTACCTTTGCTTACTTGCATGTAAACAGAGTCTTGCTCTGAGCTGGCACCAAATTTATCGCGATAATTTATTCTAAAACGCTCAACGTCTGCTTCGTTGGTTGGAAATTCATGCGCGGGAAGTAACTCAATTTTCTCTACTTTTTCATCTGAGCGCTGGGTTTCTACGTCAAATAAACGAATAGAGTCGAGTTCATCGTCAAAAAAGTCGAGCCTAAATGGGTGAACACTGCCCATTGGATACAAATCAACAATAGAGCCACGTATTGCGTATTCGCCGTGCTCCATTACCTGTTGAACGTTTAAATACCCTGCTTGTTCTAAATTACTGCGCAGGTTATGGGTGTCGAGTTTATCGCCTACTTTAAAATTAAGGGTAGAGCCATAAATAAACGAAGCAGGCGCAGTACGTAGCATTAACGTAGATACAGGCACTATAAGTACGCTTTGCTGCTCGTTTTTTAAAGTGTTTAAAGTGGCTAAGCGCGCTGAAATAATATCTTGGTGGGGAGAGAAATGGTCATACGGCAAGGTTTCCCAATCAGGAAATACCATTACCGGGTTATCTGGCAATAAGTATTCGAGCTCGGTTTCAAGTCGCAATGCGCTTGGCGTATCTGGCGTAACTATAAGCACTAAATCGTTTTGCTGTTTTACACCTTCTGCAATGGCTATACTTAGTGCACTGCCAGTTAGCTGCCCCCATTGAATTTTATCTTTTTGAGATTTTACCCACGGCAAGGCTGCCCATTGCTCAAACGCCATTTAGTGCTCCATTTTTTAGTTGGCGTTTGCTCACAAACGCCATGCAGTTATTTAGTCTCGGTAAATTTTTGTTAAGTCTTGATAGTGATCAATTCTGCGGTCACGTAAGTACGGCCATATACGTCTTACGTTTTCAGAGGCTTTTTGATCAAGTTCTACTACTAAAATTTGCTCATCAGTATTGTTCGCCTCTGAGAGCATTTCGCCTTGAGGCCCTGCAATAAACGAGTTACCCCAAAATTGTATACCTTCGCTTTGTCCGCTAGGGTCGTTTTCGTGCCCTACACGGTTACAGCTAATAACGGGTACGCCGTTCGCAACCGCATGCGCACGTTGGCTTATTACCCACGCGTCTTTTTGGCGTGTTTGCTCTGCGTTATCATCACGTGGGTCCCAGCCTATTGCGGTTGGGTAAATTAATACTTCTGCGCCAGCCATGGCCATTAAACGGGCCGCTTCAGGGAACCATTGATCCCAGCATACTAATACACCTAATTTACCTACTGAGGTTTGAATTGGCTCAAAGCCTAAATCGCCTGGGGTAAAGTAAAATTTTTCGTAAAAGCCAGGGTCATCAGGAATGTGCATTTTACGGTATTTACCCGCAATGGTGCCGTCTTTTTCAAGTACCACCGCGGTATTGTGATAAAGCCCAGTGGCACGTTTTTCAAACAGTGAAGCCACAATAACGATGCCTAGCTCTTTAGCAAGCTCGCCCAGTGTATTTGTGCTTGGGCCCGGAATTGTTTCGGCTAGGTCAAATACATCAACATCTTCTGTTTGGCAAAAATACAGACTACGATGCAGCTCTTGCAAAACCACAAGCTGTGCGCCTTGCTTAGCAGCATCACGAATGCCAGCAATCGACTTTGCCATATTTTGGCAGGCGTTATCACTGTTAGTTTGTTGCACTAAGGCAACGGTTAATTTTGCAGGGCTTGTCATTGTGCTGCTCCAGCTAAAAATCCACGAGGTAATTGCATGGTAATGCAATGTAAACTACCAAATTGTTCAATAATAGGTAGGCAATTAACGCCAATAATAGTGTGCGTTGGGTACGCTTTTTGAACTTGCGCTAGCGCCAGTGCGTCGTTGTCATCGTTATACGTCGGGACTAAAACCGTATTATTGATAATCAAGTAGTTTGCGTACGTTGCCGGTAAACGGGTGTTGTCATCATCAAACACTGGTTTTGGCCACGGCAAATCAATTAACGTATATGGGGTATTATTTTGCGTTTTAAAGCTTTGCAGCTGCTTTTCCATCGCATCTAATGCGTTAAAGTGCTCATCTTCTTTAGCATCGCACTTAACATACACAAGTGTATTATTGGGGGCAAAACGTACCAGTGTATCGATATGGCTGTCGGTATCGTCACCGGCTAGGTAGCCATGATCTACCCATAAAAAGTCAGTTGCGCCTAAATGTGTTGTTAAAATTGACTCTATATCGCCTGATGATAAATCGGGGTTGCGGTTTTTATTCAGTAAACATTCGCTGGTTGTAAGCAACACACCGTGTTCGTTAATTTCAATGCCGCCACCTTCAAGTACCACATTTAGGGCTTGGTAATCAGTGTTTGGATTACTTAGCTGGTTTACCAGTACTGCGTTAATTTTATTATCGAGGGCACTTTCGAACTTATTACCCCAGCCATTAAAGATAAAGTCGTAAATTTTAAGTTGGCGAGCGTCGTTAATATTTGCGCAGGTAATAGGGCCGTGATCGCGTGCCCAGGTATCGTTTGTTGGTGTAACAACAAAGTGCACGTGGCTTAAGTTTATATTCGCTTTTGTTAGCAAGGCAGTAATGTGGCTTTTAAGCGCCGTGTTATGGGCAACAATAACAAGCTGCTGCACGGCTGTGATATGCGTTGCAAGCTCAACATAAACAGGCTCTACGCGTTCAAGCGTATCAGCCCAGTCGGTCTGTGCATGGGGCCAGGTAAGCATAACGGCGTCTTGCTCAGCCCATTCAGGTAAAAGTCTAAAGTTCATGAAGTTTTTATACAAATTACGGTGGCGCTAGTTTAGCATTTTACATGCATATGTCAGCTATTTATCGCTGCTAGAATCATCGTCAATTTGCTCGAGTTCTTGGCGTTTTTTTAGCTGGCGTGTTTGTGCATGTAAGCTGGCTCTGACAACTAATTCTTGGTCTGTGGTTCTTATTGCAGTAAACAGTAATGTGTATTGGTAATGTTCGCTGTCTTGTTTTTCAACGGCCACAACTTCTGTATAACAGTAAACGGCTGAGGCTTCGTGGTGCAAAAATAGCTTTGTTCTAAATGCTTGGCCTATTGCGTATACATCAGGCGAAGTAAAGCGAATACCGCCTCCGCCGTAGCTATCGCACTGTATGGCGTTATCTTGAGCTTGCTCTGATGCTAAAATGTGGCTCATTATTAAATCGATTTTACGCGACTGTGCTTGTAAAAAAGCCGCCAGCTCTTGTGCTAAATCGCCTAGGTTTCTAAGGGGTCTTAAAGAGGCCTGTTCAAGCTCACTGACTTCGTTAGCTAGCTTAAATAGCGGAGGTATGTCGTCTTCAAGCGCGAGTTGAGATTGCGGCACTAACTGATTTTCTACAGCAAATAAGTTTACTCGAATGCTTTCATTTATTTGAAAGTATTCTTCAAATTCGCTTAATCTTTGACTGTTCATAATTATCTCCACTGCGTATTCATTAAATAGTAGCGTTGTGGGGAGTAAATTGCTAGCAGATAAAAATGCTAAATGGTTTGTTTATAAGCCAGTTTTTAAGAAGGTTGATTAGGGCGTGTTGAACTTTGCGGATTGAAATTTGTTCAATCTAGGGGCGTTTAAATCGCGGCGTGAGGTTTGTAACCTCGTGGGCACGATAACTGCTCCGGCGTTTCGCCTATTTATATGGAATAACTACACTTGATAGGCTCTGCCTTGCCTAAAAACCAAACACGCTGCTGCAAATTCAATTATCAAAAATCAACACGCCCTAATAAAAAAGCGGCCAATATCATCCTAACATCGGCCGCTTGGGTATTGATTAATTAGCGCTGGGAGTGCTTATTTAAGTAGAGCGGCTAATTCATGTAAATCTTTCACAACGTGGTCTGGTTTTTTTGCCAGTGGGTAAAGTGTTTTACCTGGGCGGGCGATAAAGGTTGTTTGTAACCCGGCTTCTTTAGCTCCTGCTACATCCCAACCGTGCGCCGCTACCATCATTGCTTCATTTGCTTTTACATTTAATTTTGTCAGCACCCACTCATAGGCACGTAAGTCTGGTTTATAAATTTTAATATCTTCAATGCTGTAACGCGCATCAAAGAACGACATTAATCCAGCGCTCTCAAACTGGGCTTTAACGCCTTTGTTTGAAGAATTTGTCAGACTTACTAACTTATAGCCCTGTGCTTTGAGTTTTGCCAGTCCTTCTTTCACATCTTTGTGAGGAGGTAGGGTTAAAAGCGGGGTGACAATGGCTGTTTTTGCTTGTTCATTAGTAATGGCTATGTTGTTATTTTTGGCAACCATGCGCAGCGATGCAACGCCAATTTGACCAAAATCGTGGTAATTACCACTTACAGTATCAACGAGTGAATGATGTAACATGGTCGAAAACCAAAGCGGTAATAAATCCTCACGCCCGCCAAGCGCTTTACCAATAGAGGTGCGCATGGAGGTTAAATCTAACAAGGTTTCGTTTACATCAAAAATAAGTACTTTAGGTTTCACTTGTGCCTGTGGCTCCTCAGCCATAGCGTAGCCAGAGGCAAGGCTAGTACCAACAAGTAGTGATAGGGTAAAGGTTTTTAACGATTTTAAAATAGACATTAGTGTTGCTCCGATTCAAGGGCTGCCAATACATCAGTAGGCTCTGCGCGTAGGGTATAGTCTTCGTTTAAAAAGGCATACGTAATTATGCCTTTTTGGTTAATTACATAGGTTGCTGGTAAGGGTAATGTATAACTTTTATTGCCGTAGTACTTTTCAAAATCAATACCAAACTGGCTATAAAGCGCCACAATACGTTCATCTAAAGTAAACAGTAAACCAAATTGCTCGGCTACCTTGTTATTAATATCTGAAAGCACATCGAATTCAAGGGCATTTTTTTGTGCGCTAGATAACGTCTCGTCGGGTAATTGTGGCGATATTGCAACTAACTGCGCATTGTGCGTTTTAAATTCGGGTAAGTGATCATTAAGTGCTTTTAGCTCTAAATTACAATATGGACACCAGTTACCACGGTAAAAGCTAATTATTACCGGGCCATTATTTAATAAATCAGCGAGCTCAACTTGCTCAGCGCTATGATTGTTTAAACTGAAATTGCTTACTTTAGCGCCTACCTGTAGCGCATTATCTTTTATATGCTGAGCAATGAGCTCTTCATTTGTCTGCGCCATAAGGGCTAATACATCGCTAGGTAGCTTCGCTTCTTTTTGCACGTTATAGGCATCAATCTGTGCTTTTAAACTCATTATTAAATCTCAAATATAACTGTATGGCGATTATGGGTGTTTTAGTTATTTAAATATATATTGCAAAACTGAAAGCTTCATTCGAAAATATTAAACACCAAAAACTGCCTAGCCAAATGTATGTATAATTTAAGTGACCTAGAAACATTTATTGCCGTCGTAGAAAATAAAGGGGTGCTTGCAGCTGCGCGTGAGCAACGTTTGTCGCCGGCAACAGTAAGCCACAGGCTAAGCAAGCTCGAGCGTGAGCTTTCAACCGTGTTAGTTTTTAGAGACAGCAGACGAGTAAGGTTATCGCCCGCCGGTGAGCTATTTTATCATCGCGTAGGGGCTATTATAGAAGCTCTGCACGATGCAGAGCACAGCATTGGCGCACGAAGCTCTTCGGTGAGTGGGTTATTACGTGTGACTATGCCACCGTGGGTTTTTTCAAAGTATGTTATGCCTAAGTTGACCGAGTTTGAAACCCAATACCCGCAGCTAAAGCTCGACTTTTTAATTACTGATCATTTTGTCAATGTGGTCGATGATGCACAAGATGTGGCAATTAGAGTAGGGCAATTAACCGATTCTGGCCTGCTTTCTCGCAAAATTGTCAACAACTCCCGTATTTTATGTGCAGCGCCAAGTTATATAAAAAAGCATGGTATGCCTTGTACACTAAGCGAACTGAGTACGCACTATTGGGTGTGTTTACCCTGGCAAAGGCAGTTAAAACTGTATGATGAAAATAATAAAATACACACCTTTAATGCCAAAACGCGCTTTACTATTTCTAATTCCGATAACATGACGCAAGCAGCCCTTGCCGGACATGGCATAGCCATTAAATCTAAAATTGCGATTAACGACGAGCTAAGTGCCGGAAACTTAGTAGAGGTGATGCCCAATGTAATGGCCCAAAGCGACGCGCCGGTGTGGTTTTTACGGCCTCAAAATAGCTTAACAACCCGTAAAACCGAGGTGTTTTATGAGTTTATGAAGTCTTTATTTGCCAGCTATGAATAAGCGGTAATACCCGCGCTTAATAATGAATAAGGTTACAAAGCCAATAAACTCAGCAAAAATAGCAATAATAATGGCGCTAACAAGCGCTGCTATTATGGAGTCTTTTTTTAACACTATTTGCCCTTCAAAGCGTTGCCATACTTGCTTTTTAATAGTGAGAAAGTCGCTGGTTAAAGTAAATAAATAGGGCGATTGGTGAAAGTTATTAACTGCCACTTGTAAAGAGTGCTGGCGATTATTGAGGCTTTTAATATGGGTCGCCCCTTTACCAACAATATCATCACCAATATTTTCATAGTGGGCAATTAACTTGTTTAAATCGTTGTTAAAGTAGTTTTGAGCATCTTTTTTAAACGGGGCTAGTGCGTTATTCGCTTCAATTAAATGTGCATCTAAAGCGTGCCCAAAGTCGCTTACAAAGGCTGGTATTTGTACCCCTAATAGTAAACCTGCTGCAAAAAAACTGAGCCTTATGTAATCTAATAATTTACTCATTTGATCTCCTGTTTACTCAAAACCCACCTAAACAACGCTAAATTAACATTTGCGCTTGTTTTTATGCCAAAAACTCGTAATCTATCGGTAATAAAAATAACAATAGGCCTATGTTAAGGATGACTACCAAAGTAAATATGACATCAACGTTTGTTGATATCACTAAGCAGTTAAAACGCTTTGTGTCGCGTATTGTACAGCCCGATGACGTAGAAGACATTGTGCAAGAAACCTTTATTAAAAGCTACGAAGCTGATTTAAAACAAGATATTCAGTTTAGACGCAGTTACATGCTTAAAACTGCAAAGCACTTAGCGCTTAATCATATAGCCAAGTGGGATAACAAGTTTAATGACTCGTTAGAGCACGACGCAGAATTACCCCCGCTGCTTAAATCCTCACAACTTGAGGATGAATACACCTCAAAAGAGCGTTTTTTACTTTTTTGCAGAGCAACGGATCAACTAAATTCTTCTATCCGTAAATGTTTTATATTTAAAAAAGTGTACGGTATGAGCCAAAAAGAAATCGCCCAGCACATGCAATTAAGTGAAAGCACAGTAGAAAAACACATTGCCAAAGGTTTATTACAAACCATGTTATACATGAAAGAACATGAACAAAATCATAACCAATCTGCGGCGCATAATTCTGCTTGTAATTCGGCTCTATCAATTGAGAGGGCAGCAAAATGAGTAATGTTCATCAATTTACATCAAAAGATTTAATTTTAGAAAAAGCCTGCCAATGGATCAGCGCAATTGATAGGGGCTTAAGCGAAATTGAAAAAGAGCAATTTAAGCTTTGGATGATGCAAAGCACCGCCCATCAAGATGCCGTCTACGAACTTGCGCAGCTATGGGATGAATTGTCCGTATTAAACGAGTTAAGCAGTTTATTTCCGCATAGAAGTGTAAAACAGCCCCAGAAAAAAAGATGGGCGTTTTCTAGTGCGATTGCCGCGAGCTTATTTGCAGCATTAATGGTGTGTAGTTACTTATTAATTAACCTTGAAAACGGCTACAACGAAGAGCTGGCTAAAATAAATTACACCAAAATATATACAACGAAGGTGGGCGAACAAGCCACGTATGTTTTACCCGACGGCACCATAGTGCAATTAAACACGAATAGCCTATTAGAGGTAGCTTATAGCAAAGGGCGTCGTCAGTTACTACTGAGCAAGGGTGAAGGGCGTTTTAATGTAGCAAAAGATGCATCGCGCCCATTTAGTGTGATGGCTGGCGATAAGAGCTTTACGGCACTTGGTACTGTATTTAATGTACAACGCAATACCTCTTCTGATTTAGAGCTGGTTGTAACCGAAGGTAAAGTGATGATCACCGACCCAAGTGTTGCTGTAAGTGCCAACGATTTTAAAGACTACCAACTGGCTGATAATAACGCTAAAAAAGTACGTAAAATCAATGCCAATATTGTTATCTCTGGTGAAAAAGCAATTATAGAGCAAAGTATTACTAAACCTATCACGCAGCTTTCTATGGATGACGTACAGCGTGATTTAGCGTGGCAAAATGGCATGTTAATTTTTAATGGTGAGCATTTAAGCGATGCATTAAATGAAGTGAGCCGTTACACCTCTACGCGTTTTGAGCTTTCAAGCGATGAGCTTGCCAATATAAAAGTGGCGGGTGTTTTTAAAGCTGGCGATGTTGAGGGGCTACTTGAGAGTTTACAGACTAACTTTGCAATTGAGCATGAGCGTTTAGGTGAACATATGGTGAGCCTAACACAGCAAACTAAATCATAAGAAATGTTATGCATATCAAACAAATGTTAGGTGAAGTTGCATCTTTAAATGTTATTAGTAAAAAAAAGTTTAAAAAAAAGATAAAAAACTATAGAGGAATTTTGTTTGTCAGCTGTTTATATAAATTGCGCAGTAACCAAACGCATTTATTTAGTGGTTTAAGTGTACTTGCTCCGGCTATTTTTAGCTTGAGTGTGCAAGGGGCAACACAGACCACTGGGCAAATGGTGCAATTTGATATACAAGCGCAGCGAGCAGACAAAGCCTTAATAGAATTTGCTAAACAAACAGAGCAAACCGTGGTGTTTTCTTATGAGTTGGCAAAAAATTACCAAGCAAATTCGGTTTATGGTTTTTATACCCAATTAGATGCACTGCAAGCATTATTAAGTGGGACTGAGCTCGATGCGGTTGTTGACCAAAATGGTTTACTGAGTATAAAACTCAAACAAATCAATAGGAAAGATAACAACATGATGAAGCTTTCAGGGGTTAGTGCAGCTGTATTACCAGCATTGCTTGCAGCAAATTCACACGGTGTGAATGCAGCAGAGGATGTTGCACAAGAGAAAATAGAAAAAATTGCTATTGTAGGTAGCCGCGTAGCAGGGCGCTCAGTAGAAGATTTACCCGTACCCGTTGATATTTTAAGTGCTGAAGCACTTGAAAACACAGGCCAAACCGAAGTTGGCCGTATGTTGCAATCTATTGCACCTTCATTTAACTTTTCAAGCTCGTCAATCAGTGACGGCACTGATGCCTTACGACCTGCAACACTGCGTGGTTTAGGGCCTGACCAAACACTTGTGCTTATTAATGGTAAGCGCCGCCATCAGGCAAGTATTATTCATATCAATACCTCAGTAGGGCGTGGTACCGCAGGTACCGATATGAATGCTATTCCAGCCTCAGCTATTAAACGTATAGAAGTTTTACGAGACGGCGCAGCAGCGCAATACGGCTCAGATGCAATTGCCGGTGTAATTAATATTGTACTAAAAGATGGCAGCGAAGGCGGCAAAGCAGCGGTTAATTACGGCCAATACTCAGAGGGTGATGGCGAAACAGTAAACGTTGATTTTAATAAAGGGTTTGCCCTAGGTGATAGCGGCTACTTAAATGCAACACTTAATTACCGCGACCGCTCGCCTACTAACCGCGCTGGTTTACACGGCTCGTGTCAGTTTTATGGGTGTACAGAGCTTAGCGACGGTACTTTACTGGCAGGCGATCCGCGTGAATTGACCGCCGACAGAGACACTTTTCGTATTGGCGATGCCGACTCACAACAATTTGGCTTAACCGTTAATACAGGGTATGAGTTAGGTGATGGCGAGCTGTATGGTTTTATTACTTATTCAACGCGCGATAACGAATCAGCCGCGTTTTTCCGTCATAATGCAAATGCGGGCGGTAACCCTGTTTTACAAGACAACGACGCAACTATCCCGTTAGGCTTTTTACCTAAAATCAATACTACAATTGATGATATTTCTTACAACTTTGGTTACAAAACCGACTTTGATAACGATGCAAGTTTAGATGTATCGTACACCTACGGTGAAAACAGTATTGATTACACAACAAGTGACACAATTAATGCCTCGTACGCTAACTTTTTACGATACGAGCAAGGTTTAAGTGCCGCTGATATTCGCAGTACTATTCCACGTGAAGCCTATGCCTATGGCATGGAGTTATCACTGCAAACCATTAATATAGATTTTACGCAAAACTTTGATGACTACTCGCTGGCTATGGGTGCAGAAATACGTACCGATGAATACCGTATTTTAGAGGGCAGCGAATATGCTTATCGTGATTACGACACCCTTGATGGGGTAAGTATTTATAGTGGTTTAAGTGGCGGTGTAGGCTCTGAAGATGCCTCTGGCGGTACGCAAGGTTTTGGTGGTTCTTCGCCGGCATCATCGGTTGATGAGTCACGCGATGTAATTTCGTTTTACCTTGATGCAGAAACCTACCTAATTGAAGATGTCATTTTATCAGGCGCACTGCGTTACGATAATTACAAAGGCTTTGGCGACACAGTAAACTTTAAGCTTGCGGGTAACTGGGCAATTACTGATGATGTGTCACTGCGTGGTGCATTAAGCTCAGGCTTTAGAGCGCCATCAATGCAGCAATTGTATTTTAACAATATCAGCACACAATTTGTTGTGGCTGAAGACGGCTCATTAGTTGCTGAAGAAGTAGGTACATTCAGAAACGATTCAACCCTTGCACAAAGTTTAGGTATTCCAAAACTTAAAGAAGAAAAATCGCAAAACCGCAGCTTAGGTATTGTCTACAACGTAACGGATAACATTAATGTTACTGTGGATTACTACTCAATTGATATTGACGACCGCATAGTAATTAGTAACCGTTTAGGTAAAGGGCTTTCTTCAAGCCTAGATGCTGCATTAATCAGCTCAGGTGCAGGTGCAGGGCAGTTTTTCTTAAATGGTGCAGATACCGAAACTTCGGGTATTGATTTTGTAGCTACTTGGAATACCGAGGGATTAGGTGGCACGCTTGATTTTACTTTAGCAGCTAACTTTACTGAAACTGAGGTGGTATCGTTATTTACGCCATCGGGCTCAGGGCTTGAAACCGTGCCGGTTGAAGATGTTTTCTCTGATCAAGAAATTTCAATTATTGAAGAGTGGCAACCAGAAGATCGCATCAACTTAAGTGCGCTTTACCAGCGTGGTGATTGGACTGTAAACCTTTCACTTAACCGCTTTGGTGAATACACAGTAGAAGATGGCGGACGCCAAACCTACGGTGCAGAAATTTTAACTGACGTTAAAGTTAATTACTTCGTGACTGAAGATTTATCTGTAAATATTGGTGCAAATAACTTATTTGACGTGTACCCAGATAAAAACACCATTGGTAACTCACGCTCGGGCACAATTGTAGATTCAAATGGCAATACGATTGTAAGCAGCGATGGGGTATTTGAATACTCTCGCCGTTCAGCGCCATTTGGCTTTAATGGTGCTTATTACTATGTAGGCGCAGAATACCGTTTTTAATAAATAACACTCCCTTATGTTATTTAAGTTCAAAGGGCCGTAAGGCCCTTTTTTTGTAACTTACTAATTTAGAAGTATATTGATTTTTTACTAATAATTTATTGCTTTTTATGCTTGACACGGAGTACTAAAGGATTAGAATCCGCCGTGTTCTGATTGTTTTTCGAACATGAAGAATAAAATTTATTAACATTAATTTCGGCAAATTCACTGAAAGGTGAAGACGCAAAATCTCCGGTCTAAGGGCTTAGCCTATGATAGCGGGATCGCCTCATACAATAAATTGTATGCAGTAAAGCGTCATGCCATCTCATTGGAGATCGTATGAGTATGATGAAGATCAAATTACTACTTACCCTTTTATTAATATTTTCGTTTAATATTAAAATTGTTTCAGCAGATACTGCTATAAAGTTCAATGGCGCCAACAGTTTTGCTAGTTTTGATGCTTGGCAACCTACTGGCCCGTTTAAAATAGTAGTGTGGCTTGGTGAAACTCCTAGTGACCCATCGAAGAAAACCTATCTACTTTCTAACTCTGATACAAAAGAATTTGTATTATTTAATCAGTCAAGTGTACAAATCAAGCTTGGTGATAAGTATCCCGGTATTTGGAATAAACTAAACTTCTATCAAACACGTTTTCTAGAAATTACTGTAAAAAATGGAGAGTTAATCGCTTCCGATGGGCTAAAAAGTTTTTCAGTTAAAAAAGACTTTATTGACCCTACAGATGTATCATTTAATTGGCTATTTAGAAGGTCTAATAAGTTTTCCGAAGGTTCTCTTCAGGGCCTAGGGTTGATAGATCTGAATAACTTTGAGAATAGCCGCAATTTTGGGGTAAGTGCCACAGGTGAGCCACAGTTAATTTCCGCAAAGGAAGACTCATTTTTTGAATTTCACAATATTACACCTGCTGATTTAATAAGCGGTTTAGAAGTTCCTAATCCTAACGTCTCTGATGTAGATAATATTTCAGATTTAGCGGATATGATATCTACTAAATATCCAGGTAACCCAATGATAAACAAGACATCAAATACAGGCAATGAGTATGCTTGGAATGGCTATTACTGGTTACGAACTTACCTACATTTTTACAGTGTAACTAATAAGATCGAGTATTTAGATTTGGCTATTGAACTAGCGAATAAAATGCTTAGTGATACGGATATGACTCGAAATAGAAATAGTTTCTCTCCAACAAACAGTTATAAACGGGCTCCTAAACTTTTTTTAAATGAACGAGATAAAATTGCACCAGGGTGGGAGAGGTCACTTAATGATTCAAGTATAACTGTATTAACAGATGGTATGATTTTGAATGGTATTATGCGTATAGTCGATACTATTAGATCTGAAAATTTAACAGATTACTTCACTTTTGCTGATTTTTATACATCAAGTGCCCAGAAAATTGTAGATAGTCATGAAAGCTCATACAGCATAAGTAAAAACCCAGCGATCAAAGGGAGTTTTTATTATGTAAACCTTTATAATGATAATTATGGTGATTCTGGATTGTATAGTAATCCTTTAGCACATAACCATAATCTGACCATGGCAACGGCGATGTTATACTTAGACAAATGGAGTGATAGGCCTGATTTTTATAAACCCAAAATAATGAGTATTATAGATTTTTTCACAGATAACCTAGAATACCATAATGATGGTACCTGCACTTGGAACTATAACTGGGACAGACGCGGAGAATCACATGAAAGATATGAAGATATTAATCATGGGCATATTGATGTCGGTTTTTTTGTTGTTGCAGAGCGAGAAGAGTATTTTAACAACTTAGATATCATGAAGTGCTTAGCAAAAACTGCCGTTGAACGGATTGCTATTGGCCCAGGACCTATACCACAATTTGTAACTGGCGAAGGTATAAGTCAAAAAGGTGAACAAATTGCATTTTCTTATGACTGGCGTGAATTATCTAAATTTGAGCCTTCAATTATAAGTCGTTCTAATAATATTATGAGACATGCAGTAGCTAGTCCCACTTGGTTTAGACAATACGCGGCTCTAGCTATGACCTTAGAAAATTAAATTTAAAATGGCTTAGTTACAACATAACTAAGCCATTTTGAGACCTAATGCTTTTGCATACGGCTCATTTCGGTGTGGCAGCTTTGCATCGTTAGCAAGGTTTTCGCTAAGGCTGCTTCACAGTCGGCTGGCTGTGGTTTATCCATCGCTGCTTTAATTTCTTCAAGTGTTTTATCTTCTACCTCTTCAAGCTCTTTAACGTATGTTTTATCGTTATGAGAACTAAACGAAGTGAGTAGGGCTGTGTAAGCTCTGCGTGCTTCTACAGCAAAAGAAGAGCCGTCTTCACGCTCACCTTTTTCGTTAACTGCATAAGGTTGTAAGCGCTCAACACTTACTTTTCGTGCGTCAATCATGCGTTGAAATAATGCGCCAATGGCTGGGTCTTCAACTTTCTCTTGCGCTTTTTGATAAAAATCAATGCCACTGTTCATTACTTGGATGATGTCAGTAATATGAGTTGCTTCTGTTCCTTGATGGGTATTCATAATGACCTCTCTTTACATGAATTTAAGTTTCATAGTAACTAAAGCAAAGGCCATTCCAATTCCATTTTAATTTTTAAACCATTGTAATTATTGATTATTTCTTTATTTAGCAAGCTGCAAGGCGAGTTAAAATAAAATAACCTCGCAAATTTTACATAGCTTTTGTAATAAGGTTATTTAAGCTCATCCGCCACTTCGGCTACTTTTTGGCGTAACCATATATGACTTGCATCGCGATGCAGTAAAGGGCTCCAAATCATATCTAGTTCAAAAGGCGGTATAGGAAATGGAGGCTCTAAAATTTTAAGGCCTGCATCATCTAAGTAAATATTGGCAGCCTTTGAAGGTAAGGTCGCCACTAAATTTTGCTCTTTTGCTAAATGAATGGCTACGTGGTAATTACGGGTAAACGTAGCAATATTTCGGTGTTTACCAAAATGGGCAAGTGCTTCATCTACCCAACCTAGCTTTTGTACATCTTTAGGGTCCATTCCTACGCCAACCCCAAAGCCGGTTTTACTTACCCATATGTGGCGGGCTTTTAAATAGCTGTCTAGGCTAAAGTTTTCGATAATTGGGTTGTCGGCTTTTACTAAGCAGCAAAAGCTGTCTTTCCATATACGTTTATGATGAAAAGATTGCGGAAGGTTTTCAAAGCGGTTAATTGCCATATCCACTTTACCATTTTCAACATCATGAAACGTTACATCGCTAGGCGTAAGTATATCTAAGGTTGTATCGGGCGCTTCTTCATGAAGTTTACTTAAAAGCTTTGGCGCTAATGTACTGGCTGCATAGTCACTGGCCATTATTCTAAATACACGTTTACTTTGGCTGGCTTCAAATTCGCGATTAGGTGCGAGAGTTTCTTCTAGGGTCATTAATATACCGCGAATAACCGGTTGCAGCTCTATAGCACGCTCTGTGGGGACCATACCTTCACTGGTACGTACCAAAATTGGGTCGTTAAACAAGTTTCTTAAACGCTTAAGCCCGTTACTCATAGCTGGTTGAGTAATACTTAACTGGTTAGCTGCGCGGGTTACGTTACACTCTCGTAATAGGGTGTCGAGGTAAACCAGCAAATTTAAATCTATTTTACTTATGTTCATTGTGTGTCCTTTAACGCTTACCAGTGATGAATAAAGCGTTGTGCTGTCGGGTATGGGTATATGTGACTAACATGACCCTTTTTTATATTTTGCTGAGCTTGCTTCCAAAAACTAACATCAACAAGCTCGGGGTGTGTACTGAGCAAAAACTGTTTGTACTTTGGGTTTGGCATAACAAAGGTACAAAGTTGCTCAGGAAAAACATCTTGCGGCGCAACCGAGTAGCTTTGTTCATCAGTTAAGTAATCATCATAGCTTTTGGCCTGAGGTAAGGCCCTAAAGTTCATATCTGTTAGGTATTGAACCTCATCGTAATCGTAAAAAATAATGCGCTTGTGTTTGCTTACCCCAAAGTTTTTAAGCAGCATGTCGCCTGGGAATATATTTACCGCAATCATTTCTTTAAGTGCTTGGCCGTACTCTTCTATTGCATCGGCAGCACTTTCTTCGCTGGCGTTTTCTAAAAATAAATTAAGCGGTGTCATGCGCCTTTCAATATATAAATGCTTGATAATAAGCCACGGGCCTTCAATTACCATAGATGAGCCAATGGTTTTATGTAGCTGCGCCAGTAAATTACTATCAAAGCGTGCCAAAGGAAATACGACGTTAGAGTATTCTATGGTGTCGGCCATGCGGCCAACCCGATCATGGCTTTTTACCAGTTGATAGCGTTTAAGCACGGTATCGCGGCCAAACGGTTTGCTTTCGCCAAACTTATCTTTAATGACTTTAAATACATAGCCAAAAGAGGGCAGCGTAAATACCATCATCACCATGCCTGGTGTGCCTGGCGCTATAATAAAGTTATCGTCTGAGTGAGACAAGTGATGTAAAAATTCACGGTAAAACTCTGTCTTACCTTGCTTATGAAACCCAATGGCATTATAAAGCTCAGCGAGTGTTTTATTAGGCATAAGTTGATTTAAAAATCGCACCATGGCTGAGGGCGCATGGGTTTCAACCATAAAATAAGCCCGTGCAAAGCCAAAAATAACCCGCATTTGCGATGATTTGGTTAATAGCGCATCGAGGTATAAGCCTTTATTTTCATGGTGCAGTACTGCAATAATAAAAGGCTGCACACCGCTTTGAGAGACCACACGGCCGACTATGTAAGCTGCTTTGTTACGATAAAAAGGTGCGTGCAAAATATCAAAGCGCATTTGCCAAGGCTGGTGGTGAGTGTCGGGCGCTTGTTTGTAAAATGCCTTTACGAGCAAACGTATATCGCGCTCTAAATTTACAAACGGGGCTTTAAAATCAAAATGCTCAATAATGCGCTTTATTGTGGGCTTTAAACCATCAACCACTGGAAAGTAGCTGCGGTACTCTGCCTCAACAGGAATGGCTGGGGCATCTTTTAATGTGGCTTGTACAAATATAAAGTCGTTATGAAAATAGCGTCTGTGGTACAAACGGCAAAATACTGAGTTATAAAATGTTTCGGCAAGTTCAGCTTGAGGATGAAAGCATAAAAAGCGTTGGTACAGTATTTTTACTTCAAGCCAAAGCTGCTCATCTAATTGCTCAGTTAACTGTGCTTGTTTTAATGCTTTAGTGGTCTCGTTTACTCTGTCATCGTAGTAACTAATACGCAGTTTACTAATTTCATTAATTTGCTGCCAATCGCGCTTTGCAAAGGCAAGCGGGGCTTGGGCGGTGGTTTTTTGAAACAGCTGATAATGCTTTTTAAAACCCGTTAAAATTAATTCAGCTATGTGGCGTGGCTGCATAAACACTCCTTAAAAAAGTGTATATAACGATTTTAGTACAGCATTTATAAATGTTAGTGGTGCTGTAGTGTTATACACGTTAGAGCTTTAACTCTACAGTTGTTAAGGTTATGTTATTTTAAGTTTAAAACCAAGATAAATATTCTCAGTTTTTATACTTTTAGCTTAAAGCATAATTGAGTGTGATGGCAAAAGCCAAGTTATTGGTAGGAAGCTATTTTTTTCTCTAACTTTTTAATGCGCTTTTCAATTTCGGTGGTTTGCTTTTTATGATCTTTATTTATTATTTTTAATTGCTTGGTAATATCTTTGCTAATTAACTTTTTGTCCTCGTCATCTAAAATACGGTTGAGGCGCTGTTGTTGGTTGTATTCTGCGCGGTTTTTTTTACGTTTTATAATCGCTAATTTATTAGTATTACTTCTCAGCTCAGCTTGCAGGTCAAGCACAATCCGTTCGCGCTCTAATGCGTTTAGCTCTTTTGTGTAATCTTGTGCCGGTGCAGTATTAATTCCCGATACTGTATTAATTGTGTAGGCGGTAGCGTTATCGTTACAAGGGAATTGCGAAAAGATAGTGCCGTTTTTTGTCACGCATTTATAGTAAGTTGTGGCATTTTGCGCATGCAGAGAAAGTGGGCATACCATTACTGCGCATAAAAAAAGTGTGTGTTTTTGCATTAATTTCATCCCTGAGCGTTTACTATGATTTAGTAAATATAACCTAGCTTGGTGTTATAGCAAGCTAGGTTAAGGGATAGGGCTATTGTGTGTAGGTTTTTAGCTTTTTAATACTTTGTACTAAAAACGGGATATCGAGGCTTTGCTCAATAGAAAAACCTTCAGCGGCAGATATATTTTTATAGTTGCCGTCTGAATCTATTAGCGTAATTCTATCTTTTTTGTAAGCAATAACTACGCCTTGCGAGTAATTAACGCCAGTGTCCGTTTTTTTCTTATACAGGTTTTCACCTAGCATGGTTTGTTTAACCACAGACTTACAGTTCAAGTATTGGCCTACACTGGTTGCAATAATATCACTGGGTTGAATAAGTCCATCTACCTTGGCTATTCGCTTATCTGAGCTGTATAACACCGATGATGTAACTACTTCCGAGCTATTATTAGCTAAGCTAAACGCAAAAATATGGGTGTCGTCACTGCGAGGAGACGGATTATCTTCACCTTTAATGATTTTAATTGCGCTGTTTGAATGCGCTTGATCGTTTATAAAGTTTAGCTTTTCAATTCCAGCAAGCTCTATGCTTCTGCGCTGACTTTGCCACGCGGGCAAGGTTTGCTCTGATAAAATAGCCATTTTATAAAAAGAAGGTAAGCCATACACTAAACTAAACAAGCTATCGCCATGGTGTGTTGGCTGTAAGAACTGATCAGTTTTATGTAGGTTTTTATGCTTGGCAACAAAGCGTTTTAACTGCTCGTTGGTATCAAATACAAAAATATCGACTTGCTGTGCAGTGTAATCTTCACATTTTTGCATTGGCGCAGGTATTTGGTAATTAATATTTTGGTTATTAATTCTTACATTGTGAGCTTGTTTATAGCTTTCAATGTCGAGCAAATCATTTTTTGCTAATAAGCTTTTAGCGGTCGTAGGGTACGACAGCGGTAAAACGTTATCTTGCTTCGTTATATCAAACTTTAAATTTGCATCTGCCCAAATGTGAATACTGTGGCTAAGTGCAAAACACAACACTAAAAACGAGCTGGCAAAACGGGCAAACTTAAGTTGTTTTAAACGCGCTAAGTGCTGCCATGTATAGTTACTTACAACTAACTGGAAGCCTAAAATGAGTAAAACAATCCCCCCGGCTAACAAGGTAGTAAGGGCAGGCGAGCTAGTTAGACGGTGCCACAGTAAGGAAATGATTTCCGGTAGCGCAGAAGAGCTTAAATGATAGCCCAAATTAACGTATACATACGCATCAAGCGTTAAAATAGACGCCCCAAGCGTAGCAATAACGGCAGCCATACCTCGAATATGTCGAGGGTAGGGAAACACTAAGCTTAAAGGAAATACCGTCAGCACAAATGCTAAAAAAGCGATAAAGCTCGTATGGCTTAACCACGTCACTAACATATAGGTAATACCCATAAAGCTAGTTGGCGGTGAATCTGCAAATAAAAAGCTTAGGCTAATAAAAAGCGCTAAACCAATATTTGCAAAAGTGAACCAGTGGCCCCAACTTAATAACTGACTCGCTTTTGACGAAAACTGATTGTGCTGCGATAAATTCATATAATTTATTTAACCGACTGAGCAAGTGCTTTTGCAAAGTTCTCAGTTACGGCTTGTCTTTTCCCTGCAGGTACATGCTCTTTTAGGATATGCGTGATAGAATTTCCTAAACACATAAGGCTTAAATCAACCGGCGCATTGTGTTGCGTTAGCACATCAATGAGCTGATCGACGATTTGTTCTACTTCTTCATTAGAGTATTTTGATAAGATTGGCATCAGTTGGTTCAATAAAAGAGTTATATTCTCGTATTTTAACACCAGAGGCGTGAAAAACAAAGATGACAACAGACGTTAAAAAATTAGTCGTTCATTATGTAGACAAAAAAGACGACGATACGCAAATTCACCTACGAAACGATGAAATGGTGATAAACGATAAAGTCGCTGTTTTTATCGAACAACTTCATCATGCATACAACTCAAAGCCAGGTAAAGGTTACTGTGCATTTAGTGGCGATAAAAACAGTGTTGTAGCCTCGGCAATGCAAAGCTATCGTAATGACGAGTTAGGCTTTTGGCACATGACCGAACAGGCATCCACTGTTTTAAAAGAAGAGTTAGATAAATATGCCTTTAGCGAAACAGGCTACTTAGTATTTTGTCATTATCAGTATGTGGCTACTGATTACATGCTAATAGCTATGATCAATATTAAAGAGCACTACAGCATGACCTCTGAGCTTGATTTAGCAGCGTCGCGCCACTTAGATATATCGCGCATGCAACTAGCTGCACGTATCGATTTAACCGCGTGGGATACTCAAGCTGAGGACAATCGCTATATCTCTTTTATTAAAGGGCGAGCAGGTCGAAAAGTAGCAGACTTTTTCTTAGACTTTTTAGGTTGTGAAGAGGGCATAGACCCTAAACAACAAAGCCAAGTGATGCTTAATGCCGTTGAAGACTATTTATCGGAGCAATCATTCGATAAATCAGAAAAAGACGAATTACGTAAGCAAGTATTTGACTACTGTAACGATTGCGTGACCACGGGTGAAGATGCAAGCGTTACTGAGCTCTCGGCTACGCTAACCAAAGGTGACGATAGTCCGTTTGATAACTTTTGCAAAGAGCAAAGCTACGATTTAGAAGACTCTTTCCCGGTCGATAAAAAAACGGTGACCAGTATGGTTAAGTTTTCGGGTTTAGGGGGCGGTGTTAGTGTTAGTTTTGAGCGTAAACATTTAGGTGAGCGCGTAACTTACAATGAAGCGACCGATACACTGGTTATTAAAGGCATTC
The DNA here is from genome assembly GCF_028599215.1 of Pseudoalteromonas sp. Angola-30. Taxonomy (NCBI): domain Bacteria; kingdom Pseudomonadati; phylum Pseudomonadota; class Gammaproteobacteria; order Alteromonadales; family Pseudoalteromonadaceae; genus Pseudoalteromonas; species Pseudoalteromonas sp. Angola-30. The sequence goes on from NZ_JAQREI010000004.1 coordinate 113,230, forward strand.
CACCAAACTTAAAAGATCAGTTACAGCGCTTTATGGAAAATGAAAGCGAATAAACTCATTTGATCTAGTTAAAAGCCGATTTAAGAGCGCGATATTTTTATCGCGCTTTTTTATTACCTTTAATTTAGTTTTATTAATGCTCTAAAGCGCAGCGCCTCTAAATCTCTTCGAGGATAAATCCTTTATTACAGGCTTTGCCCGTCACGCCAACAAGTTGTGCGTCCACAAGTGAAAATAGCAACGATGCTAAAGTTAGGCTGTAGTCGCAAAGCTTGCTTGCGCGAGAAGCAGCGCAGCTGTTTATTTTTGCTAATGAAGATCTATTGCACAAAGAGAAGCGAAAGAGGGGTAAATGACAAAACATATTTCAGGACAAGACAGGTTTTAAAACAAAAAAGCCGCGCTATTTTTACATAGCGCGGCTTTTTAATGAGGCTAAGGGTTACTCAGCGCTCATTGTTTTAGTCATGTCTGAACTAGCACGACCTGCAGGTTTAATTGACCCTGCGCGTAAGCCACTATCAGGAACTAACTCACGTTTATCGTGTGCCATGGCAACTGATGTATGCTTTACGTCGCTATCAGCAACTGGTGTCGGTTGAGCCATAGGTGCGCTTGCAGCCCCTTTGCTAATAACCGTTTTTGCATTGGCATCTTTTTGCTCAGCTACTTCAGGCTCTGCTTTAACAGGCTCAGGTTTCGCTGGTTGCTCAGCTACTTCAGGCTCTGCTTTAACAGGCTCAGGTTTCGCTGGTTGCTCAACTACTTCAGGCTCTGCTTTAACAGGTTCTGGTGTTGCTGGTTGCTCAGCTACTTCAGGCTCTGCTTTTACAGGCTCTGGTATTGCTGGTTGTTCAGCTACTTCAGGCTCTGCTTTAACAGGCTCTGGTGTTGCTGGTTGTTCAGCTACTTCAGGCTCAGCTTTAACAGGCTCTGGTGTTGCTGGTTGCTCAGCTACTTCAGGCTCTGATTTCACAGGCTCAGATGTTGTTATTGGTTGCTCAGTAACAACAACTGGCTCTTCAGCTGTTTCAGGATCAACAGTTTGTACTGCATCGTCATTGGCTGTTGGTTGCTCTGCTTTAGGAGCAGCTTCAACTTTAGCTAAGTCTTCTACAGCTAACGCTTGCTCAACATTTTCTGATGCATCGTTTGAGTTTGGCTGTTCAGCTTTTGCTTTTAGCTCTGCCTCATACTCAGCGGCAGCTTGATCTGCTACTGGCACAAATGCCGGAGCTTCATCTGCTTTTTCTTCTGTAGCTTCACCTTGTTCAGGACGACGGCGACGCTGGCCCGAAGCGCGAAGGTGACGAGGAGAACGGCGTGAACGCGTACGTGTTTGCCCTTGCTCATCTTCAGAGTTTGCTTCGTCAGTTGACGCTGCAGCTACTGGCTTTTCTTCTTGCTCAGGTTGTGCCTTAGGCGCTTGCTCTTTCACAGGTGCAGGTTTTGTTTGCTCTGACTTTTGCTCATTTGCAGTTTGCTTTGCTGCTGGCGCTTGCTCTTGCGCTTTAGGCTGCTCTACTTTAGCTGTTTCAGTGCTTTGCTGCGCTTGCTCAGTCGTATCAGATGCTTTTACTTGCTCAGTATTTTCATCTTGGATACGTACTTTTTTACGAACATTACGACGTTGACGGCGAACTTTTGGCTTTTGCTCTTTAGGCTCAGTGCTTTGCTTAGCCTCAGTTTCATTCGCTTTTGCGTCTGTTTTAACTTGCTCTTTGTCAGCGGTACGATTGTCGTTATTACGGTTATCGTTACGCTTACGCGAGTTAGGATTACGACGGCGCTTATTGCGGTTCTCGTTTTTCTCTTGGCTTTCGTTCGCGGTAGATTCAGTTTTCACTTCTTCTTCAGCAGGACGTTCACCACGAGGTTTAGAGCGAGAGTTATTACGACGACGCTGGTTGTTATTGCGGCGACGGTTGTCACTGTTACCACGGCGATTGTTATTACGTGTTTGCTGTTGCTTTTCTTGCTCAGCTTTTTCTTTTGCTTGCTTTTCTTCTTCGCTTTCACCAGCAAATAACGACTTAAACCAATTACCAATAGCAGCCAATAGGCCACCTTCAACCTTAGGTACAGCAACAGGCGCTGCTGGTTTGTCTACTTTAGCTTGTGGCGCTGGCGTTGAAGGCATAACAACACCTTTAAGCATCGGCTCTTCACGAACAGGCGCAGCTGCTGGTTTAGCCATTTCGAACGATTCTGGCTCAGGTGCAACAACTTGCTCGTAACTTACTGTTTCTAGTGTTTCGTCTTTACGTAAACGCATCACTTCGTAGTGTGGTGTTTCCATGTGTTGATTAGGAATAATAACCACATCACATTTATGATGTTTTTCAATACGATGAACGCTTCTGCGCTGCTCGTTTAATAAATAAGCGGCAACCGCTACAGGCACTTGTGCATTTACTTGTGCTGTGTTGTCTTTAATTGCTTCTTCTTCAATTAAACGCAAAATAGACAAGGCGATAGACTCGTTAGAACGAATAGTACCTTGGCCGCTACAACGCGGACATGGGCCTTGGCTTGCTTCACCTAGTGAAGGACGCAAACGCTGGCGCGACATTTCAAGTAAACCAAAGCGCGAAATTTTACCAATTTGTACACGCGCACGATCTGGACGAGCGGCATCTTTTAAGCGGTTTTCTACTTCACGCTGATGGCGTGGCGGTGTCATATCGATAAAGTCGATAACAATTAAGCCACCTAAGTCGCGAAGACGTAATTGACGGGCAATTTCATCAGCCGCTTCTAAGTTAGTATTCAGTGCTGTTTCTTCGATATCTCCGCCTTTTGTTGCTTTAGACGAGTTGATATCAATAGAGGTAAGCGCTTCTGTTGGGTCAATTACAATTGAGCCACCTGAAGGCAAACGTACTTCACGTTGGAACGCAGACTCAATTTGGCTTTCAATTTGGTAATGCGTAAACAATGGCGTGTCGCCTTGATAAAGCTTTACGCGGCTCATAAAGTCAGGGCGAAAACGCTCAATGTGCGCTTTAGCTTCTTCAAATACGCGTGGTTTATCAATTAAGATTTCACCAATATCACGACGTAAATAATCGCGAATAGCGCGGAAAATTACATTGCTTTCTTGGTGAATCAAAAACGGTGCTTTAGCACTGTCGGCTGCTTGTTGAATTGCATCCCAATGTACTAAAAGTGCTTTTAAATCGTAGTTTAATTCTTCAAACGATTTGCCAACACCTGCTGTACGAACAATTAAGCCCATACCTTTAGGAAGTTCTAATCGGCTAAGTGCTTCTTTAAGGTCTGTACGCTCATCGCCTTCAATACGACGAGAAATACCGCCTGCACGAGGGTTGTTTGGCATTAGCACTAAGTAGCTACCCGCTACGCTGATAAAGGTAGTAAGGGCCGCGCCTTTTTGGCCGCGCTCTTCTTTATCAACTTGTACAATTACTTCTTGGCCTTCTTTAATCACGTCGCGAATATTTGGGCGTCCATGAAAAGTGTAACCTTGTGGGAAGTAAGTACGGGCAATTTCTTTTAAAGGAAGGAAACCATGACGATCGGCGCCGTAATCTACGAAAGCCGCTTCTAAAGAGGGTTCAATGCGTGTGATTTTGCCTTTATAAATATTGGCTTTTTTCTGTTCGTGACCTGGGCTTTCTATATCTAAATCATATAGGCGCTGGCCGTCAACCAGTGCTACGCGCATTTCTTCTTGCTGCGTTGCATTGATTAGCATACGTTTCATATTGTTACTCTACTTATTTTTTGTCGCTGACATGACGAAACGTGTTCGCCTGTTCAGTTGTTCCTTTTTTTAGAATGTGCAGCCTCACGACTGGGTCTGTAACGGAACGCTCTGTAATGTGTATGCAGTATTTTTTAAATGCTGGCTAACAATAACGTACGCTTACGTTATTAAATTCTTTATGGTGCTAAAACTGTCGGCTCTTATGCTCTTTACAAGTTTTACCCAGAAGTTGGCCTGTCATATCAATCTTTTTAGTACGTTTATGTTAGGCGCGTAGGGCTCGTTAAGTAACTTAAATACGATGAGTATTTTCTAAGTACTTGCGAGCAAAGTTCGCTGCCGAATGTTAATAAACGCTTATTTGCTAGATTTTTAGTTCTAAATAAGCTGCTATACGGTACTACGTGTGAGCAAATGCTGAACAACGTTTTTACGTCGTCACTATCAAACAAATTATTTGTTCATTGCTTTTATTTTTACATTAAATGTAAATTCATGTTCAAACTTAACCAGTAATATATTACGCGCATTACTGTTAGTTGATCGCACGTGTTAACTGAGTAGGCATAAAAGCTTTGGAAAACTTAACTCGGATCTGTATGATCGGCTACCCAGAATGTGCATCACGAATGTTTTAATGTGTTAAAAAGCACCGTTGTTATTTGCAAATACTAAATATTTGCGCTGCTGATTATCCCACTATTATAACCGTGTTAGCAACTAAATTATTTTACTTAAATCAGTGATTAGGCAATGTCAGAAAAAACCGGCTTACAAGTAACTTTTGTCACAATCAACGAAGACCATTTAGGTCAGCGTATTGATAACTTTCTTATTACCCATTTAAAAGGGGTGCCTAAAAGCGCTGTTTATAAAATTTTACGCAAAGGCGAGGTACGCGTTAATAAAAAGCGTATTAAGCCAGTTTACAAATTACAGCTTGATGATGTAGTGCGTATTCCGCCAATTAAAGTAGCAGAGCGCGAAGAGTTTGTGCCTAAAAAGCTTGATAAAGTGAAGCAATTAGAAGACGCAATACTCTTTGAAGATAAATACCTTATTGTAATTAACAAGCCCTCGGGCATGGCTGTACATGGCGGTAGTGGTTTAAGCTACGGTTTAATAGAAGCACTACGCGTATTACGCCCAGATGAGCGCAGTTTAGAGCTAGTACATAGGCTTGATAGAGACACATCGGGGTGTTTACTAATTTCAAAGCGTCGCTCGGTACTTACCGCATTGCATGAGCAGCTGCGTGAAAAAACAATGGAAAAAAATTACTGGGCGTTGGTAACAGGGCAGTGGGATTCGTCGGTTAAAAATGTAACTGAAGGGCTGCGTAAAAACACCCTTAAGTCGGGCGAGCGCGTGGTGCGTGTAGATAATAACGAAGGTAAACCTTCACATACTCGCTTTAGAGTACTTGAGCGTTTTAACGAGTGCTCGTTAGTACAAGCCTCACCTGTGACTGGGCGTACTCACCAAATTCGTGTTCATACACAGTGTAAAGGCCACCCTATTGCATGCGATGATAAATACGGCGACCAAGGGTTTGATGTATCAATGCGCAAAATAGGCTTAAACCGCTTATTTTTACACGCCCACGATTTAAGTTTTTATCACCCTAAAAACGAAACTACCATGCGCGTAGAGGCGCCGCTTGATAACGCACTTAAAAGTTGTATTTTAAAATTAAGAGATGCTAAAGCGTAATGGCCACCGCTGTATTAAAAAAATATAAACTGGTTATTTTTGATTGGGATGGCACTGTAATGGACTCAATTAGCAAAATTGTTAATTGTATTCGTCACAGTGCGCTGGCGCTTAATATTGAGCCGCCGAGCGACACTGCAATTAAAAATATTATTGGTATGTCGCTTGAACTTGCTATTGAGGTGCTATTTCCTGAGGACGTAGCGCACCATCCCGCATTAATTAACGGCTATAAACAGCAATACCGTGTTGATACGACTGCCACTCCTGTATTTGATAATGTAGAAAATGTACTAAGTGCGTTAAAAGCACAAGGGGTTATTTTAGCGATTGCCACCGGTAAAGGGCGTGATGGTTTAATGCGTTTATTAGAGCAAACTCAGTTAGGGCATTACTTTAGTGCCACGCGCACAAGTAATGAAGCACGCTCTAAACCTTCCCCCGATATGCTTGAACAACTATTAGCTGAATTAGCAATAAATGCCGACGAAGCACTCATGATTGGGGATACCAAAATAGATATGGCCATGGCACAGGCAGCCAACATAGATAGAATTGGCGTTACCATGGGCGTACACAGTGCAGTGCAGTTAAGTGAGTTTAGCCCCATTGCAACCGTTGATAATTATCAGCAGCTGCAACGCATGCTACTTGGCTAAGGTTGAGCGGCGAGTATGTCGAGATTAAACTCAGCCAATAGCTGGCTGAGTTTAATAAGAGGCAAGCCTATTAAGCTATTAGGATCGTCTCCGTTTAATTTTTCAAATAAGCAAATCCCTAACCCTTCACTTTTAAAGCTCCCAGCACAGTTATAAGGCTGCTCTGCATCGCAGTAGGCTTCTATTTGCTCTTTGGTGAGTGTTCTAAATACTACCTCAAAAGGCTCTATTAACGTTTTTGCTTTATCGCTAGCAATATCGTAAACACACAGGCCTGTTAAAAACGTGACAGTTTGGCCGCTAAACAAAGAAAGCTGCTTTATGGCGTTTTCTTTATTATGAGGTTTACCAAGTATTTGCCCATCAAATACGGCCACTTGGTCGGAGCCGATTGCAAGGCCTTTAACAAAATGATCGCAAGCGGCACGCGCTTTGCGCTCGCTTAGGCGCTTAACAAGTTGCTCAGGGAGTTCGTTTGGTATGGCGGTTTCGTCAATATCAGGCGAAAAAGTACTAAATGGCAGATTAAATTTTTGCAATAAAGACTGCCTAAATGGCGAGCTTGACGCTAATATAAGCGGGTGCTTCATAAATTATTATCCTAATTAAAATTAGTTTGAGTTAGGATAAATCAGATCCGTAATGAAAACACGTGAAAAACCATGTAAAAATGCTTTTTTGCTTTGACTAACCAATTAACTATCTATATGATGCAGCCCCTATGCAAAAGGTAAAAATTCCCATCACTCTTCATCCTGGGAAAGCAGCGCAACACCGTTTAACTTACGATGGTATTGTACCGCTTGAAAAACTTGCTCGTTTACGAGGTGTTGTACAGGAAGAAGTAGGTGAAATAGCGGTAAAAATTCAGTGCAAAACCGATGAGCAAGGTTTAGTTGTGATTAGTGGCAATTTGTCTACACACGTAACTGTAACTTGTCAGCGTTGTAATGATGATTTAGGGTTGGATTTGGATCAAGACTTTATGTATTCGCCTGTTGGTTTGGATGCTGAGTCAGATGATCTTCCTGAAGTCTACGATGAAGTAGCGCTTGATGAAAACGGTGAAATTAACGTGTTTGAGTTAATCGAAGACGAGCTAATTTTAGCAGTGCCATTAGTGCCTACACACAACGAAGCTTCGTGCAATTACTCATCAAAGCCTGCTAGCTTTGGTGTACTAAAGGCGGAAGATGATAAACCAAATCCATTTGATATTTTGAAACAACTTAAGAAAGATTCTTAGGAGAAGACTAATGGCTGTACAAAAAAGCAAAAAGTCTCGTGCAAGACGCGGCATGCGCCGTTCACACGATGCGATCAACGGTCCAACTTTAACAGTTGACCAAACTTCAGGTGAGACTCATCGTCGTCACCATGTAACTGCTGACGGTTACTACAAAGGCGTTCAAGTAATTTCTAACTAAGAGATTGCTTTATGCTGACTAATCTAACCATAGCGTTAGATATGATGGGGGGCGATTATGGCCCCCGTTCATCTATCCCCGCTGCCGTTTGCGCAGTAAATGCTCATGCCAATTTAACACTCATTTTATGTGGCAACGAGCAAGTAATTACTAATCAATTAGAATCCCTCGATTCACTTTCACACCCACGTTTAATTATTCGCCATTGCAGCGAAGTTGTCACTAATGCCTGCGAACCCGCTTTAGCTGTGCGTTCTAAAAAAGACTCCTCTATGCGTGTCGCCCTTGATTTAGTTAAATCGGGTGAAGCACAAGCCTGTGTAAGCTCGGGTAACACCGGCGCTTTATTTTTTATGGCTCATTACGTATTAAAAATGCTGCCTGGCGTTAAACGCCCCGCATTAATATCGGCCGTTCCTACAGAGCGAAAAAATCCAGTTTATCTGCTTGATTTAGGCGCTAATGTGCATTGTGATTCAGAAATACTTTATCAATTTGGCATTATGGGCTCGGTAGTAGCAGGCCAAGCTCTTGGCTGCGACAACCCTAAAGTGAGTTTACTTAATATTGGCTCTGAAGACATAAAAGGCCATGAAGGCATAAAGCAAGCAGCGCAGCTTATGCAGCAAAGCCCTTATATTAATTACACGGGTTACAGTGAAGGCAGTGATATTTTTTCGGGGAAAGCCGATGTCATTGTGTGTGAAGGGTTTGTCGGAAACGTTGCATTAAAAACCTGCGAAGGCATTGCTAAACTGATCATGAAAAAGTTTACAAGCGCCCTAGAAAAGCACTTAATTTACAAATGCATGGCGTTTATTTTAAGTCCTATCATAAAAAAACTCTATAATCGGGTGAACCCCGACCAGTATAACGGCGCTTCTCTGGTAGGATTGCGCGGTATTGTCGTTAAAAGCCATGGAAATGCATCAGCAAAAGCATTTCAAGCAGCAATCGATGAAGCGGTAAAAGAGGTTGAACGTCAACTTCCAGATAAAATAGCCGCTATTTTCGAAAAAACACATTCTAAAAACTCGGCGGCCGAATAACGTTTAGGTGCCGTAGTTACACTAAATTTTTGTTTAATTAAAAAGAGCAAAGTATGGCACAAAAAATTGCACTTCTATTTCCTGGTCAGGGCTCACAAAGCGTTGGCATGTTAAGCGAGCTACTAGAGAGCTCTGACATTGTAAAAGCAACCTTTAGCGAAGCGTCAAGCGCACTTGGCTACGATTTAGCAGCGCTTGTACTAAATGGCCCAGAAGAAGAACTTAATCAAACTCACCGCACTCAACCTGCTTTATTAACAGCAAGCGTGGCAATTTACCGCCACTGGTTAGCTGCAAACCCAGATGTGGATGTGGTTATGGCTGGTCACAGCTTAGGTGAATACTCTGCATTGGTATGTAGTGAGGTTATTAGCCTAGGTGAAGCGGTAAAACTTGTTGAAAACCGTGGCTTATACATGCAAGAAGCTGTGCCTGCGGGCGTAGGCTCTATGGCTGCCATTATTGGTTTAGGCGATGAGCAAATAAAAACAGCATGTGAAGAGTCTGCACAAGGCGAGGTTGTTTCACCGGTAAATTATAACTCACCAGGGCAAGTTGTTATTGCAGGGCATAAAGCTGCTGTTGATAGAGCTTCACAAGCGTGTAAAGATGCCGGCGCAAAACGTGCCTTACCACTGAGTGTAAGCGTGCCTTCACATTGTGAACTAATGAAACCAGCTGCGGAAAAACTTGCCAACGATTTAGCCGCTTTAACATTTAATACACCTAAGTGTGATGTAATTAATAATGTTGATGTAAAAGCACAAAGCTCGGCTGATGCAATTAAAGATGCATTGGTACGTCAACTATACAGCCCAGTTCGTTGGACAGAAACAGTACAGGCTTTAGTTGCTCAAGGCATTACGCAAAGCTACGAATTTGGCCCAGGTAAAGTATTAACTGGCCTTGCAAAACGAATTGACAAAGCAATGGTATGTGGCTCAGTAAATGACGCTGCTGCTATCGACGCTGCAAAATAAGAGAATATAAAATGACTAATTTATTTTCATTAGAGGGCAAAGTTGTCCTAATTACTGGCGCAAGCCGTGGTATTGGTAAAGCAATTGCAAACACTTTAGTAGCGCAAGGCGCAAAAGTAGCAGGTACTGCTACGAGTGAGTCAGGCGCGGCTAAAATTAGCGATTACTTAGGTGATAACGGTAAGGGTTATGCTTTAAACGTAACCGATCCTGCATCGATTGAGGCTACATTAGCAGCAATAAAAGCCGACTTAGGCGATGTTGACGTACTTGTAAATAACGCAGGTATTACCCGTGATAATTTATTAATGCGTATGAAAGACGGTGAGTGGGACGATATTATCGACACCAACTTAAGCTCTATCTTCCGTTTATCTAAAGCGGTATTACGCCCAATGATGAAGAAAAAGAACGGCCGTATTATTAATATTGGCTCAGTTGTGGGCACTATGGGTAATGCAGGGCAAGCTAACTACGCGGCGGCTAAAGCGGGTGTCATTGGCTTTTCTAAATCGCTTGCACGCGAAGTTGCATCGCGCGGCATTACAGTAAATGTAGTAGCCCCTGGTTTTATTCAAACTGATATGACCGATGAGCTAACAGAAGATCAAAAAGCGGCCACCCTTGCTAATGTACCAGCAGGTCGGTTAGGTCAGCCTGATGAAATAGCAGCGGCAGTGTGTTATTTAGCATCTGACGCGGCTGCGTATGTATCTGGCGAGACTTTGCATGTAAATGGCGCGATGTACATGGTTTAACCGCCATTGTTAAAAGTAAATGCTAAAAATAACTTAAGTAAGTGACCTCAAAAACATTGAAATTTTTATGTTCTTGCTTTAAACATACTTGAAATCGCTGTGAAAATAAGCGATAAAAGACAAAACAAACACTCAGAGGTTTGACCAGACAATTATTTATGGTCAAATCATTGAATCAGAGAATTATGCGGCGTAAACTACGCCGCAATCTGAAAATAACGCATTGGCGTTTTTAATAAAGGAAAGAAGAATGAGCGATATCCAAGAACGCGTAAAAAAAATTATCATCGAACAGCTAGGTGTTAAAGAAGAAGAAGTTAAAAACGAAGCTTCTTTCGTAGACGACCTAGGTGCAGATTCTCTTGATACTGTTGAACTAGTTATGGCTCTTGAAGAAGAGTTTGATACTGAGATCCCAGATGAAGAAGCTGAAAAGATCACTACAGTACAATCTGCAATCGATTACGTATCAGCTCACGCTGAGTAATTAATCGCATATTAAAGGCAGCATTCGCTGCCTTTAATCTATATATCCAAACCACCTCAAAGTTCATGATTCAAATTCACCCGCTTTTACTCTCTACTGCATTCATTTGTAATAGCACATCTTTAGTTGAATTTGAGACTCGCACTTTGAGGTCGCTTGGGTATGAATTCCCTTTGTAATGCCAATAGATTTAAACTTAGTGAGTTAAACGGCTTACTAAAATAATACTATTTTAATCAATTGGTTTAAATATCCCTTATTGGAGGCAAACCGTGGCTAAACGTCGAGTCGTCGTAACTGGCTTAGGAATGTTGACGCCGCTAGGTAATGATGTGCAATCTACCTGGCAAGGCTTATTAGATGGTAAAAGTGGTATACAAAATATAACCCACTTTGATACATCAAAATTTGGTACTAAATTCGCTGGACTCATAAATGACTTTGATGCAACTGCATACATGTCAGCGAAAGATACTAAAAAAATGGACTTATTTATTCAGTACGGCATTGCAGCGGGTGTTCAAGCCTTTCAAGACTCAGGCCTTGAAGTTACTGAACAAAACGCAACACGTATTGGTGTTGCTGTAGGCTCAGGCATTGGTGGATTGACCCTAATTGAAGAAAACCACATAAAGCTACTTAACAGTGGCCCACGTAAGCTTTCTCCATTTTATGTGCCATCAACCATTATTAATATGATCTCGGGCCATTTATCAATGATGCATGGTTTACGTGGTCCTAATATTTCTATTGTGACGGCATGTACTACAGGTCTGCACAATATTGGCCATGCAGCGCGTATGATTGCTTACGGCGATGCCGATGCGATGGTTGCCGGTGGCGCAGAAAAAGCCTGTACACCTATTGGCATGGGTGGCTTTAATGCTGCACGTGCGCTTTCTACCCGTAACGACGACCCACAAGCTGCGTCGCGTCCGTGGGACAAAGACCGCGATGGTTTTGTACTATCTGATGGTGCAGGTGTTGTTGTAGTAGAAGAGTATGAACACGCTAAAGCCCGTGGCGCTAAAATTTATGCTGAGCTTGTTGGCTTTGGTATGAGCGGTGATGCATATCACATGACCTCGCCACCGGAAGACGGTGCAGGTGCGGCACTTGCTATGCAAAATGCATTAAACGATGCACAAGTAAATGCAGACCAAGTTGGTTACATTAACGCACACGGTACATCTACTAATGCAGGCGACAAAGCCGAAACGCAAGCTGTTAAAACTATTTTTGGCAGTGCAGCGCAAGATGTAATGGTAGGCTCGTCTAAATCGATGATGGGCCACCTATTAGGTGCAGCGGGTTCTGTAGAGTCTATTATTTCTATTTTATCGCTGGCTGATCAAAAAGTATCGCCCACCATTAACCTAGACAACCCAGATGAAGGCTGTGACTTAGATTATATAGCCCACACTGCACGTGATGCAAAACTCGATTTTGCATTGTGTAACTCATTTGGTTTTGGTGGGACTAATGGCTCGTTGCTATTTAAAAAGGTATAATCCTTTTTAACAACGAACCACATTATAAGAGCTCAGTTGTTTAACTGGGCTTTTTTTATGCAAGCCATTCAATATGCAAACAATAATAACAACCGATGATACAAGTGCGATTAATACACGCGATAGAGGCCTTAACTACGGTGATGGTTTTTTTACCACAGCCAAAGTAATTGCAGGGCAAGTAGAGCACTGGCAGTACCATAAAGCACGTTTAGTAGAATGCGCAGAGCGCTTAGCGTTTCCTGCAATTAACTTTACTGAGCTTGAGCAACATATTGCAAAGGCGATTACTGGCTGCCAATTAAATGTGCTTAAAATAGTGATCACCCGCGGAGAAGGTGGGCGGGGCTATGGATTGCCGCAACACACCCATTTAACCATTTTAATTACCGTGTTAGAGTTTCCTCAAAGCTACCCAGCATTAGCAAAAACAGGGGTGAGTTTAGCCCTAAGCCCAATAAAATTAGCAGCCCAACCTTTATTAGCCGGTTTAAAAACACTTAACCGACTAGAACAAGTGCTGATTAAAAATGCCATGGCAAAACAGCAATGTGACGATGTTTTAGTACTCGATCATCAAAACAATGTGATTGAAGCCTCGGCAGCTAATATTTTTGCTATTCGTGATAATAAGGTATATACGCCAAGCCTTGAGCAATGCGGTATTAAAGGGGTTTATCTGCAATCGTTATGTGATAAATTAGCGGTTGAATTTAAGCAAGTAAGCCTAAATGAATTAACCCAAGCTAGTGCCGTATTTATTTGTAATAGCTTAATGGGCGCTGTGCCCGTTAGTCGTATAGAACAACATACATTTAATGTTGAGCAAAGCATGTGTTTATTAAATGAATTATTAGCCAAGGAGGCTAAGTGTTAAAAGTTATTTTATCGGTATTATTGTTAGCTTTAGTTACAACGCTAGTAGGGTATCAGCAATTACAAGCAACAATAACTAGCCCGCTAAATATAACAACGCCTACCCAGTTTGAAGTTAAAAAAGGCATGGGCTTTAACCAGCTATGTAAACAATGGCAAGCTAATAATTGGTTAAAAAGCTGCTGGCTTTACCAAGTAATTGCAAAGCTTGACCCAACACTAACCGACTTAAAAGCAGGTTTGTACGAGCTAACGAATACAAGCGTTATTAATAATATAAAAAAAATAAACAACGGTGAGCAAATCAGTTTTAGCTTTACTATTATTGAAGGGCAAAACTTACGCGAAGTGATAGCAGCCATTAGTAGTGCGCCGCATTTAACTAATAACTTAAATACAGAGCAACTGGCGCAGCAAATAGTAGGTGAAAAAGGCCATTTAGAAGGGTGGCTGTTTCCAGATACGTATCATTATCACAGCGGTGATACTGCCAGTAGTTTATTAAAACGTGCGGCCGTTAAAATGCAGCAAACACTTGAGCAAGCATGGCCACAACGTGCAGAAAACCTACCGTATAAAAACGCATATGATGCACTTATCATGGCCTCTATTATCGAAAAAGAAACAGGCCTTGCCAGTGAGCGCCCGTTAATAGCCGCCGTATTTATAAATAGATTAAACGCAAATATGCGCCTACAAACCGATCCCACCGTAATATATGGCCTAGGAGAGAGTTTTGACGGTGACATTAAACGAAAAGATTTACGCGATTACACACCTTATAATACGTATCGCATTAAAGGGCTGCCGCCAACACCCATTGCCATGCCCTCAAAAGCGGCTATTTTAGCAGCGCTTAATCCGCCTAAAACACAGTATGTTTATTTTGTGGCTAAGGGCGATGGCAGTCATCAATTTTCAACCACGTTAAAGCAACACAACGCGGCAGTTAAAACGTATATATTAAATAAAACGAATTAAACTTTATATGAAACCAAAATTTATTGTTATTGAAGGCCTTGAAGGCGCAGGTAAATCAACGGCTATTTCGTTATGCCAAGACTTTTTAAATAAAAAACAAATAGACTTTATTAACGTACGCGAGCCAGGTGGTACACCGCTTGCCGAGTCTTTACGTACTTTAGTAAAAGCCGAGCATGAAGAAGACATAGCCTTTGAAACCGAACTACTTATTATGTACGCAGCTCGCTCGCAGCTTATGCATAATGTAATTAACCCGGCGCTTGATAAAGGGCAGTGGGTATTAGCAGATCGCCACGATTTATCATCTCAAGCATACCAAGGTGGCGGGCGTGGCATTAGCGCTAATACGTTAGCGTCTTTGTCGTCTATGGTATTAAAAGGGTTAAAACCTGATTTAACTATTTACCTAGATATAGACCCCGTAATAGGCCTTGAGCGTGCTAAAGGGCGTGGAGAGCTTGATAGAATTGAGCAAGAAGCCATTGAGTTTTTTCAGCGCACGCGCATGCGTTATGTTGAGTTGGCAAATGACGATAGCTCAATAAAAACCGTAGATGCCAACCAAAGTATTGATAAAGTACACCGCGATATAACCAATGTACTACGCACCTTTTTTGAAGGGTTAAAATAACATGGCATTGCCATGGCTTAATAACGTAGAGCAACAGCTTGCGCAAAGTTATAAAGCGCAGCGTTTTCATCATGCGCAGTTGTTATGCGGGCCAAAAGGCGTTGGTAAGTTTGAGCTAAGCGAGCAATTAGCTAATAGCTTATTATGTCAAAATATTAATACCCATATGCAAAGTGAAGGTAGCAAGTTAGCCCCGTGCGGGCAGTGCAAAAGTTGCTCATTAACACTTGCGGGTAACCACCCTGATAAACGGCTAACGCAAGTTGAAGGGCAAAGCATTGGTGTTGACGATATTCGTGCGATAAGCGATTTTATGAACCACTCTGCAGCACAAAATGGTAATAAAGTGGCCATTATTGAAAACTGCGAAAAAATGACCACGGCAGCAGCAAACGCGTTATTAAAAACCTTAGAAGAGCCCAGCAATAGCCGCTTTTTAATTTTAACCACAAGCCACACTGCGCAGTTACCTGCCACCATTTTAAGCCGCTGTGCCAAAACAGACATTAAAGTCGCAAACCCAGAAGCGGCTAAAACCTGGTTAGCCGATTTAAATATTAGTGACTATGTGTGGCTGCCTTTATTTTATACGCAACCACTTTTAATTAAACAGTGGCAAGCGCAAGAGCAGCTGCAACACATTGATACTTTATATAAATTTGCAACTGAGTTTAAACAAAGCCATAATTTTAGTCCGCTTGTAAATATTATAAACAAACAACCTGAGCTAATACGCATTTTTACATTATTTTTAAGCGAGCAATTAAAACAGCAGCTTATAATGGGTTTAAGTTTTGACGCGTACCAAAGTGCTCAGCAAGCGTTAAATGAATTTTTACAAAATAGCACAGAGGTACTCGGGCTTAATTTACCTCTAGCAGTGTCGCGTTTAGCGCATGCCCTGCGTAACATTTAATAGGAATACATATGCAAGAGCTTTTAGTTGATGTAGATAACCTTGACGAACTTTATCGCTGCTACATGCCTTATTTAAAAAAAGGCGGCCTATTTGTACGTACCAATATGCGTTACGAAATCGGCTACTCTTTAGCGCTTAGAGTGACTTTACCTGATGCGCTAGAAGATGACGTGGTAACGGGTAAAGTTGCCTGGATCACACCACAAGGCGCACAAAGCTCTAACCCACCAGGTATAGGCATTAGCTTTTTAGATGATAAAACAAATTTAAACGCTAAAATCGAAAAGCTATTAGGCACTATGTTAAACTCTGGTAATCCTACATATACCATGTAGTTTTAAACGCATTTGCTTAATAGTGATATGCATAAAGCAGCCGGTTAGCGAGCGCTTAGCTCTCGTTAACTGCAATACTAACTTGCTTATATCAATTCGTTTAATACCCATTCGCTTACTTAAGTGATTTACTTTGAGGCTGGAAAAACGTGTTGATAGCTAGGTAAAAAATTCGCTATTTATTTATGCTCGGCAATTGCTCCTGCATTGCTCTACTTTCTGCATCCATGCAGTCGTAAATGAGAGTTTTTTAGCGCAGGCAGCGACACGTTTAGCTTCGCAAAATGATTAGGTATTATTGCAAATTGGTATAACTAAGTATTTTGCAGGTTAGTATAATTTAACACCCAAAACCATACAGGCCGTATAGTGATTGTAGATTCTCATTGCCATTTAGATCGTCTTGATTTTGACAAATTAGATTTAAACCTAGATCAAGTACTCGACAACGCCCGTGCAAAGCAAGTAGAGCACTTTTTGTGTGTAAGTGTAACGCTTGATCAATTTCCAAGCATGCTTGAAAAAATTAAACATTACGACGATGTATCGGCATCGTGTGGCGTGCATCCGCTTGATCAAAAAGATGCCCTTAATAAACAGCAACTCATTGATTTAGCATCGCATGAAAAAGTAGTCGCGATTGGCGAAACAGGCCTAGATTACTATTATTCAAAAGACACGCATGCAGTACAACAAGCCAGTTTTGTTGGCCATATTGAAGTAGCAAACGAATTACAAAAGCCACTGATTATTCATACCCGTGATGCCAGAGCTGATACCATTAACTTAATGCGTGAGCACAAAGCAGAAAACTGCGGTGGCGTACTGCATTGTTTTACCGAAGATTGGGATATGGCCAAAAAAGCGATTGATATGGGATTTTATATCTCTATTTCAGGCATTGTTACCTTTAAAAATGCCGTAGAGCTTAAAGAAGTTGTAAAACAAATCCCACTCGATAGATTACTCATCGAAACAGACTCGCCTTATTTAGCACCTGTGCCGTACCGTGGAAAAACAAATCAGCCTGCGTATGTAGAAGATGTTGCCTACTATATTAGTGAGCTTAAAGGCATAAGCTTTAACGAGCTTGCAAAAGCAACGACTGATAACTTTTATTCACTTTTTAAATTAGCAGCAAAAGGCTAACACATGACTACTCAATCGGCGCAACTCCCACTTTTATTAATGGGGCCTATGGTGCGCCGAGCTGAGCAAAGTGGTATATGTATACAGTTTGCTACTTCACGCCCTGGCAATTGCCAAATCACACTTGAAAACCAACAAAGCTACAGCGAGCAGCAAAGGATTGCATTAGGTAAATACCTTTACCTGCATTTTATAATTATAAAACCCGTTGATAGCCAGTTTCCGCTCGACACGTTATTAGCGTATACACTGCATATTAACGAGCAAAAAATTGACTTAACTCCATGGTGCTTTGAAGGGCAAACGGCGCCTTCATTTGCAATTGCCAATAAGCTTACGCATATTTTACATGGCTCGTGTCGCAACGCCCATCACCCAGCAAAAGACAGCTTAGTATCAGCAAGTGAATGGCAAAACAATCAGCGCAGTAATAAGCTGCAGGGCGCACAGCTTTTACTGCTTAGCGGAGACCAAGTTTACGCCGATGATGTAGCCGGCCCTATGCTACTGGCTATTCATCAGCTAATAGATGCATTGGGTATTTATAAAGAGCAACCGCTTGAGCTCAATTTACCAGCAGATATAAATGAGCAGCTTTTTAACCGCCATCATTACTTACCAAAAACGCCATGGCAAAAACGTTCAAAATTGGGCGTTGGGTACTGGCTAAAAAAAGACGAGCCTCATTTTTCTAGCGTAAAAGCGCATAATCACTTAATTCACTTTGAAGAATTTATAGCGCTGTATTTACTTAACTTTAGTGCCGCCGCGTGGCAATGCGTTGATATTAAAAATAGCCATTACACACAAGGCAATGAAAAAAATAACACCATTTTTAACGCCGAAAAAAAGGCGTTAATTGACTACGCAAAAGGCTTAAATAGCGTAGAGCGTTTATTTGCTAATGTATCTACCTTGATGATGTTTGACGATCACGATGTTACCGATGATTGGAACCTAACAGCAGGGTGGGAGCAAGCTATAAATCAAAACCCAAGTAGTAAACGCATCATTAATAATGGGCTGATAAGTTATTGGCTATTTCAAGGGCTGGGCAACGACGCGCTACATAAAACCGGCGCGCTTATAAATGATTTTAAACAAAGCCGTAGCGCCAACAATAGTTGGCAGTTTAAAGCCTTTGATAAGCCTCTGAACGAATTTAACTATTGGCATTATGAACTTACCACCACGCCTAAAGTAGTTGTGCTTGATACCCGTACACACCGCTGGCGTAACGAAAGTAACTTCAATGAACCCTCAGGCTTACTTGATTGGGAGCGCTTAACAGAGCTTGAAGAAAGCCTACTGAGCCACAGCAAAGTAATTATTGTATCGCCAGCGCCTGTGTTTGGCGTTAAATCAATAGAAGCAATACAGGCGGCGTTTAATATGTGCGGCCAGCCGCTTATGGTTGATGTAGAAAACTGGATGGCACACGAAGGCTCGGCCAAAAAACTGCTTGATACCTTTAGGCGTACAGATACACCTAATGAAACGCTTATTTTATCGGGTGATGTGCATTATTCTTTTTGTTTTTCGGTGCAAAAGCGTTTTGGCGATCACCCAAATAGAATATGGCAGCTCACCGCCAGCGGTATTAAAAACGAATTTCCGCGTAAGCTAATTAATGTACTCGATAAGCTCGACTCAATATTGTACGGCCCCAAAAGCCCGCTTAACTTTTTCACCAAACGCTGGCACATGGAAGTAGACAAACACCAAACCAAAGGTGAAGGCCAAAAGTACCTAGTAAGCGACTCAGCTATTAGTTTAATTACGCTTGAGCAAGGAGATTTAGCGCGTTATCAACTAATCCACGGCGACGGCCACACCACCGAGTTTGATTTAGAAGAGCAGTAAAGCCGCGAAAAATTTGTTGAGTGAATTAAAACCTTAATTGCACAAAGAGAAGAAAATGAGGAGTAAATGAGAAGACACAACCAATCCAGACATCTTATTTATCACTACTCTAAAGCTAAGCGTCTCTAGACCTCTTTGTGAAAAAGTAACTTAAGCTAATTGCACAAAGAGAAGTGAATGAGTAGTAAATGAGAAGATATAACCAATCCTGGCATTTTGTTTATCACGAATCTAAAGCGGAGCGTCTCTAAACCTCTTTGTGCAAATATTTTTAAAAATAGCTATTTAAAATCACGCCCTCGCTTAACAACTATTTTATTACTTAAAATCGCCAAACATAATATAGCCATAAACAACATTGAGTTAGCGCCTGCTTGGAGCGAATAATCTACCGAAGAATGCAGCAGCATATCTACAATAGCGATAGCACAGCCAAAAGCCACGCCCTGAAATAACGCTGTTTTGCGCTTTCTCATTGTCTGAATACATAACCATAAGCAATATAAAATAAGCGCCCCTAAAGCTGATGTTACGGGTATGCCTAGCTCTACAGTAAATTGAATATAGTCGTTATGAGCATTATCGTAATAGCCAGAGTACGGCTCAGATTGATACGCAGGGAAGGCTGTATAAAACGTACCGCCACCTGAACCCAATAAAGGCTTGTCGAGTATTAACGGGATTGAATCACGAACTACTTCATCACGTGTTTCAGATTGAATACTGGTTTCGCTTATACGTTGCTTTACTTTTTCTACATCAAATATTGCACCAATAATGATCAAATCAATTATAAAAAAGCTAATAATAAGTAACTTAAACGCTTTAGGTTTTTTATTGTAAACAAACAAAGCCAACAAGCTAACAGCCATTAGTGCTATAAAAAAGGCTGAATTACCCATTCGACTACGCGTTAAAATTAGCGCAATAATTATAATAATTAACGATATACGCAAAATTATTTTTGAGCTTAATAAAATCTCAGTCCAGGCGCGCAAAGTTTGTTTAAATGTAAGGTCACTTGTATGACTACCTCGCTTTAATTCACTCACTAATACACCAATACCCAAACATAAACATAGCGCTAAATAGTTAGCTAAAAAGTTAGAGTAAGTAAACGTACCTATGGCGCGTTGCGTGTGCCTATATCCAAAAATAGGGCTAAGCATGTCAGGCGAAAGATTTAGGTAAGTCGCATACAAAGCCTGAAAAACACCCGCTGCAATAATGGTATAAATAAGCTTTTTTATACGCTCACTATTATTGCAATAAATAAATATAAGCCAACAAAAGCAAACCATAAAGCTCGTTTTCAACAGCATTTGTTTTGTTTGAAAGGGGTCTAAACTCACAGTAAAAAATTGCAAAGTACACATAGCGCATACTAATAATAAAGCAGAAATAATGGGTAAAGAATAGCGAGGAGGGTACAACGCTTGGTTATTTACAGCGCTATTAACTAGGTGAAAAACAAAGGTTATACAAATTAAAATACCCATTGCCATAATGGCCCAGGGTCGGTAGCTACCTAAAGGAAGGGGCAGCAAAAAAACAATTGCACACAGCAAAAAAAATATAAAACGATTCACAGCTTTCTCAAAAAAAACGAGCTAATAGTTAAACAATAGTGTTTAAAGTAAAAACGCAGCCATTAGGCTGCGTTTGTATTATAAAACTAATTATTATTTAGTTGCCAACTTCAGAAATACCAGCGTCACCACCGGTACCGCCAGCGCCTTGAGGAACGGTTGTTGTAGGCAAGGTTACAATTACAGGGCCAGCTGGTGCTGTAGGCTCTGTAGGACCAGCTGCTGTTGCTTCTGACGCAATAGTTGCATCAACTCCAGCCGTTATTGCAGCAAGCGTTACAGCATCGCTATCAACACCTGCAGCAACAAGCGCAGCTAAAAAGTCAGCAATTAGCGGGCTTTCTGCACCAATTGCATCTACAACTACCGTCATCATAGAATCAACTTGTGCGGGGGTACAGACGGTACATACACCGTTTATAGCAGTAACTAAGTCGGCTTTTAATTGTTCAGGCGCTGTTTCCGCAGTGGCATTATTTAAAACGTTAACTAAATTAGCCATGCCTTCAGTTTGAACTACTGCATCTGTGTCCGTTTGTGCATAAGCAGGTAAAACTGTAAGTACTGATGCGCCAGCAAATAAGCTAGCTAAAATAAGTGATTTCATCTCTGATCCCTTGGTTGAATATCTAATTACAAAATTTTAGCGTATCGGTGCAAAAAGTAAACTCTTTATTTGCGCCATTATTACTAGTTTTAATGACTTTAGAAGGCGGCATAATTAAATTGCCTTGTACACCATCGCAGCCCAAGCTTTCAAGTACCTTTAATGTTTCAGGTTTTTCTATTAAACAGGCTAAAACTTTAATACCAAAGCCATGGCAAATATTATTAACTGTTTGAATAAAAAATTGGCTTTGGCTGTTATCTAATAAGTCTTGTATGTAGCTACCGTCTATTTTTACATACTCAATATCTAGCCCTTGTAAATACCTAAAGGAGGTAAGGCTAGTACCAAAATGTTCAATACACACATTAATGCCTATGTCTTTTATTATGTCTATATGTTGCGAGGCAATATGAACATTATAAAGCAAGCTAATCTCGTGTAGTTCAAATAACAAGTTAGTTTTTATAACAGGCTTTGTATGTGAATAAAGCGTTAGCCATTCAATAAAATCAGTTGAATACAAAGACGCCTTACTCAAGTTAAGTGCAAATACATCGTTTGGGTGTTGTTCTTTTACATTTACAAAATTACGTATTATTTTTTTATCAAGCTCTTCAGTTAAGTTGAGTTTTTCAGCCATAGCAAATAAATGCCCATTATTAACTTTTTCTCCTTCAAAAATAAAATGAGCAAACACCTCAAAATAACATTGTTTATTTTGTGAGTTAGCACGCTTCACTGGTTGGACTGAAAAACTCACTTCGCCAGAGGCCAAAATAGACTGAATAAGCGAGCGCCACTGATTAACACTAAATAAAGTGTCTTTGTCTACCTTAGTGTTTGTATCACCAATTGTGCAGCCCGTATCTAACGCTGATAATACGCGCCCTACGGGCATTCCTTTTTGTACACTTACCAACGCAAAGTTAGCAAAGCCATTAACATGCAAACTATTTTTTTGCTGGCTAAATGCATCAGTAATTTCAAGGCGAGTTCTATTCAAAAAGTCACTATCGTAGGGCGCAAGGGCAATAAAAGTACTGCCATTTAACCTAAACACTTTTGCATTAGTAAGCTCGCCAAACCTGGTTTTGAGTATGTTTGCCACTTCGTTTACGTGTTCATCACCGTCTTGATAACTTACCGTTTTATTAATATTTGCAAGCGAGGGCAGGGTAATCATCATTGCGGTAATAGGCGTCTCGTCACTTATAGAATCAACTACCGAGTTAAAATGGTTATCAAACGACTTTCGGTTACCCAAACCAGTCAAAGGGTCTATATATACTTCTTCGGTAAGGGCTTGTGTTTGCTTAGTAAGTGAGTCAAACGTACTTTGCAGGTTCATAACCATATTATTAATTGCTTTTGTAACGGTGCGCAGCTCGCGCGCGACAGGTATTTCATCGTTGAGCGTAAAGCGTTTACGTGTAACTAGGTGGGCTTGGTTTTCTACAGCTCTAAGTGGTTTAAACACCGCGCGTAGTATTAAAAATGCAATAGCCAGTGACGCTATTAATAACAAAAACGACCCATAAAAGCTGCGTTTAGTATGTTCCCAAAGGGTTAGATACGATTGCCCAACATGGCTTGTTACTTCAAGCGTACCTGCCATGATCCAACCATTGTTTAGCTCGGACTGTCTACTTGGTGCGTTTAGTTTAACTGCACTTATAAACCAATTAGGTACCGATTCAACACGCTTAGGGTTTACAAGTTCGAAAATCACCTCAGCTTGGGCATTAGTAAACTTTATTTGCTTATAATAACCGGAGTCAAAAATGGCCGTTGCCATTGTTTGAGCAATCATTATGCTGTCTTCTTCAAGGTAGGGGGAAATAGAAAGCCCTAAACTTGTGGCGGTGTCTTGGGCATGGCTGCCCATTTGCGTTTGTAAATACTGGCGAGTGGTATCTACATCGGTAAGTACCCGAACACAAAATGAAATTAATGAAATGACTATAATTAATCCATAAACTTGCGTTTTTAAGCTCAAGCCATTTTTAAAAAAAGACGACATAACTAATAGTTCCTTTAGCGTTATTCTATATGGGAGCAAGCTCACCTTGTTCAATTCGTTCTAGCATGGTGTTCCAAGCTGATACACCACGGCTGTTTTTTACTTTATTACCCAGGCCTTTCGATTTTGCTAACCACAAACCTTGGCCATTAAAACTATAAATAGGGGTTAAATCGCGGCGTTTGTTGGCGGGCAGTAGTTTAGTATTAAAGTTACCTAAAACATAAGGAATTTGATTTGGGTTTTCAATGTATATAAGCACCATATGAGGTTGATTAACCGTTTTTTGCCTAACATACATTAATCGTATTTTATCCTCAGGCACGCCCAATGCCATTAAAGTAAAATATTTGGCAATTACGTAGTCTTCACAATCGCCCATGCCAATACCCAAACTTTCGAGCGGGGTCGCCCAATAGTCTTTTTGATGCCATAGGTCTTCGTCGCTTTTATACTTAATATGTTTATTAAAAAAATCATTAACTAAATGAATTTTTTGCCATTCACTTTTATCTGCAGATTCATCTATAAAATTTAACCAATTTTTTATACGTGTATGGCCTTCACTGCCATATTGTTTTTGCGCACGAGCAATTATATCGCTGTTGCGTAAATACATAAGCATATCTTGCGCGCATACAAAAAACGAAATCACTAATACTATGCAAAGCCCTAAACGCACACACGTTCCTTTAATCAAGTATTCCCTAATAATAAAACAAGCCTAGTATAGTATTGTTAGCATTAAAAAGGTAGATCACATAAAAGCATGAGAATCACTAAAACAGTGCGCTACAGGCTAACTTGGTGCAACATAAATTTAACAAAAAAACAATATTAAAGGACGCTTTTTTTATTGAGTACATTGTTGTGGTGTGTATAATAATAACCTCACACGGTATGTGAAGTACGCTAGACGGAATTAGGCTTTTGCTTGTTCTTTTTTACGTGTTTTACTAGATAAAAAAAGGATTTAGAGTGAAAGTTTTAAAAGCTGTATTACCTGTTGCTGGCCTTGGTACACGTATGTTGCCGGCTACAAAAGCCATCCCTAAAGAAATGCTACCTCTGGTAGACAAGCCTCTTATCCAATATGTAGTTAACGAAGCCGTTGCGGCAGGTATTAAAGAAATCGTACTGGTTACTCACGCCTCTAAAAATTCAATAGAAAATCACTTTGATACTAGCTTTGAGCTGGAAGCCACGTTAGAAGCACGCGTTAAGCGTAGCTTGTTAGAAGAAGTACGCTCAATAGTACCAAAAGACGTAACTGTTATTTCTGTTCGTCAATCTGCGCCCCTTGGTTTAGGGCATGCAGTACTTGCAGCGCGGCCTATAGTCGGCAATAACCCGTTTGCCGTAATGTTACCCGACGTAATAATCGACAAATATAAGTCAAATCCAAAAACCGACAATTTAAGCCAAATGATCGAACGCTTTGATAAAACAGGTCATAACCAGGTGATGGTAGAGCCCGTGCCGCAAGAGCAGGTGCATCAATATGGTGTAGTAGATTTAGCCGGTAAAAATATAAATGCCGGCGAAAATGCGGCTATTAAAAATATGGTCGAAAAGCCAAATAACGATGAAGCGCCAAGCAACTTAGCCATAACAGGGCGCTATGTTGTGTCT
Organism: Pseudoalteromonas sp. Angola-30; assembly: GCF_028599215.1. Taxonomy (NCBI): domain Bacteria; kingdom Pseudomonadati; phylum Pseudomonadota; class Gammaproteobacteria; order Alteromonadales; family Pseudoalteromonadaceae; genus Pseudoalteromonas; species Pseudoalteromonas sp. Angola-30. Next base: position 138,152 of record NZ_JAQREI010000004.1, read on the forward strand.
CCAACTATCTGGGATTTGCTCGAATACACGCCTCCAGGTGCGGGCGACGAGATACAGCTTACTGATGCTTTACTTCAGTTACGCCACTTAGAAACACTAGAAGCTTACCATTTGGTGGGTAAATCACATGACTGCGGTTCTAAATTAGGCTATATGATGGCAAACGTCGAATATGCTATGCAGTCAAAACACATGGGCGAAGAGTTTACTAGAAGAGTTAGTGAATTACTCATTAAAGTTAATTGATTTAATAAGTATGTTATCAATAGAGAAATAGGAAGTGTGATTTATGTTGGTTTCTGTTTGTATGTGTACTTATAAGCGTATCCACTTATATAAAACCTTAGAGAGTATTAATGAATTAGTATTGCCAAAAAATATAACACTAGAAGTTATTGTTGTAGATAATGATGCAGAGCGCTCAGCAGAAAAAATTGTTGCCGATAGTAAAAATGGCTTTAAGTATCCAATTAAATATATAAGCCAACCTTATAAAAATATATCTGTAGCAAGAAATGAATATTTAAAAGCTGCAAAGGGTGAGTATATAGCTTCGATAGATGATGATGAAGTCGCAGATAAGTTTTGGTTAATGCATCTATTGGCAGCCGCTGAAAAACATGATGCTAGCGTTGTTTTTGGGCGAATTAATTCTATTTATGTAAAAAGCTGCCCTGAATGGATTTCAGATGGGGGATATTTTGATAGAGCTCAATATGAAACTGGTACTAAAGTAAGCAGTGGTGGTACCGGTTGTACGTTAACACGGCGAAGTGCATTAATTGAAACCGGGTTTACTTTCGATTTAGAGTATGGCTCCACGGGTGGAGAAGACGCTGATTTGTTTTATAGGCTCTACAAACAAAACTATAATCTCATTATATGTAATGAAGCTTTTGTTAGTGAAGAAGTAGAGATTGAACGATTAAATGAAAAGTTTTTAATAAAAAAAGCAATAAGAATAGGTCAAACATTCTCACGATATAGATTTGGGAATAATATAAGCTTAAAAGATAAATCGATATTTATTATAAAATCCATCCTTAAAATAGTAACTTTTTCTACTTTGGTTATTATTAACCTACCTTTTGGTAAGAAAATTTATTTTAAACCACTATTAAAAATGCTTGATAATTTTGGAAAGGTTTCTTATTTCTTTGACCTTAAAAAGGTTGAGCTATATGGAAATAATTGTGAATAGTTGTCTTGATTTTATTAGTAAGTACGGTTTTTTATTAGTCCTTATTTTTTGTTTTGGTGGTTTTTCTCCCGCGCTATACCCTAAAGTAGGAATGATGGACTTAGATTTAACTAATCGTATAGATAGTAAGTCCGGAAGCAATATGTTCAAGCAGCTTTTTTGGATTTCACTATTTTTCTTTTATCTTCTAAATTTTTATTTTGATAAAAGTAGAATATTTATAAAAAGATATTTTAATAATGCTGTAATAGCATTTAGTTTGGTTATATCTATTTCATTTGTTTCAATGCTTTGGTCATCATTTCCAAGTTACGTATTCAAACGTACTTTTTTTCAGCTGATTTTTATAACTGTGTGTATACTTTCTTTTTATTTTAGTTACAAGAAAAAAAATGTTGCTCATTGTATAGAGTTATGCCTCTATTACATGTTATTTCTTATTCTGTTGACTTTAATAATGGGCTGGGGATTAACAGCTGATCTCTCGTTAGCCGGATATGAGAAAGGTAAAAACATATTAGGTATGAACTTAGTAGTTATTTTTATTTTGTACACTTATTTTTGCAATACTAAGTCAGATAAAAATAGATTTGTTATTTTTTCTACTTTATTGGCATTAGTAATTCTAACTCAAAGCAAGACATGTTTATTATTGCTCATTATTTTTTTTATATTTATTCAAATAAAACAAAAATATATAAGAATAATTAATTTTTCACTATTATCTTTAATTGCTTTTATTTTTATAGTTGTTCCATGTGTGACCTATTATGCAAATTCTTATATGCATATAGGGCTTTATGTAGAGCCTGAATTTATTACTGGTAGGGGGTATATATGGGATACTATCTACTATGATTTAAACTTTTATAAAAATATATTTTTAGGTTATGGATATGCAAGTTATTTTGGTACTCCAGAAATTCCATATTTTTTTGATGACTCTCATAGTTTTCTTAGGTATATAACTTCTTCACATAATGGCTACCTGGACTTACTTATTCAATTTGGCTTGCTATCTATTTTGGTCACTTTATTATTTGCTTTTATAGCTAGAAATATTAAGGGACGAGTGGGGAATGCTGCGATAACAATAATTATTTTGCACAATATTACTGAGGCATCATTTTATAGAGACAATACGGTTATTTGGATGCTGTTTTTGATGGTAGTAGCCTTCTCTTTGGTTAAAAAGGTAAAAATAAGTGAATAGAATAACATGGTTAGATACATCCAGAGGTTTAGCAATTGTTTTGTTAATACTTGTTCATTACGTGGGTGCATTGGAAACCCGTGGTTTTATATCTTATGAAGCTATGAATCTAGTAAAAGCTTTTCTGAGAGTTGCAACGCCATACTTTATAATGATTTTTGGGTTTACTTTTGCAGTTGCATATAAAACAAAAATTAATAGCTTCAGAGATGTTTTAGTTATACTAAAGAGGTTAAGAAAAAACTTATTGTTGGTGTTTATAGCAAGAGAAATTATTGCTGTAACTGCTGTGTTTAGATATGGGAACTATAAAACAGATCTAGTTGATGTGCTCTTATACAAAAACTTTTCACAATCAGGAGAAATCTTAACTTTTTATTTTTTTGCTATATTACTTGCTCCGTTAGCAATGCTGCTTATTAATAAAGTAAAGAGTTCTATATTTTTATTCAGTGCATTCTCTTTATATATAATTAGTTATACTATCGGTTATAACTTTAGTAGCTCTGATAATGGTTTATTATTTAGGTTTCTATTTTTCGATGTATATGCATTCTTCCCCTTTTTCTCTTTAGCAATGGTTTCAATGTATTTATATACTTTGTACTCTTCTTTGAATAGCGATTATCAACGTGTGAAAACTTTTTTATTAATTGGTTCTACGTTATTTATAATTAGTCTCATTTTGTTGTTTGGGTTATATGAAGATGTAGTTGTTGCATTAGCTACAGCAAAACTGAAGTCACCACCTCAAATCTTGTATATGGTTTTATACTCAGGTGAAGCAATATTATTAACGATTTTTGTTTGTGTTTTGAAGTATAAAAACCTTCTACCAATTATAAATAATCGTTTATTACCGTTATTAGGCAGAAACTCACTTTTAGCTTACGTAGGGCATTATTTTTTGTTTCTAGCAGGTCCTATCGCTTTTATAGTTTTGGATGAGCGAACAGCTATAGGTGAGCTAATAATTTTCTTATCTCTTGTTACTTTACTTATAACTGTTATAACAACCAGAGATAATTTTAAAACTAAAGGATTAAAATGAAAGTTGCAATAATACATGATTGGTTAGTCGTAAACGGTGGAGCTGAAAAAGTTCTAAAGGAGTTAATAGATATATACCCACAAGCAAACGTGTATACCTTAGTTGACTTTTTACCTGAAGAAGATAGAAATTGGCTTGGCAATACTAATGTAACAACGTCATTTATTCAGCGTCTGCCGTTTGCTCAAAAAAAGTATAGGAACTATTTTCCTTTGTTTCCAATTGCTATTGAGCAGTTTGACTTATCGGGTTATGACTTAGTTATCTCTTCTAGTTACTCTGCTGCAAAAGGTGTTATTACCGGGCCTGAACAGCTACACCTTAGTTATTGCCACTCTCCAGCTCGCTATGCGTGGGATATGCAAGAGCAATATCTAAGAGAAAGTGGTATGAGTAGTGGTGTTAAGTCTATTATTGCACGTTATTTTTTGCATAAATTTAGAATTTGGGATGTGAGAACAGCGAATGGCGTTGATAAATTTGTTGCCAATTCATCCTTTATAAAAAAGCGTATTAATAAATGCTACAGAAGAGAGGCTGATGTTATTTACCCCCCTGTAGATATTAAAAAGTTTACGATAGAAACAAATAAAGAGGATTTTTATTTAGCGGCTTCGCGTTTAGTACCTTATAAGCGCTTAGATTTAATTGCAGAAGCTTTCGTTAAAATGCCATCAAAAAAATTAAAAATAATTGGCGATGGTCCACAAATGCAAAAAATTAAAGAAATTGTAGGCGATGCAGAAAATATCGAATTGCTGGGCTATCAATCTGATGAAGTCATGTTACACAACATGCAAAAAGCAAAGGCTTTTGTATTCGCAGCAGAGGAAGACTTTGGAATTATACCTGTGGAAGCACAAGCTTGTGGTACCCCTGTAATTGCTTTTGGAAAGGGTGGATGCTTGGAAACTGTTAAAAACAACGTGAGTGGTATCCACTTTAAGGAACAGACAGCGAGCTGTATTATTGAGGCTGTAACTCAATTCGAATCACAGATAGAGCAATTTTCAGCAGAAGAAGTCAGGCTAAACGCAGAAAAGTTTTCCTGTTCAGCTTTTAAGATGAATGTAAAAAGCTTGATAGAAAAAGCGATGTTGGATTTGTAATGAAGATATTGCATGTTCATCAAGATTACCCCGATGGAAGAAATTACCCATCTACATTAGCAGTATCAAACTTGCTAGATGGGGTAAAAAAATTCGAGCCAAGTTTAGAGCATTATGTACTTTCTATTAATAGAACCTCAAACCCTTTTAAAGTTTCTATAAAAAAGTTTGATCAGGGTCTATCAGTTATTTATTGGGCATTACCAGTACCATTCGTTTATAGGCCCATAATTTATATTTGGTCTTTAATTCTATTTTACTTTATTAAAAAAAATAAGTTTAGTTTAGTGCATGGCCATAAACTTACCACAGAAGGAATGTTTACCTATTATCTAGCCAATAAATTGAAAGTACCGTATGTTTTATCTGTTAGGGGGGGGTCCGATACACACAATATAAAAAGGTTGCCTGATTGTAAGAGTATATTTTCTAAAATTTATAGAAACTCAAAGGTGATTTTTTATGTAAGCCCTTGGTGTAAAGGATTTGTCGAGAGTGAACTTAGATATAAGCACCCAACTACGTTAGATTTACCTAATATTTGTCAGTTTAGCTTACATACTTCTAATTCTATTGATGTATGCTCTAGGCAGGGCTACGTAACTATTTTAAGCTTTCATCAATATAAAAGAAAAGGGCTTGAGCAACTGCTAACCGCAATAAAAAAATTAAAAGATGGAGGAGTAGCTCTAAATTTAACTGTTATAGGTAGTGGTGATAACGAATATGTTGAAAAAGTAAAGAAGCTCATTAACGGTTTATCTCTAGCGAATGAAGTCAGTTTGACAGGTTCTATAAGTCAAAAAGATGTATTGAAAATACTAAAGCAATCAAGAGCCTTTTTACTACCATCTAAAAATGAAACTTTTGGAATGACTTATGTAGAATCGCTAGCTAGTGGGTGTCCTATTCTGTATTTAGAAAATACTGGAATAGACGGACATTTGGAATGCGTAAATGCGGGGGTTAAAATACCAGATAACGACGTTGATAACATTGAAAAGTCTCTTTTTAAGTTTGAAAACGAATATTCATCGATAAAAAAAGGGGTGGAATTAATATTAGATAGCCACTACCTAAAGAAATTTACAGAAGAAAAAATTTCTGAAAATTATACACACGTTTTAAGAAGCATCACCGAGTTAGAAAAGGAGTTCCTATGAAAGGTAAAATGGAGTTTTTACAAAATTTAAGAGGCTGCGCTGCACTATTAGTGTTAATAGGCCACTTTTTGGATATGTATGTAAAGCATAACAATTCCACTATTTATTTCTCTGGTATAACGGGTTTTGTTAATTCATTTGAATTAGGGCGAGTTGGTGTAATTGTATTTTTTTTAATTACAGGGTTTGTTGTACCTTTTAGCCTACAGAGTAAACAGGGTAATTTTGTCATAAGACAATTTTTAAAACGTATAGCTTTTAGGTTGTACCCAGCATTTTGGTTTTCTATATTTGTTGCTTTAATTGTTGCATATGGGGTTGGTATTAATATTGACTCTTTAGAGCAGGTAGTAGCTAACTTTACCATGATTCCAAAGTATCTAGGGTATGAAAGTGTTCAAGGTGCGTATTGGACGCTTCATTTACTAGTAGTATTTTATATGGGTACTGCAGCATTATATTATCTTGGTTATCTTAAATGCTTAAAGGTAAGGTCCTTTGTTTTATTTGCCTTTTGTTTAGTTGCCGTGCTTTTTGCGTTTTTACGATTTAATTACGGTGTTCGGGTACCTATAGTAATGCCACTAGGCCTTGCTACTATGGTGCTTGGGTCAATTATCCGCTCTCACTTTGAAAGTGAAGGTTTTAATTTAAAAAATTTAGCAATTATATGCTGTGTTTATTTTATATGTTTGTACCTAGCACAAATAATGTATTACAAAGAAGGATGGGTACGTTGGTTTTTTCCATATTTTTTTGGTGTTGTGCTTTTTGTAGCTTTTATTTATAAAATTAGGTTTTCTAACTCTTTTTTAAATTTTTTTGGCAAGATTAGTTACTCTTGTTATCTACTACATATGTTAGCGCTGGCTTTAGTATTTAATTTTATGCGAAATAGTGCTTATAGTTTCACAGGTATTGTTTACTCTTTTATTTTAAGTCTTTTACTTACATTGTTTTTATCTTTTCTTTCTTATTATTTTTTTGAAAAACTCCCAGGGGAACTTCAAAAAAAACTGTATAAGTATAAGCAAGGAGCTTTATAATTATGAAATCTCCCCCCCTCCCTCTAAAGCTTGTTTTTTCTGAGGGTGATAAATTTAAATCTGTAATAATTGATTTATATACTTAATTAGCTCTACCTCAAACTTTTTGTGTGTTTGAGCCTCTATAGGTAACTACTTCGCTTCTGGATCGCACCATTTTCTTCGGGCGTAACAATTATGTGGCTGATTAATAATAGTATGGTTAAAGGATTGTCATGAATAAAAAAGTTTTAGTTATAGCTTCAGCGGGTGGGCACTTAACACAAGCTATGTGTGCTACAAGCCAGTGTGATGAAATAGTACTTGTTTCAAATAAAGTAAATATTAAAAAAGATAATATTTCAAAAATATATAAGATTATAGACACGCAAAAAAATACTTTTATACATATTTTTAATGTTTTTTTTGCTCTGTATGTTTTATTGAAAGAAAGGCCTGCTGCTGTATTTAGTACTGGGGGGCCTATCGCGTTACCTTTTGCATTGGTTTGTAAAGTTTTTTCTTTAAAGTTTATATACTTAGATACTTTATCTCGAGTTGTCGAACTTTCTAATACTGGCAAGTTAATAAAAAAATATAACTTGTATGATGAGTTTTATAGTCAATGGAAGAATGTAGCGTCTAAAAGTAATACTAAGTATATAGGTAAGTGCTTTGATATATTATCTGAAAATAATTATAAACCAGTAACCGAAGCGGTTGAAGGCAGGCCAATTATTTTGGTAACCGTAGGTACAAGTCAGTACGACTTTGATCGTTTGTTCGAAATGCTTTACAAGCAACCTTTGTACAATAATGACCAAGTGCGTTGGGTTATTCAGGCTGGGCACAATAGATTAAAGCACTCACCTGCAAATGGTAAAGTTGTTGATATGATCACTCGTTCTGAGATGGAACAACTAGTAAAAAGCGCCAGCTTGGTGATTAGCCACTGTGGTATTGGTAGTATTAATCAGATGCTTGCGTATCAAAAAAAGGTGCTGTTTGTACCGAGAGTAAGTAAGTTTAATGAATTTTCAGACGACCATCAGTTGCAGATAGCAAATGAAATTAGCAGTAAAATTTTTACAGTACTAATGCCTGAACAAGATATGCCTACAATTACATTGAGTGAATTGCTTGATAGAAAGATTGTTACATCGCCTGTCGATACAACAAACTATAAAATGGCTAATGAATTAAAGAACGTACTTTTTGAGCTTAAGTCATAATTTATGAGTAATTTGAGCAATAAGTTAAATCAGGCGATACTAAAAAGTTTAGCAGGGAAATATAGTTTATATATTTTTCAGATAATTTCTTTAGCTATATTATCAAGGCTTTATACTCCTCAAATGTTTGGTGTTTTAGCGGCTGTAACAGTATTAATCTTATTTTTTCAGTTGATTGCTACTTCAGGCCTAGGCCCTGCGGTAATATATGCCAAGAGCATTTCAATTGACCAGCGCGATGGTATTTTCACTGCTAGCTTTATTATAGGTACTGTTGGAGCTTTACTTTTTTATATTTTTACGCCCTATCTAATGGGCTGGTTAGAAATTGAAAATTTATCCTATATTAATCTAGTTTTGGCGTTTAATATTTTGTTTTCTGCGTTATCAATGCTCCCATTAGCTAGCTTGCAAAAAGATACACAGTTTTTATTAATTGCAAGAGCTGAAATATTAGCTGAATTGCTATCATTAGCTGTGGCTGTGGTTATGTATTACCAAGGATTTGGGGCTTTAGGCTTAGTTAGTAAGCTAATGGTTGTACCTGTTATAAGGTTTGTTTTTTATCATTTTTCTTCTACAAAATCTTCAATTGGCAAAGCTCATTTTGGGAAAGATATAAAAGCGATATGTACATTGTTTGCAGTAGCTAAGTACCAGTTGGCATTTAATATTCTTAACTTTTTTTCTCGTAACTTAGATACCATACTTATAACGAAATATTTTGGTGCGGTTGCCGTAGGGTTTTACGAAAAATCTTATCAGGTAATGCGTTATCCATTGCAGTTATTTACCTTTGCTATTACACCCGCTTTACAGCCCATTTTGACGGAGCACAAGGATAATCCTTTTATTGTAATGAAGGAGTTTTACCGTATAGCTATTAAACTAGCCTGCCTAGGGCTTTTTACCTCTATGGTATTGTATTGGTCTGCTGCAGATATAGTATTAATACTTTTTGGCCCACAGTGGGAAAGTACAGTTTATATCTTAAAAGTTTTGTCTGTTACCATACCATTACAAATGGTATTAAGTGCTACTGGTGGTATATTTCAAGCTTTTGGGGCAACAAAAGAAATGTTTTATTGTGGTCTTTTTTCATCCTCAGCAAATGTTTGCGCTATTGTACTAGGTGTTCTTTCTGGCGATTTGCTTACCCTATGTACATTTTTAGCAGTCTCTTTTACATTAAATTATTTACAATGTTTTTATGTGCTTCATAAGTATTTATTTAAAAGTTACCCTATTAAACAATTTTTAATTCTCACGACTCTAATTATAACTTGCTACTTAAACTTGCTGAACAATGCGACTTTAAGTGATGCATTGGGTAAAGATTACTTTGATGCCTTTTTAAATTGTTTAATTACAAGCCTAATATTTTTTACCATTGTTACTTTACTATTTTTAACTATTTCAAGATTAGGTCTGCTAGAAGTAAGACCGTCAAATAAGGACTAAGATGATTTTACCTATAATAATGGCAGGAGGCTCAGGCACACGTTTATGGCCACTTTCTCGCGGGAACTACCCTAAGCAATTTTTATCATTAAATGGTGATAAAACTATGTTACAAGACACACTTGCCCGTTTAGATGGGATAAGTCATTCTCCTGCAATGCTTATCTGTAACGAAGAGCATAGATTTATTGCTGCAGAGCAAGTTCGTCAGTTAGGCGTAGAACACTCAGGGATTTTTTTAGAGCCAGTAGGGCGCAATACTGCTCCTGCTATAGCTTTGGCTGCTTTTAAAGCAGTTGAAAACAATGAGGACCCTCTATTGCTTGTTTTGGCCGCTGATCACGTTATAGAAGATATTTCAGCTTTTCAAGCAAGTGTAGAGCAGGCATCGATACTTGCTAAGCAAGGTAAGCTAGTTACATTTGGTATTACAGGTAACAAACCTGAAACAGGATATGGTTATATTAAACGAGGTGCTCCCCACCAAACCGGTTTTGTTGTTGATAGTTTTGTTGAAAAACCAGATTTAGCTACTGCTGAAGCTTATATAGAAAGTGGTGAGTATTACTGGAATAGCGGCATGTTTTTATTTAAAGCCAGCCGATATTTAAATGAGTTAAAGGCATTTAGACCGGACATTTATAGCGCATGTGAACAAGCTATGCAGGTACAAAACGATGATATGGACTTCGTTCGTGTAGATAAAAAAGCATTTGAATCGTGCCCTGATGAATCCATTGATTATGCCGTAATGGAGAAAACTAAAGACGCTGTGGTCGTTCCAATGGATGCGGGTTGGAGTGATGTGGGCGGGTTTGCCGCTTTATGGGAAGTTTCTGACCAAGATGAAAATGGCAATGCATTCAATGGCGATGTAAAAGCTGTAGATACAACAAACACTTTAGTATTTGCTGATGAGAAATTAGTAGCTACTGTAGGTGTTGAAGACTTAGTTATTATTAATACTAAAGACGCAGTTTTAGTGGCTCATAAAAATGAATCTCAAAAAGTTAAAGAAATAGTCAATAAGTTAAAAAATGAAAACAGATCTGAGGTTACATTTCATCGTGAAGTTTTTAGACCTTGGGGTAAATACGACTCTGTAGATTGTGGAGAACGTTTTCAGGTTAAACGTATTACGGTAAAGCCTGGCGCTAAATTATCAGTACAAATGCATCATCATAGAGCTGAACACTGGATTGTAGTTTCTGGTACTGCAAAGGTTCACTTGGATGGTACGGAGCAGTACCTAACTGAAAATGAGTCTGTATATATTCCTATTACATCTGTTCATGCATTAGAAAACCCAGGGAAGGTCGATTTAGAATTAATTGAAGTTCAATCCGGCTCTTACTTAGGTGAAGATGATATTGTCCGTTTTGAAGACCGCTATGGTCGTTCTTAACATACAAGAAATAGTATTTAGGTTAAGAGGGTATAATGGATAGTTCTACAATTATTAAACAAAGCGGGATTGAATTTGGTACATCAGGCGCTAGGGGTTTAGTTACAAGCTTTACTAATGAGGTCTGTTTTGCATTCACTCTGGCTTTCATAAATACGCAAGATGACGTTAAACGCATAGCTATTGCTATAGATAATCGCCCTAGTAGTTCAGCAATGGCGGGAGCTTGTATAAGTGCAGCCAAATCAGCAGGTGTTGAGGTAGAATATTATGGGGTTTTGCCAACACCTGCACTAGCTTTTACAGCTCAGTGCGCAAAAATACCTGCAATAATGGTAACAGGTAGTCACATTCCTTTTGATAGGAATGGGCTTAAATTTTATACAAAGCAGGGCGAAATAACCAAACAAGATGAAGTTGCAATAACAACATGTTCAACCCAAGTTGATAAAATTGAATTGCAACCACTGCCCTTAGTTGATAGTTCTGCTTTTGATAGTTATATAGCTCGATACTTACATGTTTTCTCAAGCAATTTATTGAGTAATAAGAGGATTGGCATTTATCAGCATTCAAGCGCCGGCAGAAAGTTATATCCTCAGTTATTTAGTGCGTTAGGCGCTGAGGTGGTTTGCCTTGGTTATAGCGACGAATTTGTGCCAATAGATACAGAAGCTGTAGCTGAATCTGATAGAGAGCAAGCAAAAAAATGGGCAGCAGAATTTAATTTAGATGCTATTTTTTCTACGGATGGTGATGGAGATCGCCCTCTTTTAGCTGATGAAAATGGTGTGTACTTTACAGGTGATATTTTATGTATGTTAGCAGCCAAAAGTCTAGGTGTAGAGGCTTTGGCAGTTCCTGTAAGTTGTACCACTAGTATTGAGCAATCACACTTTTTTAAAAAGGTGGAACGCACTAAAATTGGCTCACCATATGTTATAGCGGCATTTAGTGGGCTCACCACTAAATTTAACGCCGTAGCAGGCTTTGAGGCGAATGGTGGTTTTTTACTTGCTTCATCTATTTATATTGAAGGAAATGAACTATTAGCTTTACCTACACGGGATGCTCTATTACCAGTATTAGCTGTGCTTAAATTAGCTGAGAGCTTACCACTATCTGAATTATATAATGGATTGCCTTCACGAGTTACGTTTAGTGATAGATTGAAGAATATAGAGAGACCAGTAAGTAATTCAATTATTGAAAATGGTAAATTAAACCCTAATAAATTAGTTGAGGAATTAAATCTAGAGTTTTTACATTTAGATTCACACGATGATACAGATGGTTTACGCCTAACTTTTAGCAATGAAGATGTTGTTCACTTAAGGCCATCCGGAAATGCGCCAGAGCTACGTTGCTATACAGAAAGTACAACTTTAGCTAAAGCAAAGAAATTATGTGAACTTACTTTAAAGTCAATTTCTTCACGTATCGCATAATAAACGGATAGTCGGGAGTTGATACTATGGCTAAAATAACAAGTGATCCTGCTGTACGCAGTTTACTGAACAGAATGCCTGAGGAAGTACAAGAAAGCTTTACTGAAGAACAATTAGTTCATCTAAAAATTGCTATAGGAGCTAGGCAATGGGGACGCCATTCCATAGACTCTAGAGGTGTGGTTAAGTTTTTTAAATATAGGTATTACTTTGTTTTTTTAGCCGGTAGAAATAGACGTGAACTTAATGAAAACGAAAAAAAGGTTGCGTGGATCTTTCAAGTAGTTTTCATCAGTATATTAACTCTTATATTTATTATTGTAATGGCTTTAATTTTGTACCTAATTAAATCTGCTTTAGGTATTAATCTATTTGATGATTTCTCTTTAGGAATATGGCATTCATTTAAAAGCTTGTTTGTTTAATTAAACGGTTATGCTTAATAAAGTTTACACGCGTTTGCATTTGTTTATTTGTAGTTATTAACTGGTTAGATAATGTTTTGTTGTTTAAAATTAAAATACAGGTATTGCGAACTAGGTTGAATGAACTTAGAGGCTAAGGTAGAATTACCTTAGTTTAGTGATACTAAATTTATATATAAAGATATCTATAGGGATACATAGTATGACATCTTCACGGACGTTTAAGCCAACAGGCTCGTCTGATGCGAATTTTTATCGATTGTTTGATATTTTTGCGTTGTTTATAGCCTTTCAGTGTTCTGCTTTATTTTACAATTTAAATTTGACCCCAATTTATATGGTCTCTGTTTTAACAGTTGGGCTAAGCTTTTTGTATTGTGCAGAAATATTTTCTGCTTATCGCTCTTGGCGTGCTGGTAAATTTAGAACCATGGTTTTGTGTGCTTGGGGAGCTTTATTTGCTGCCTTCGCTGTTTTATTTTGTGTGTCGTTTGTTTTTAAGTTTACGGGTGAGCTTTCTCGTATTGGTTTAGGTTTATGGTTTTTACTTAGCTTTGCTTTTATGTATAGCTGGAGGCTAGTTACTTATTTATTTAAACGAAATAGAAGAAAGCTTGGAATAAACTTACGAAATGTTGCCATTGTTGGTGCAACAGAGTCTGCTGTTCATTTATACAACGAAATTAATAAAAATGATGAGTTGGGGTTTAAGTTTTTAGGCTTTTATGACGACCGTAAACCAGAACGATTATTCGAAAATTCAACCAAACATGATGTTGCAGGTAAAATTCAGGACGCTGTTAATGCTGCCCGAAAAGGGGAAATTGGCGTTTTATATATTGCCCTACCTATGAAAGCGGATAAGCGCATTGCTGAAATATTATTACAATTGGGTGATACCACAGTAGATGTACATATTATCCCAGACTTTTTAATGTCTAACCTAATACACGCACGAATAGAGCACGTTGGAGAACTTGATACGCTAAGCGTATTTGAATCCCCATTTATTGGTGCACGAGAATTTATAAAGCGCACTGAGGATATAATTGTTGCCTCTTTAATTTTAATATTGATTTCGCCCATTTTAATTGCTATTGCATTTGCTGTTAAATTTACATCTAAAGGGCCGGTTATTTTTAAACAAGACAGGTATGGCCTTGATGGACGTAAAATTAAGGTATGGAAGTTTCGTTCAATGACCGTTACTGAAAACAGTGCGGTTGTGACTCAAGCTAAAAAGAATGATGCACGTATTACTCCTTTAGGCGGTTTTTTGCGACGTACTAGCCTTGATGAATTACCGCAATTTATAAATGTTTTAAAAGGCGATATGTCGATAGTTGGACCAAGGCCTCACGCTGTTGCACATAATGAAGAATACCGTAAAAAAGTAGAGTTTTATATGTTACGCCATAAAGCTAAACCAGGTATTACTGGTTGGGCACAAATTAATGGCTGGCGTGGCGAAACCGATACATTGGACAAAATGGAAAAACGTGTAGAGTTTGACCTGCATTATATTAAACATTGGTCGTTGTGGTTTGATGTTAAAATTATTTTTATGACAATTTTTAAGGGATTTAAAAATGCAAATGCATACTAAAAAACTTGTACCACTTAGCGCTTTACTTAGCGTTGTTATAGCTGCCCCTGCAGCTGCTAATTTAAAGCCTGGTAGTATTATGACTAAAGATGGGGCTGAAATCACCCCCACTTTACAAACTGGTATTAGTAGTAACAATAACTTTTTTAGCACCCCCGATGATGAAGAGTCGCGATTAATTTGGACAATTACTCCTAATGTTAAAGCGGTAATTGATGATGGCCCAGATAGCTATAGTCTAGATTTGGGTACTAGTAGCTCGTTACACAATAAAGATGCTACAGATAACTTTACGCAAGTTAATATAGGTGCGGGTGTTCATAAAGAATTTACAAGCCAACATAGGTTAGATGTTAATGGTGACGCCGATTGGCTATATGAACCACGCGGTAGTGGCATAACTGAAGGCCTTGGGGATGTAGTTAACGAACTTGTAAAGTATCAACAACAAAATGTTTTAGCGCGTTATGAATATGGCGCACAAAGTTCAAAAGCGCAAGTGGCTTTAAGTGCTGGTTTTTTTAGTAAAAAATACCAAAGTTTTAGAGAAGTATCTCAGTACCGAGACTATGATAAATCGTTAATAGGGGTAACAGGTTATTATAATACCCAAGCTGCCACTCGTACCTTTTTGGAAGTTAAACAAGAGAATTATCGTTACGATGTATTAGCTAGTAGTGGTATTTCGCGTGACAGCGATGATGTAAAAGTACTAGCAGGTATGGAGTGGGAGGCAACGGCTGTTACTTCTGGTTCGTTTAAAGTGGGTTATCAAAGCAAAGACTTTGAATCGAGTCAGCGTGAAAATTTTAGTGGTATAAGCTGGGAAGCAGCGATTAATTGGCAGCCGCTTAGTTACTCTACAGTTCAGTTTATGACTAGTCGCGCAGCAAAAGACCCGTTAGTACAGGGCGATTACATTAAAGAAAGTGTTTATGGTGTTAATTGGACTCATAACTGGAGTGAATACTTAAGTTCGCTTGCGAGTGCAAGTTACACAGATGAGCAATATACAGGTGACGTTGGCCGTAAAGATAAAACTAAAAACTTACGTTTGGGGCTTAACTACGTGGCTAGTAATTTCGGTATGGTTTCTACGTATGTAGATTTTATGGATAAAAACTCTACACAAGATGCAATTGAGTTTGACCGCGTAATAGTCGGTGTTAACTTTACTTTTGCGTTAAAGGCTAATTAATGAAGTATATTTTTAGTTTAACGCTGCTTGTATTTAGCAGTATTTGTTTTGCTCAATCTGCGCAAAGTTATGTATTAGGAGCAGGTGATAAGGTTGAAATTAAAGTATTTGGTCAACCAGATTTAGAAGTTACTGCATTACTAGGTAATAGTGGTGAGGTTAATTACCCATTTTTAGGTAAAGTTAAACTTGCAGGTTTAAACACCTCAGAGGTTGAACAGGTCATCACCGAGGGGCTAAAGCCCGATTATTTAGTAAACCCTAATGTTTATGTACAAGTTATAGAATACAGACCTTTTTACATACATGGCGAGGTTGAAAACCCTGGGGCTTATCCTTACCAACCCGCGATGACAGTTAACCAAGCTATAGCTCTTGCTGGCGGTTTAACTGAGCGAGCATCTGTAGATAAAATTTTTATATTTAAAGAGCAAACAAAACAGCAGCAACAAAAAGGTAGTTTAAATAGCCAAATTGCGGCGGGCGATACTATAAAAATTGAACAACGCTTGTTTTAAGCAGTTTACAAGGCAGTATTTAATGAACCAAATGAACGATAACATAAACAATAATGAAGAAATAATAGACTTTAGTGCCTACCTTAATGTGCTTAAACGTTCTAAGTGGCGCATATTAGGTTTTGCAACCGTGGTTACTTTATTAACTATTATGGTTACCCTTACTTTAGTGCCTAAGTATGTTGCAACAGCTACATTACTTATAGAAGCAGAGCAAGCTAAAGCAGTTAGTTTTGAGGAAATATACGGATTAGACTCTAACCAAAAAGAGTATTACTTGACCCAGTTTGAGGTAATTAAGTCTGATAGTATAGCTCGTGAGGTGATCAGAAAACTTGACTTAAGAAGTCATACGGATTTTATTGCTAAACCTTCTCCTGTCAGTGAAGTGAAAACGGCAATTAAATCGTACTTGCCTTTTTTAAATAAAAAAGAAACGGCGGTATATTCTGCTGAAGAAAAAGCTGAGCGTGAAATGCTTGGCTTATTATCTGCTTTTAAATCTCGACTTTCAGTTTCACCCATTCGTAAAACCCAATTAGTTAGGGTGAGCTTTGAATCGAGCGACCCAAAATTAGCTGCACTTGTAGCAAATACAGTAGGCGAAGTTTACATAGAAAGCCAAATGCGTGCAAAAATGGGTATAACGCAACAAGCATCTAGCTGGTTAAATACGCGTTTATCTCAGCTTCGTGTTCAGTTAGATGACTCTGAAGTACGCTTGCAAGCCTACCGTGAACAGCAAAAATTAGTTGATATTGAAGGGATAGCGGGTCTAGCAACACAAGAGCTTGAGCAGATATCACAACAGTTAGTAGTAGCACGTAACGAAAAAAATAACCTTGAAAGCATTAACCGTGTTATCAGTGAGTATGGTAATAACAATTTAGAACTTTTAGGCAGTATGCCAGAAATCACTTCCCATAAAGTGATACAGGATGTAAAGCGTGAGGTAATACTCGTTGAACGTAAATTAAGTGACTTGAGTGAAGTTTATGGTCCTAAACACCCTAAAATAATTTCTGCGAAGGCTGAACTTGCTACTGTAAAAAATAATTTAAATAAGCAAATAAAAGGCCTTATTACCGGCATCGAAAAAGAGTTAAACCGTATAACACGTACTGTGACTGCGCTCGAACGTGATTTGGCTAAAATACGTGCTGAGTATCAAGATATTACGCGTAAAGAAACTAAATATAATCAGCTTAAACGTGAAGTTGAAACTAATCGTAATATATTTAATACGTTCTTATCACGTTCTAAAGAAACCGAAGTAACAAGTGACTTTAGTTCTGCAGCTGCACGCTTTACTGATCGTGCATTTGCTCCTAAAGATCCAGCTAAGCCAAATAAAAAGCTGATAATTGTACTTGCTTTTGTTGTAAGTTTTGGTTTTGCAGTTGTAATGAGCTTTGTATTTGATGCTTTAAACGATACCGTTAAAACTAAAAACGATGTAGAGGGTAAGCTTGCACAGCGCATGCTAGGCTTATTACCTAATGTGCCGATGCCGAAAAAGAGCGTATTTCCTATACATGCTTACCTTGACGATAACTACAGGCGTTTTGCAGAGTCTGTTCGTACATTCCGTACTAGTTTATTATTAACGCAATTAGATCGCGATCATAAAGTTATTGCAGTTACATCAAGCTCTCCAGGTGAAGGTAAAACGACTACTTCAGCTAATTTAGCTATGTCGCTTGCACAAATGGGTAAGGTATTATTAATTGATGCAGATTTGCGTAAACCAAGCATAGCAAAGCGCTTTGATATACCTGTGTTCCACCCTGGGCTAAGTAATTTAATTATAGGTACTGAGCAGTTTAGTGAGTGTGTTCATGTAGATGGGCAGTCTGGTGTTGCTATTATGCCTAGTGGGCAAATTCCTGGTAACCCGTTAGAGCTCTTATCTAGCTCACGCTTTAACGAAGTGCTCGATGTTTTAAAAACGAAGTACGATCATATAATAATTGATACCCCTCCAACTCAGGCTGTGAGTGATGCACTTGTTATTTCACAAGGTGCTGACTCAGTTATTTATGTAGTTAAATCGGACGTTACCCGTATTAAACCAATAAAAGCCGGAATAGAGCGACTCTTTGAGTCTAAGGCGCATGTAGCAGGTATTGTACTTAATAAAGTTGATATGAGTAAAAGTAAGGATGAGCACAGTCACGGATACTATGATTATTACGATTACTCTCAAAAGCCTGAGCAACCAACTTCTTAGTTGCTAATAACCTATGTTTGATATTCATTCACACATTTTGCCTGGTATTGATGATGGCGCTAAAGACTTGTCTGAGTCTTTAGCGTTATTAAAAATGGCGCAAAATGATGGGATAACACACATGGTAGCAACCCCACATATTCATATAGGCCGATTTAATAACTCAGCAAAAGCACTTAATAATGACATAGATGTTTTAAAGCGAGAGGCTTTCAATGTAGGTATTAATTTAAAGCTTGCAGTAGCTGCTGAGGTTAGGCTCGATATTGAATTAATGGCGTTAATCATGTCTGACCAATTGCCCTTTATTGGGGCTTCTGGCTCAACTAATTACTTATTACTAGAGCTACCTCATTCGCATGTACCGCAAGGTTACGACAAGTTTATAAATTGGTTATCTAATCGAAATATAAAAGTGATAGTACCTCATCCTGAACGTAACAGAGATATTCAAGCAAATCCTTTCTACATAGAGCGCTTAAAACAATTAGGTTGTGATTTTCAATTAACAGCCTCAAGTATAGAAGGGGCTTGGGGTGATACTGCAAAAGCAATTAGTATTGATATGTTACAAAAAGGATTGGTTAGTTATGTTGCCTCTGATGCCCATTCAGTTAAACGTAGGCCTCCAATATTAAGCAATGCAAAAAAGTTAGTTGCAGATTTAATTGGTGAGTTTGAGGCAGAAAAATTATTTGTTACCAATCCACAGCGTTTAACAGAGTCTTTGTTTGATGAATGATTTAAAAAAGCTAACTCAAATAACTTTACTAGCAATTATTACATTATTTATTAGTTACGAGAGCATACAAAGTATGCGTGCTAATGCATGGTATTTTAATGCATTAAATACGCTGAAACAGTCTCGTGCTTTAATAACTCCTCAAGAGCTAAACCTGGCAAACGAGGCAATAACACTCGCCACACAACTTGAGCCTCTCCAAGCGCATTATTGGCAGCTAAGTGCGTACATAAAAATGCTTAGCCTAACTAAAAATAATGTAAACGTTGAAAGCGCTCCTAAAGTATATGAGCAAGTAGAGTCTTCTCTTTTAAATTCGTTAAAGTACAGGACATCGTGGGCCGAAACATGGATAGACTTAGCTAAAGTAACAAGTTATCAAGAGGGACCAAGTGATCGTGTAATTGGTTATATTCAGCAGGCTAAAAAAGCAGGCCCTTTTAAAATAGATGTTCATTTAGGTGTTATTGAAATAGCGCTTGTTAACTGGCAGCAACTCCCTCCAAAATATAAAGCTTTGTATGTTAGCGAGCTTAGGCTTGCAGCCAAGCATGGTTATAAGTTTTCACGTGCGTTTGAGATAGCTAAACAAGTAGATGCATTGCCTATTTTATGTTTATCTCTTAAGTTTGGCGCGCAGTTTGAATCTGCCAGAAATAGCTGGATGTTTAAAAAACATTGTAATTAGTTTTTATAAACCTAGTTTTTGTATGTATTTGAACTCTTTTTACTTAATCACTAGTTAACTTCTCTAAAGCGCAGCGCCTCTAAACCTCTTTGTGAATATTTAACTAATTTTTAATAGCTTGCGTGAGCAAGCTTCACGTCTACAAGTAAAACCCATATCTACACCTTCGCAGTAGATGTAGAGCATGCTCACGTGAAAAGCGAAAGCTTTTAATTGCTAAAATAAAACACTGCTCACAAAGAGAAGCAAATGAGGAGTAAATGAGAAGACACAACCAATCGATACATTTTACTTTTTTGTTACTACTCTAAAGCGGAGCGTCTCTAAACCTCTTTGTGATTTAAATAACTAAAATTTCACTGAGAGAAATAAATGAGAATACATAACCAATCTAAACATTTTACTTTGTTGGTCAGTCCTCTAAAGCGCAGTATGTCTAACTATCTTTAAACAAATCACTTAACCTAGTTGCATAAAAAACCCAGAGCCATTGTATAAGCTCTGGGCTACAAATGGCTCTTAGTTGAGCCTTGCGCTAACTAAATACACTTTCGCAATTCTTAGGGAGAAGAAGAAAGTACCTTTAATTGTAGTTAACTAATTTGCAAAACTCTAAATTTTGTTTGTTTATTAACCGTAAATGATAACAAAGACTTAATAATATTGTGCACAGGTTACCCTTTGTGTTGAGTGCTTTATGCCCAGCTTATTAACTGGGTATTTTGCACAAGATCGCGTGGCAAAGAGTTTTTGATCTTATTTTTTTGCCATTTGCCTAGTCCTATCGGGCAGCCACATAAGGTTAGTACTACTTCGCCGCTGGCTTTTGTAACGTCTTCTAGGCGTATATCTTTACCATTAAAGTAGTCGTTTGCTTGCTCGTTTGTTAAAGCATACATATTGCTTTTGCATTCATTACCAAACACGGTAGCAAACTCGTGAGTTAGCCTTACTCCGTTTTTATGAATAATACCTAGTTGAATACCTAAACGTGCGTATTTTATTTTGTTTTGAACGGCTTCAAAACCATCAGGAAATAACCACAGTTCTTTATCGCGCTGCATTAACTTACCTGGCAGCGTTTTTAAGCCAAACTGTTTTTTAAGCTCGCTCATAAAAGAGCTGGTTTGTTTTTTATCAAACTCGTTAAACGGAAACGCACCTTTTTTAACGCTTTGGGTTGGGTTATTGCAGCTTGCGAGTTTTTTAAACTTAGCGATAAAAAAACCTTCACTGTCGAATGTTTGCGGCCACACATGTAAATAGCCCTCGGCGGTTGTGGCTTTTTCTGCCCCTTTAAATAAATCACTTAGCGATTGCGGCTCAATGTAGTCGCCAAATTCATTCAGTAGGTAGTTGCATACTTGTTGGTTTTCGAGCGGGGTAAGCGTACAGGTTGAATACACCAGCGTACCGCCTGGTTTTAATGCGTAAAAAGCGCTTTTTATTAAATCTTTTTGAACTTGAGCAATTTCTATATTTGATTCTATTGACCAGTTTTTAAGTGCATCGGCATCTTTACGTACGGTACCTTCGCCAGAGCAGGGTGCATCAAGTAAAATGCTATCAAAGCATTCAAACATATAGTTACCAAATATGACGCCATCAAAGTGCGAGAGCGCACAGTTACCAACGCCCATACGCTTAAGCGTAGCGCTAAGTACTTTTAAGCGTGATGACGAAAGCTCGTTGGCAACAAGTACGCCTTGGTTATTCATTATTGCGGCAAGTTGCGAAGTTTTAGAGCCAGGCGCTGATGCCATATCAAGTACGTAATTATCTTGTAAATCTGAGTTTTCAATACTTTGTTTTAGTGCCATAGGCGGCAGCATTGAGCTTGCCTCTTGCACGTACATGGCGCCGCTTAAATGTAAGTCGGTATTGCCTAATGTTAAGTTTTGCTCTTCATCGCTTGGGCGTTCTAGCCAAAAACCCTCACTACACCAAGGTATGGGTGTAAGTTGCCAGTTTTTTTGCTCTGCACGGTGTTTAAATTCAGCAACGCTAATTTTTAATGTATTTACACGAATAGATTTTCTGAGAGGGCGACGGCACGCGTTTATAAAGTCGTCTAAATTTAGGTGCGCAGGTAAATAGGTTTTTACGTCGTCAATAAAATGCTCAGGAATAAAAGTGTTGGCGTTCACGCGTTGGCTCGTACATTAAAAAATAAAGCGCGATATTAGCACTTTTAACGCACTATTTCAGTGTTAAATAGCGGCTTTATAATTTATTGGTGTGTCGACACATTGTGTTTTTAGTTTAACTTTAAAGCAATTTTATACGACTTTAGATTAACAGTGTCGACAATGAGTGTGTTTTTTACTCATTTTCACCCTAGGTGGGGTTGACATGTTTTTTTATTAAGCACATAGTTAACCCATCAATTGTCGACAATTTATTTATAAAGCCATGACGCAACCTTTTTTAAACGATACACCTATTACTACAGCATCTGACCAAGTGTTTGTTGATATGCGCCGTGAAATAGTAGAAGGCAGCATACAGCAGGGTAGCAAAATATCGGAGCCTGAGCTTGCAAAGCGCTACGGTGTAAGCCGTGCGACGCTTAGAGAAGCACTTAATCGCTTAGAAAGCTGTTACTTAGTGGAGCGTAAAGCCAATGTAGGTTGCCGAGTAGTGGCGCTAACCGCAGAGCGTTTAATTGAAGTGTACCAAGTACGCAGCTCGCTTGAAGGCTTAGCATGTAGGCTTGCTGCCGACAATATGGCAGCTGACGAAGTTAAAGGCTTAAAGCAATTACTTAATCAGCATTTGCAAACGCAGCGTGTTAAAGAGGGGGAGTCGTACTATCAAGAAGCGGGCGATTTAGACTTTCACTATCGCATTATTAAAGGCAGTAAAAACGCCCATTTAATCCATTTGTTATGTAACGAGCTTTACCAATTAATACGTATGTACCGTGTACAAATGGGCATGGTAGGTCCGCGCGTATCAAAAGCGTTTGACGAGCACTTAGCTATTATTAACGCGATAGAAAACCACGATGGTGAACTTGCCGAAATGCTGATGAAACGACACATCAGCGCATCGCAAGCAAATATTCAAACCAAATTTGATGTATACCAATCAATATGAGTATTCGAACAATTTAACTGATTAAATCGCTCTATAACGTCGTTAAGAATTTTTTATTTAGAACCACTAAACATAAAAATTATTGCCTAGTTACAGAACGATTTTCTTAGCGTTAAATAGACCTCATACACATACAGATTGGTATTTGTCATAAACAAAAACTTTATAAAAGCTAATAGCTAAAAGCTAGTAACAGTTAAACAGTCACAATGTAAGATCAAAAATATAAGTTACTCCATGTAGCAACCGTTCAAAGTGAGGAGAAAATAATGTCAGCAGGATTAAAATTTAAACAGGCCATTGCGAATAACCGCCCATTACAAGTAGTGGGTACTATTAATGCCTACACAGCCATGATGGCTGAAAAAATGGGCCACCAAGCTATTTATCTCTCAGGTGCCGGTGTTGCGAACGCCTCTTACGGTATGCCCGATTTAGGCATGACCAGCCTTGATAATGTACTTGAAGATATTCGCCGTATTACTGGTGCCAGCGATTTACCACTACTGGTAGATGCCGATACAGGCTGGGGCGGGGCGTTTAATATTGCGCGTACCGTTAAAGAAATGACCAAAGCAGGCGCAGCGGGTTTTCATATTGAAGACCAAGTGGCACAAAAGCGTTGCGGTCATCGCCCTAATAAAGAAATTGTAAGCCAAGGTGAAATGGTTGACCGCATTAAAGCCGCGGTTGATGCAAAAACCGATAGTGATTTTTACATTATGGCGCGTACCGATGCGTTTCAAAAAGAAGGTTTAAGCGCCGCGATTGACCGCGCAGCTGCGTGTGTTGAAGCGGGCGCAGACGCTATTTTTGCAGAAGCCGTGCACGACCTTGCCGACTACCAAGCATTTGCAAAGGCGATTAATGTACCAATTTTAGCTAATATTACAGAGTTTGGCCAAACGCCTATTTACACCAAAGAGCAGTTAAGTGAAGTAGGTGTAGAAATGGTGCTTTATCCACTTAGCGCCTTTAGAGCAATGAATAAAGCTGCGCTTAATGTGTACTCTGCCATTTTAAATGAAGGTTCGCAGCAAAGCGAAATTGAGAACATGCAAACACGCGCCGAGCTTTACGAATTTTTAGATTACCACACATACGAAAACACACTCGATAACCTTTTTTCATCAAAATCTGACAAATAATAACTATTAAAATAGATAACACACACAAATTTAGATAGGAGAAGATCATGGTAGATAAAGCATTAGGTGGAGCAGGTTTACGCGGGCAAGTTGCAGGGCAAACCGCATTATGTACAGTAGGGCAAACAGGCTCAGGTTTAACGTATTGTGGGTACGATATTAGCGAACTTGCCGAAAAAGCACAGTTTGAAGAAGTGTCTTTTTTACTTTCACGCGGCGAGCTACCAACAGCCAATGAACTAGCCGAGTATAAAGCTAAATTAAAAAGCTTACGCGGCCTGCCAGATGCACTAAAAACCGTGCTTGAAAATATTCCTAAAGACGCGCATCCAATGGATGTTATGCGTACCGGTTGCTCTATGCTGGGTAACCTAGAAATGGAACTTGATTTTAGCCAAGCAAACGATGCGATTGACCGTATGGTTGCAGTGTTCCCAAGTATTATTTGTTACTGGTATCGCTTTACTCACGATGGCGTGCGTATTGAAACACAAACTGATGACGACTCAGTGGGCGCGCATTTTTTAACCCTATTACACGACAAAGCACCCAGCGAGCTTTTTGCGCAAGTAATGAATGTGTCGCTAATTTTATACGCAGAGCATGAATTTAATGCCTCTACGTTTACGGGGCGTGTATGTGCATCAACGCTTTCTGATATTCATTCTTGTGTAACGGGCGCTATTGGTACGCTACGTGGGCCACTGCATGGTGGTGCAAACGAAGCTGCTATGGATATGATTCAAGGCTTTACAAGTGCAGAGCACGCCGAGCAAGAAATTATGGGTATGCTAGAGCGCAAAGATAAAATAATGGGCTTTGGCCACGCTATTTACCGTGAGTCAGACCCACGTAACGTTATTATTAAAAAGTTCTCTGAAAAACTAGCTAAAGAGGTGGGCGATGATGTGCTTTACACTGTGTCGGTTAGGTGTGAAGAAGTTATGTGGCGCGAGAAAAAACTGTTTTGTAATGCCGATTTTTTCCATGCATCGGCGTATCACTTTATGGGGATCCCAACTAAGTTATTTACGCCAATATTTGTAATGAGCCGTGTTACCGGCTGGACGGCACATGTTAAAGAGCAGCGCGCTAATAACCGTATTATTCGCCCAAGTGCAGATTACACAGGGCCAGAGGCACGTAGCTACACGCCAATTGAATCAAGAGGCTAATTAGTTACACATAATACCAATCCGTAACAATACTTAATTAAGCGGATTGGTATAGGGTGAGCAATACGCTCACCTCTTGCCTTTTATTTCCCGTCACCTATTAGCGAACAGATATTATGACCATAATTAATAACACCCAATACCGAAAACCATTGCCCGGCTCAAATGTGGATTACTACGATTCGCAAGAAGCCGTTGATGCAATAAAGCCTGGTGCTTATGCCACATTGCCTTACACATCACGCGTACTTGCCGAAAACTTAGTGCGCCGCTGTGAGCCTGATATGCTAACCGATGCGCTTAATCAGCTTATTGAGCGTAAGCAAGATTTAGACTTTCCGTGGTATCCGGCGCGCGTAGTGTGCCACGATATTTTAGGCCAAACTGCTTTAGTTGATTTAGCAGGCCTGCGCGACGCCATTGCCGCAAAAGGTGGTGATCCAGCAAAAGTAAACCCGGTTGTGCCTACACAGCTAATTGTTGATCACTCATTAGCGGTTGAGCATGCAGGCTTTGACCCTGAAGCGTTTGAAAAAAACCGTGCAATAGAAGATAGACGCAACGACGACCGTTTTCATTTTATAAACTGGACTAAAACCGCCTTTAAAAATATTGATGTTATTCCGCCTGGTAACGGCATTATGCATCAAATTAACCTTGAAAAAATGTCGCCTGTTATTCAAAACCGCGATGGCATTGCATTCCCCGATACCTTAGTAGGTACCGACAGCCACACCCCGCATGTGGATGCACTTGGCGTAATTGCTGTAGGTGTTGGTGGGCTTGAAGCCGAAAGCGTAATGCTTGGCCGCGCCTCTTACATGCGCTTGCCTGATATAGTAGGAGTTGAGCTTACAGGCACTCGCCAGCCTGGGATTACCGCAACCGATATAGTGCTGGCTATTACCGAATTTTTACGCGCTCAGCGTGTCGTATCGACCTATTTAGAATTTTACGGCGAAGGCGCTGATGCACTAACCCTTGGCGACAGAGCAACGATTTCAAACATGACACCAGAATTTGGTGCCACTGCTGCAATGTTTTATATAGATGATAAAACAATCGATTATTTGCGTTTAACAGGGCGTGATGAAGAGCAAATAGCGCTTGTAGAAAACTACGCTAAAACGGCAGGCCTTTGGAGCGATAGTTTAAAAACCGCAAAATATGAGCGGGTGCTTAAATTTGATTTATCAAGCGTTGGACGCAATATTGCTGGGCCTTCAAACCCACACCGTCGTGTATCCACCAGCGATTTAGCCAAAGAAGGTATATCTGGTGTTGTTGAAAACGAAGAAGGCTTAATGCCAGATGGCGCCTGTATTATTGCTGCTATTACCAGTTGTACTAACACCAGTAATCCGCGCAACGTAATTGCTGCCGGCTTACTTGCGCGTAATGCAAATGCCAAAGGTTTAATGCGTAAACCCTGGGTTAAAACGTCATTAGCACCGGGTTCAAAAGCGGTGCAATCATACCTAGAAGAAGCAAAATTACTCCCTGAACTTGAAAAACTTGGCTTTGGTATTGTTGGTTTTGCTTGTACTACCTGTAACGGCATGAGTGGCGCGCTTGACCCTGTAATTCAACAAGAAGTGATAGATCGCGACTTATACGCAACAGCGGTACTTTCGGGCAACCGTAACTTTGATGGGCGTATACATCCGTATGCTAAGCAAGCCTTTTTAGCGTCACCGCCATTAGTGGTGGCTTACGCTATTGCCGGTACTATTCGTTTTGATATTGAAAAAGGTGTACTAGGGAAAGATCAAAATGGTAACGACATAACGCTAAAAGATTTATGGCCAAGCGATGAAGAAATAGATGAAGTAATCAAACAAAGTGTAAAGCCAGAGCAATTTAAAAAAGTGTACGAACCTATGTTCGATTTAACCGTAGATTACGGTGAAGACAACGACCCGCTATACAATTGGCGCGAGCAAAGTACCTATATTCGCCGCCCGCCATACTGGGAAGGTGCCCTTGCAGGTGAGCGAACCATGACCGGCATGCGCGCACTTGCTGTACTTGGCGATAACATTACAACGGATCATTTATCGCCTTCAAACGCTATTATGGCAAGCAGTGCCGCAGGTGAATACTTAACTAAAATGAATGTTCCTGAAGAGGATTTTAACTCGTACGCAACGCACCGAGGCGATCACTTAACAGCGCAGCGCGCTACATTTGCAAACCCTAAATTGTTAAACGAAATGGTGCGTGATGAAAACGGCGAAGTTAAACAAGGTTCATACGCACGATTAGAGCCACAAGGTACTAACACACGTATGTGGGAAGCAATCGAAGCTTATATGCAGCGTAAACAACCTCTTATTATTGTAGCCGGCGCCGATTATGGTCAAGGCTCATCGCGTGATTGGGCTGCAAAAGGGGTAAGGCTTGCAGGCGTTGAGGTTATAGCTGCAGAGGGCTTTGAGCGTATTCACCGTACTAACTTAATTGGTATGGGTGTTTTACCGCTTGAATTTAAACCGGGCACTACCCGTAAAACGCTTAACATTGATGGCAGCGAAAGCTTTGATGTAAAAGGTGAGCCAACACCAGGTGAAGCGCTTGATTTAGTGATTACACGTAAAAACGGTGAGGTTCTAACAGTACCTATGAAATGCAGATTGGATACCCAAGAAGAACTTTCTATTTATGCCGCTGGTGGTGTATTACAGCGCTTTGCGCAAGACTTTTTAGAAGCTACGCAATCAGCATAAGGGGCGTACATTATGTTTAAACCACAAATTAAAGTGCCAGCAACTTATATGCGCGGCGGCACCAGTAAAGGTGTATTTTTTAAGTTAACCGACTTACCCAAACCTGCCCAAGTGGCAGGTGAGGCACGCGACAATTTACTGTTACGCATAATTGGTAGCCCCGACCCATATGGCAAACAAACCGATGGAATGGGCGGTGCAACATCAAGTACTAGTAAAACGGTTATTTTAAGTAAAAGCGAGCAACCTAACCACGATGTGGATTATTTATTTGGCCAAGTGGCAATAGATAAACCTTTTATAGATTGGAGCGGCAATTGCGGTAATTTAACCAGCGCAGTAGGTGCGTTTGCTATAACGAACGGCTTAGTTGATAAAAGCAAAGTCCCCTATAACGGTGTAGCCGTGGTGCGTGTATGGCAGGCCAATATTAAAAAAAGCATTTTAGTTCATGTGCCTATCACCAATGGCGAAGTACAAGAAACTGGCGATTTTGAACTTGATGGCGTGACCTTTGCTGCTGCTGAGGTAAAGCTAGAGTTTTTAAACCCCGCCGATGGTGAAGGGGCGTTATTCCCAACAGGCAATGTAGTAGATGACTTAGAAGTACCAGGTGTTGGTACTCTAAAAGCCACTATGATAAACGCGGGTATTCCTACTGTATTTATTAATGCCGCGGATATTGGCTATAGTGGCACTGAGCTGCAAAGCGATATTAATAACGATACTGACGCACTTAAAAAGCTTGAAACTATTCGTGCCTATGGCGCAGTCAAAATGGGGTTAATAGCTAATATTAACGAGGCGCAAACACGCCAACATACACCTAAAGTAGCCTTTGTGGCAGCGCCATTAGATTATAACGCGTCAAGTGGTAAGTTTATTGAAGCTACAACAATTGATTTATTAGTACGTGCTATGTCTATGGGCAAGCTTCATCACGCTATGATGGGCACAGCTGCAGTCGCTATTGGCGCAGCCGCCGCTATTGAAGGTACGCTTGTTAATGTGGCCGCAGGTGGCGGGACATTAAACGAAGTTAACTTTGGCCACCCCTCTGGCACGCTAAAAGTAGGCGCAGAAGCTAAAAAAATAGCTGGAGATTGGCAAGTAACAAAAGCAAGTATGAGCCGCAGTGCTCGTGTGCTTATGGAGGGCGTAGTTAGGGCTTTGCAGTAAGCTGATTTTAACGTTTTATATTGAGTCATTAACGCTACCCCTAGTGTTATTGACTCTTAAAATGTTTAGTTTTAAAACTAAACAAAGTAAACATTGTGTTTAAGAATTCCCCTTCCAAAAAGCCTACAAAACTAATTCTTTTTCATTATATCAGCACTTAGATGGTTTTTTTTTAACGTATCTGACGCATTTACTTGAAGAATATTATTAACAAACTAAATTAAATGTAATATTCACTTAATATAGTGGATATATGGTACGCCAGAGCGATGCTTCTTAATGGTTTTAACATATGTTATTGAAAAATAGTAAAGCCTATGAAGAAGCGTCGTTTAAATTTAGGTAAAAAATTGTACTTAAAAAGTATAAAAATGTAGCAAAAACTCATTGCTTAATGTTACTTTAATCAATAAGTAACAAAGGTTGTTATTGTGTGTCTGTTTATGTTTTTTTGTAAACTTTCACACGTATATTTAATAAAATAATTTTCTGATACTCATTGCAGGCTATCAAGGAGAAATAAATGGCACAGCGTATGACTAAAATTACCCCAATTGCAGCATCTGTTGCACTTACACTAGGTTTAGCGGGTTGTGGTTCAGACAACGACAGAAACACTTACGTTCCTCCAGTTGAATCTGTTACTTCATCTGATGACGCTCAATTTAACGTAGAAATAACAGGTAAAGCTGTTAAAGGTGCAATGAAAGGTGCCGTTGTTAGCGTGATGACACTTGATGGAACAGGGCAAAGTGTTCCAGTTGCATTTAGATTAGAAGCATCAGCAGAAGCTGAAACGTTTACCGGCGAAGCAACTTCTCAAGATGCGGCAGATGCTGCAGTAGAAGCTAGCAAAATAGCAGGTAACCCAGATGCGCTAGTAACCGGCGATAATGGTAGCTACAGCATTTACCTTGAAGATGACTTTACAGGCCCTGTATATATTACAGTGACTACTGCTGAAGAAGGCGATGATAGCTTCTTACGTTGTGATGCTTACGTTGGTTGTGGAACTTACGATGATGCGCCAGAAGCAGATGATGTAAATGATGGCGATACTAACATTGAGTTTGGTGAATGGTACAAAGCCGACTTAGAGCTTTCTGTTGTTAAATATGTAGCTGCAGCAGAAGCCGACTCATCTGATACGAGCGGCGCAGCAGGCGATGCAAACGTAGCACGTTCGTTTAAAGCGAATGTAACCTTTTTAACTACGCTGGTTGCTCAAGCTCTACTTGAAGCCGAAGGTGAAGTTGACGCTGATGCTATTGCATCAACAAGCTTAAATACAGTGATCCAAGTTTTTGGACCAGATGCAGCGGTATTATTGTCAGCGCTTATTGGTGACTTATCAAACGGTGGTGCAGTAGATTTAAGTGATGTAGACGGTGAAGAAAGCCTTTCACAAGGCGTGTTGATGATTGCGCAGCTGTCGTCTTCGGTTCAAGGTTTACCATCGATTTCTGATACTATAGCGAGCATTAAAGCTGGTATTGCAGCAGGTACATTAAGTACAACTGATATTGCAGCAACCTTACAAACAGCCGTTTCTAGTACTGCAAGCGTGTTTGTAGCTATTGCAACGGGTGATGAAGATGCAATTAAAGCGGCATTAGAAGCAGCCTACTTAGCAAATAACCCTAATGCATCAGCTGCTGAGATTAATGCATTTGCAGAAAACTCTGCTGGTATTGCTGCTAAAGCAAAAGAAGCAAAAGACAACGCAGTTAAAAATGGCGCAGCAACCGATGCAGAGCTGGCAGAACTTGCAGGTACTGTGCAAGAAGCTCTAGAAGAGCTGGGTTGTACTGGCGATGAGTGTGTTGCAGGCGATGACTTTTTTGCAGATTTAGCAGTTGCGTTATCAGCGCAAATTGATGCATCTTCTACTGAACTTTCTGCTCTTCAAACATCTATAGATACTGCTGAAGAAATGCTTGCTGATGTTGAAGAAATGGGTGATGCCGTAACTGACGCAGCTACTGCAATTGAATTTGTTGCGGCTGTAGCTGCACTTGAAAATGAAGCTGAAGCAGCGGATTTATCAACGGCAACAAATAAGGTTTATGTGCAAGCACAAGGCTATGTTAGCACTGCGACTTTATTAGTAGCTCAAAGCTCTGACTACCAAGGCATACTAGATACTGCAATTGATTTAAAAGACGCTGCTTTAGAAGAAGTAGAAAACGTAAGCACATACGATTTAGCACTTGCGCAGTTAGTACTTGATGCAGAAGCCGCTATTACTGAGTATGAGATTGAAGTAGAAGCCGCTAAAGAAATTGCTTTGAATACTGCAGATGTTGCAGATGAAAAGAAAGCCGCTGCTGATACAGCAGAAGCCGCTTCAACAAGTGCACTTGCTGATGCGCAAGCTGCTGTTGACTCGGGTGACGATGCACAAGCAACTGTTGAATTAGTTGATGCTGCGGTAATTGCGGCGTCAGATTTTTCTGCTGCTGTAGATGCACTAGAGCTTGCGATTGAACAAGCACTAGAAGCAGCAACTGAATATGAAGCTGTAGCAGTAACTGAAGCTGATATGGCTGAAGCTGCAGATTTAGTTGAAAGTGCAGAAATGATGGCCGAAGCTGCTGAAACTCAGGCTGAACTTGCAAACGAGCAACTTGTAACTGCGCTTAGCCTTCAAGCAGAAGCAGAGCTGGCGGTTGCAACGGCATCTGTTAAAGAAACATCAGAATCTCTTTCTACAATGACAGTATTAACAAGTACCGGTGGAGATGCACTTTACGACACAGCTGAAGTGTTATTTGATGTATTTGAAGAGCTTGCCGATATGGGTAACTCTGGTGAAGGTACTTCAACAACGCATACTGAATGGGAATACGACTACAGCTTAGACGATTTAACGCTAATGCTTACAAACTCGACTACAGATAGCATGATCACAGCGTCTGCAGCGTATCAAGATAACCAATTGGTTGTTGCTTGGGGCGGTATGCTAAATACCGAAACCGATGCAACTGTTGAGCTTGTTACAGGTGATGTAGCCGCAGATGCACTTGAAGAGTGTCAAGCATTTGCTGATGGTACAATTACTGACTCTACGCAAATTGATTCGTGTTTAGTATTTACGTTTGACGGTGATGTGAGTGCAGATACCGTTGATGACGCTGAGCTTACGATGACGCAAGCGTGGAACCGTGTTGAAATTATGGACGGTGACTCAGACTTTATGGGGACACTTAACTTAAGCGGCATGGAAGAGACAGACATGGCTATGCTAGAACTAGCAGGTATGTCTGGCGACTTAGACTTTAGCGTTATGTCTGAAGTGGATAGCAGTGGTGATGAAGACATGACCATGCTTGAAATTAAAGTAAATGGCGACGCTGCAATGGGTTACACGCTGTCTATGTCGGGTACTGAATCAGCTGGTTACATGGGCGATGTTAAAGCTATGTACGATGGCATGATGATGACCTTTGGTACAGCAACTAAGGTAACAAATGGTGTTTCAATTACTTACATTGATGATGAAGTAATTGATTACACAGATGTGACTTTAATTGACTCATCTAACTAATACTTAAACTATAAAAGGGAAAAGCTGTGTGCTTTTCCCTTTTTTTATAGAAAGCGATTAAATTATGAAAAAAAAAATTCTCTTGTTAGGATTTTCAACTGCAATACTTTCACCTCTAGCTTCTGCAAATAATCAATTTCAAATATTCACTCACTTTGACGCCGAAATTTACACTGAGGCACAGCCAGTACAAGCATTTGTAGATGATTTTGACGAGCCTATTAAGTCTGGCGACAGTGCATTTACTTATAATATTTTTGAGATTGGCGTGGGTTACAACAATTTTAAAGTTGGTTTGCAGAGCCGTTATGACTACGTACTTAATTTTGATCCCGATACTGCACTTTATACTTATTTAGAAAAAAACGATTTACCCTTTGAAGAACGTTTTTACACGTATCAGCTAAATGCTAAGCAAGTGACCTCTAATGGGGTGTTTGTTTCATACGATTTTAAATTTTTAGATAAAAACGCGCTAACTATTACACCAAAAGTGTCTGTTTTTGCCAGTACACATTTTCAAGATGCCTCTGTAGATGGGCGAGTGTTTAGTGACGATGTAGAAGGCAGCATTACTGCTGATTATAATTTTTCGAAAGATATTTTATTTAAAAAATTTACTCCCTCGCAAAACCCTGAAGGCCTAGGCTATAGCTTAGATATTTTTGCTGATTGGCAAGTAAATGACGATTTAAAAGTAGGGCTAAGTGTAAAAGATCTGCTTTATAAAACTGACTTTGATGATACCGGCGCGGTAAAAGGGCAAACAACAGAAATCCCTTTCAGTGAAGATGAGAGTGGTAATGTTACCTCTACGCCGACTGTTTCTCTTCAAACATCTGCTTTTGGTAATACCCAGTCACACACACTTGATATGGAAATGCGTATTACCGCCTTTGCCGATTATCGAATCAACCGCCGGTATTCAACGGCGCTTACAATCAAGCAGTACGACGAAGATACATTTAGTCAGCTAAAAGGGCGTATTCATTTTTGGGATCATTGGAAGGTACAAGCTGGTTATGAAACAAAAAGTGAGGCGTTTTTAGTCGGTATTGAAAACGAGTACTTTGGTCTTAATTTACAAACCGACAGCTTAGATTTAGATAAAGCTTATTATGCGAATGTAAATTGGTACATGAACATTAAGTTTTAAGGAATGAAGATGTTAAAAAAACTTTTACCTTTGTCAGTTGCTCTAGCGCTTAGTGGCTGCGGTGGCTCTTCAAATGACAGTAGTGACCAAGCGGTTGAAATAAGCGTAGCATCTACCTCTACCGTAAACTTTTATGTACCTCAGTGGCAATCAGCCAAAGGTACGCTTAATCAATTAGACAGCCAAGGCAATGTGGTTGAGTCTGTCGCGGTCGAAAACATAAATACCGCCAGCGTGAGTGTATCGCCTCTTAATTTTTATACATTTGAATTTATACCTGACGATAGCGCCTTGCCGTGTCCACGCTTTACAGGCTGTGGCAGAACGCTTCGCGGCGACGTAAACGATATAAACGAAAACCGTTTAATTGATTTTGAAGAGATAACTGGCGTTAATTTAAACTATGCCGCCCGTGCCTATGTTGCGCCAGGCGTTAATGAGGTGTTTTTCTCGCCATTGAGCACCGCAATTACGAATGCAAATGTTGACGCGACCCTTGCAAGTTTATCTGCGAGTCCTTTTTATCAGCTTACACATAGTAGCTTGAGTAATACACTAGAGGCAGAAATCGTTGCTAATGCATTTACGTATAGCGCTATCGTCGCTGGTGTGTCTGTTGAAGGATTTGATTTAGCCACTGCATTTGATGATTTTATCACCCAGCAGGATGATACAAGTGCTTGGCAAACTTACAGCAGTTTAGCTGATCAATACATCGCAGATAACCTTTACAGTGAACAAGGTAATGGTTTAATTCAAAGTGTAGCCGGGGAGGTTAAGCAAACTATTGCGAGTGTGGCTAGTTATACCAATTGGCAACAAAAAGTTGAAACTGAGCAAGCACTAGAGTCACGCGAATTACTCGAAAATATAAGAGATGCGCTAGGTGTTATTCGTTTACAGGACACAACCTACGCTGATGATTTAGACGCGAAGCTTGAACAACTAGAAAGCGCACTTGATGATGATACGCAGCAAACTATTACTGTGCTTGCTGAGGTGATTAATGAGGTACTCATAAATTACTCTCCACTTGCAGAAGTATCTGCGAGCGAAGGGCAGTACACGTTACGTAATCTTGATATTAGCTATTCAACCTCACCCTACGAATGGCTAATTACCGGTACCTATGATGGCTTGCCAGTAAATATAGACATGTCTATCCCCACATTTAGAATAAGCGGTGTACTTGGTGATAAAATAGAAGGGGTAATGAGCGCTTCTGTTATTAATGGCGATACGCGCTTAGATGTTGATGTAAGTGAATTGCTGGTGGAATTTGATGGGGTAAGTGAGCAAAGTGAATTATTACCCGATGCACAAACAGGCATTGCTAATATTACCACTGATGTAGTTATTGCTAAGCAATCAGGCGAGCTTACTGGTGAGATATCATTAGATCTAAATCGATTTGTTACTGCGTTTGCACAGGAAGTTACGTCTTTATCTGCCTTTGATTTTGCTGGCCAATATCAAAGTGATATTCAAACTACGCCTTTTCATATTACAGCATTAGAAGCTTCGCCACTGACGGGTGAGGAAAACGATGATTTAATGTTTGGCCTAGAACTGGCTCTGCCATTAGGTGGTGCGAGTGACTTTAGCTTAGCGTATGTAGGTGATGTTATTGATTTATCGCAGCTTACCAGTAGTGATGTATTTATTAGCGTAAAGCAAAAAGCTTTAGATTTACGCATTAGAGAAGTAAATAGCAATATTAGTTTAACCGCAAAAGGTGAAAACGGTCGCTGGCTTGATGTAAAACAAGCTGGCAGCAACTACAGCGGTGGCTTGTATTTAGGCGATACAAAAATTGCGGATGTAACCGCAGTACGTGGTATTCCTGGGGTATTATTTCCTAATGGTGATTTTGAGTCGTTATTTTAATAGCGGTTTAAACCTAAACTTAAGCCCAGCAAGTTGAACATACTTGCTGGGCTTTTTTATTACTCGTGCTTATATACTACCTAACTAAGCAAATTGGCATAAGTTATAGTAGCTCTATTTCTACGGTTTCGTCTTTTGCAATATTGCCACTTTCGGCGGGCACCACAATAAGGCAGTTAGCGTGGCTAAGCGATGAGAGTACCCCTGAACCTTGCTTATTTATAGGCGTTACCAGTAGGTTATTGTTTTCGTCGGTACTGGCAATACCGCGTTGAAAGTCGGTACGGCCGGGGCGCTTTTTAATCAGCGCTGTGGTGGTTGCTTTTAAACGTAACTTAGCAGTATGTTCATTTCCTGAAAGCTTTGTAAGGGCTGGCTTTACAAGTCGCTCAAGCGTAACGGCTGCCGATACGGGGTTACCTGGTAAACCAAAAAAGTAGCTGTTAGGTAATTTACCAAAAGCAAAGGGTTTGCCCGGCTTCATGGCAATTTTCCAAAAATGGATATCGCCAATTTCATTTAATACTTCTTTAGTAAAATCGGCTTCGCCGACTGATACACCACCAGAGCTTATTACGGCATCGGCTTGCTCGTTTGCTTTTAAAAACGTATTTTTAATGAGCGTTTTATCATCGGCAATTATCCCCAAATCAATCACTTCTATATTGTTATCATTAAGCTCGCTTAATATAACAGCGCGATTACTTTCATAAATAGCACCTGCTGGAAGTGAATTGCCAGGCTCTATAAGTTCATCCCCTGTAGAAAAAACCGCGACCTTTAGTGTCTCATATACACTTACTTGGTTAATACCAATAGAGGCAAGTAAGCCTACATCGACTGCTTTTAGTTTTCTGCCTGCTTTAAAAACAACACTATTTTTTGCAATGTCTTCACCTGCAAAGCGCACATTATTTTTGAGCTCAATATGACCTGTAAACGATATTTTATCATTATCTACGCTGGCGTTTTCTTGCATAACTACCGCATTAGCGCCAGGGGGCAGGGCAGCGCCGGTCATAATTCTAACGCATTGCCCAGGTGTTAAGGTGTTTTTAAAGGTTTGCCCAGCAAATACACTGCCTACTTGCTGATAAGTTGTTAACCCTTCGCTTAGGCAAAGTGCATAGCCATCCATTGCCGAATTATCGTGAGCAGGCACATTTATATTGGATTTAATATCGCTTGCTAAAACACGGCCAACACTGTGCATTATTGAAATGGTTTCTGCGGCTTTATTAAAGTTAATAGCGCTTAGCATGTTACTAATTGCGGTTTCTACTGGTAATAAACCAGGTGCATTGCATACATCGTTCATATATATTGTTTTTTATAATGTGTCTGATTTTTAAAACAATACTTATAATGTTAAAGCTTTACAATACATGGTGTGGTTATTTGTTATTACTGTTAGTGGTATTTAGCAATCCTCTTAACGCAAAAGAAACGCTGCATATAGCCGTTGCGAGCAATTTTAAACCTGTGCTGCAAACGCTGGTAACTAACCCAGCCCTGAAAAATATTAATATTAAAATATCAGCTGCTTCTAGCGGCGTATTACACTCTCAAATTATGCACGGTGCACCGTACGATATATTTTTATCAGCCGACGCTGCACGCCCACACGCACTGATCAAAGACGGCTTTGCACTCAAAAATAGCTTAACCACCTATGCGATAGGTTTATTAGCCCTGTGGCAGCCAAGCAGCTCAGTTATTAATAATAAATTAGCCATTGCTAATCCGCGGTTTTCGCCATATGGGCAATCATCGGCGCATTATGCTAAAAACTATATAAAAACACCGTATGAATTTGTGTATGCAAATAATATTACCCATGCGTTTCAATTTGTAGAAACAGGCAATGCCGCTAAAGGCTTGGTCGCGCTATCTACGTTAAAGTCGGCGTATCGCAAAACTAAAAATAAAAAATATTTAAATTACACGCTTATCGAACCTGAAAAACACCCTGAAATAACGCAGCAAGGCGTTATCATAAGCGCGACTAAGCATTTAACGACAGCTAAAAAGTTTATGGCTTTTTTAAATGACCCCTCAACCGCAAAAACATTATTAGAGCTTGGTTATAAAGCAAAGGAAAGTGATGTTAGCAAGTGATGTAACAGCGCTGTGGCTTACAATTAAACTTGCCTTTATAACGGCTGCTATTTTGTTGATTATATGCATTCCGCTTGCATGGCAGCTAGCCAGTTATAAAGGTAAGTTAAAGCCTATATTAGAAGCACTTATAGCAATGCCTTTGGTGCTGCCGCCTACGCTAATGGGCTTTTATTTATTGGTATTGTTTTCACCTACTCATGCATTTGGCCAGTTTTGGTTTTGGCTAACGGGTACACAGCTCGCGTTTAGTTTTCAAGGGGTGGTTATTGGCTCGTTATTTTACTCTCTCCCTTTTGTGATGCAGCCGTTACTGGCGGGCTTTAAACAAATAAATACTACTTATAATCAAGCTGCTATTGCCTTAGGAATAAGTCCATTTAAACGTTTTATGTATTTAACGTTACCGCTATTAAAGCCAAGCATAGGCAGTGCCTTTGCACTGGGCTTTGCCCATACATTGGGAGAATTTGGTTTAGTGCTAATGATTGGTGGCAATATACAAGGCGAAACCCAAGTGGTGTCTATTGCGTTGTACGACCATGTAGAGTCGCTTAATTATGGGGCTGCGCATCAATTGTCGTTGGTATTGCTAGCAATCTCGTTTGCGTGTTTAGTGTTGTTGTTTAAATTTAATAAAACCGTGATAAACGGAGCTGCTAATCGTGCTTAAAATACAATGCCATCAACGTTTGGAGGATTTTGAATTACATGTTGATTTAGCTATAAATCAATTTGATATTTTAGGGGTGTTTGGCCCTTCGGGCTCGGGCAAATCTAGCTTATTACAGGCGATAGCAGGGCTTACTACGGCGCAAAATGTGTGTATAAATAATCATAATATTACCCATTTAAAGCCCGATAAACGCCTACTTACTTTACAGCTGCAGTCGTGCCCGTTATTTCCACATTTAAATGTGATGGGTAATTTACTGTTTACTCACAAGCATTGTAAAAATAAAAGTAACAACCTAACGCCTGATCAGGTAATTGATTTATTAGCACTAAACCCATTACTAAATCGTGATGTGTCGGGGCTTTCGGGCGGGGAGAGCCAGCGCGTAATTTTTGCAAGAACACTACTAAGTGGGCAATCTGTTGTTTTACTTGATGAGCCATTTAGCGCCTTAGATTGGTCAACGCGTTTTACTATGTTGGGGGCTGTTCAACAACTTAATAAATCCCATGGTATTAAATTTATTATTGTTAGCCACTCTTTAAAAGAGCTACTTTATTGCAGCGAT
Organism: Pseudoalteromonas sp. Angola-30; assembly: GCF_028599215.1. Lineage (NCBI taxonomy): Bacteria > Pseudomonadati > Pseudomonadota > Gammaproteobacteria > Alteromonadales > Pseudoalteromonadaceae > Pseudoalteromonas > Pseudoalteromonas sp. Angola-30. The sequence goes on from NZ_JAQREI010000004.1 coordinate 177,146, forward strand.
ACATTACTTCATATAGCGAAAGGCAACGTGCTCCAGTGCGGTGCAACACAAGAAGTGGTGCAAAGTATTTATACAAATAAGAGCCAAACGCCACTTAGTATACTTAGTTATAGTAAGCCTGAATTTAATGAGGCTTTTGGTCTTTACCAGCTTACTCTTAGTAATAGCCAACAGCATTTATATGCAGTGCCTTCGCTGGTAAAACAAAACCATAAGTTAATTATAGAAAGCAGCCAAATAACCTACAATAAAGTAAAACCAATTAACGAGAGCAGTGCAAACGTGCTAAAAGGTATGCTTGAAAATGCCCAGCAGCTTGATGAGCAATGGCTGCTAACTGTTAACGTAGATACGCAATTACTGTATTGCACGGTGTCTAAAAGGCAATGGCAGCAAAGTGCTGTAAGCCTAGGCGAGCAGATTTATTTAACAATAAATAACCTAGAAACGCTAAATTAGGCTCTAAAAAGCAGTCATGTATTTACCATGTACTAAATTAAGCACTGCAAACAGGGCAGTGCTTATTTTTAACAATGTTAAAACGGTTAAACTCCATACTCAAACCATCTACAAGTAATAGCTGCTCGGTAAGTTTACTAGGCAGTCCTGCAATAATTTTAAGTGCTTCAGTCGCTTGAATACTACCAATAAGCCCCACAATAGGAGAGAGCACGCCTGACTCTGAACAGCTTTGAGTTTGTTCGCCAAAAAGCTGTGACACACACCCGTAGCAATGGCTATTAGGCGCCATTGTAAAGCAAGCTACTTGTCCCTCTAACCTTATGGCAGAGCCAGAAACCAAGGGCGTACGGGTGTTATAGCAGGCGCTGTTGAGCAGATTACGTGTTGCTAAGTTATCAGTGCAGTCAATAACTACATCTACTTTGCTAAGTAATTGTTCAAGGTGCGAATTTTCATTTAAAAATTCATCAATAGTATGGATCTCTATTTCATTATTTAACTGAGTTAACTGTTTTTTTGCACTGTGGGTTTTAAAGCACCCAACATCACTTTGTTTATAGAGCACCTGCCTTTGCAAGTTAGTTGCATCAATCACATCGTTATCTACAAGCGTTAACGTACCTACGCCCGATGCTGCTAAGTACTGCGCAACTGGGCAGCCTAATCCACCTAACCCCACAATAAGAGCATGACTTTGCCAAATTTTTTCTTGTCCATCTATATCAAGCTGAGGAAGCATAATATGGCGAGAATAGCGTAATTGCTGCTGATACGTTAAAGGGGGTTTTTGCATTAAAGAGTTCTCATAATTTTTTTTAACAATACCAATTAGTTAAAACCTAGAGCAAGTAAAGCTTAAAAATTCTTTGCACTGTTTACGCCCAACAAAGCTGCTTAAATAGTGCAAAGCGAAATAAATATTAATTCCCAAAAATATAAGTAACTGAAAAACCTACCTATTAATTGTTGGCTTAGTAATTGCTGAAGGCGGTTAACGTTAATTTAACAATCGTCGCAGTGTTATTACTACCAAAGTCGTACTCACTGCTTAAAATAATAATCGTTACAAGGAAAAAAACATGCAACCGAGTTCTGGGTTTAATCTCATATCGTTTAGCGGAAAAATGAAAATACTACATTTAAGCTGGATGGTGTTTTTTATCTCTTTTTTTGTATGGTTTAACCATGCTCCATTATTAGGGGCAATAGCGGGCTCGCTAGGTATAACTATGGCACAGGTAAAAACGCTGCTCATTTTAAATGTGGCCTTAACCATTCCCGCGCGTGTTGTTGTTGGCATGCTGACAGATAAATTTGGCCCGCGTATTGTTTATGCCGCTTTACTTATTTTATGTAGCATACCGTGTTTTATGTTTGCTATGGCCACCACATTTGAGCAAGCCGCTATCGCGCGTTTTGCACTAGGCTTTATTGGAGCAGGCTTTGTAGTGGGCATTCGTATGGTGAGCGAGTGGTTCCCGGCTAATGAGCTTGGTACGGCAGAAGGTATTTATGGAGGCTGGGGTAATTTTGGCTCGGCTGCCGCTGCCATGTTACTACCTGTATTAGCGCTTATGTTTGGCGGCGACGATGGCTGGCGTTATGCCGTTGGTTTAACGGGCGTACTTAGCGTTATTTTTGGTGTTATTTGGTACATAAACGTAACCGATACACCAAAAGGGGGGACGTACTTTAAGCCTAAAAAAGTAGGCGCAATGGAAGTAACCAGTAAAGGTGACTTTGTATTATTGCTTATTATGAAATTACCTATGTATGGCGCACTGGCTTTACTTACTTGGAAGTTGTCTCCTACAGGCGCTAATTTAATTTCTGCCAATTTTGTTTTAGCCGTTTATGCATTTTTAGTGCTGTTATACGCCTACGAGGTATATAAAACCTTTGATATAAACGGACATATATTTAAACAACCCGTGCCAGAATCACACCGCTACGAATTTAAACAAGTAGCTGTACTTAATATTTTATATTTTACCACCTTTGGCTCAGAGCTGGCCGTTGTATCTATGCTGCCATTATTTTTTATGGAAGTGTTTGGCCTAGATATGGTGTACGCAGGTTTACTCGCCTCTGCTTATGCGTTTATGAATTTGGCCTCGCGCCCAGGTGGTGGTTGGATCTCAGATAGAATGGGCCGTCGTAAAACACTTATTGTTCTTACCTCAGGGTTAGCTGTTGGCTACTTTGTTATGGGCTTAGTTGACGCTAGCTGGCCACTTTGGCTTGCTGTAGCTGCTGCCATGGCGTGTTCGTTCTTTGTGCAAGCTGGTGAGGGAGCGGTTTTTGCTGCTGTGCCACTTATTAAACGTCGCTTAACAGGGCAAATTGCAGGTATGACAGGCGCTTACGGTAACGTTGGCGCGGTGGTGTATTTAACGGCGCTCTCATTAGTGGATTACCAAACTTTCTTTATGATTATTGCTGCCAGTGCATTGTTAGGTTTAGGGGCGTTATTTTTCATGAAAGAGCCAGATGGGCACATCACAGAAGTAAACGAAGATGGCTCTGTTGAACTTATTTCAGTGACTTAAGGCAGCGTTAACCATGTTTGATGAAACCCAACACGCTCAAGTTCGTAATAATACGCTAGATGTTTCTTTTGGTGGGCACAGTGCCGCGGGCATAAAAGATGAAAATCAAGATGCGTTTGCTGCTTTAAATACTGAGCACGAACAACAAGAAACAAAAGGCGCTATTGCGTGCTTAGCAGATGGGTGTTCATCAGCTAAAAATGCCAAACAAGCATCGCAGCTAAGTGTTACTCATTTTATAAATGAGTATTTAAATACACCCGACAGCTGGGCGGTCAAAAAATCGGTTTCTAAGGTTTTAGCTAGCTTAAATCAGTGGTTATATTCGCAATCAGTCAACTATAACCACTTAGGGCAACGCCAAGCAGATTGGATGACCACCTTTACGGCGCTTATATTAAAATCAGCTACGGGGTATATATTTCATTTAGGCGATACTCGCATTACGCGTTTACGCGATAATCAAATGGAAGCGATAACGCGGGATCATAAAGTAAACGATACGCTCACTCGTGCTTTAGGCGCGCAGTCACATCAAGAAATTGATGTTTACGAAGTTGATCTAAAAGCCGGTGATATTTACATACTGACTTGCGATGGTGTGCATGATGTATTGCCCTATAGTGAAATTGCCAACGAAATAAACGCCCATAACAACTTAGAGCAGGCAGCAAGTGCCATTACCTCACGCGCTATAGCACAAGGCAGTGATGATAATGTGAGTTGTTTATTAGTGAAGGTAAATAGCATTGCACAGCAAAATCTAGATGAGCTTTATCAATCGTTAACGCAGCGCAAAATACCACCCGCATTAGAGGTTGGCCAAATAATTGATGGATATACGGTTATTCGTAAAATCAACGAAAGCAGCCGATCGCACATTTATTTGGTACAACAAGCACCTGATGCACCCCCCGTTGTATTAAAGGCACCCTCGGTTAATTTTGAAGACGATATACACTACCTTCAAGGGTTTATACGCGAAGGGTGGGTAGGGCAACGTATTAATCATCCTAATGTAATGAAGGTTTTAAATACGCAATCGCAAAGCCGATTTTTATATCATATTTGCGAGTACATGGACGGACAAACCCTCAGTGACTATAAGCACGACGTCCCTTATTTAGAAATAGCGCAAGTGCGCAGTATTGTAGAGCAAATAGTGCATGCGCTAAGGGCATTTCAGCGATTAGATATGGTACATCGTGATTTAAAGCTCGATAACGTGATGATAGATGCTCACGGTAAAGTTACGTTAATTGATTACGGTACTGTAAGTGTTGCGGCTATGGATGAGTCGGTTAAGCAAATAGCCGATGAATGCCCGCAAGGGACTATAGATTATACGGCTCCTGAAACACTTATTTCGCTGCATGCCGATTTTAAAAGCGATATGTTTTCACTTGGGGTGATTGCTTATGAGTTATTGTGCTCGAAGCTGCCTTATAAAACATTACCGGCAAGTCATACCCCTATTGATTACAGCCACTGGCAATACATAAGTATTCGCAAGTACCGAGCAGATATACCCTTTTGGTTAGATCAGGCTTTAATGAAAGCACTTGCGCCAAAACCAGAGCTCAGATACCACGCATTTTCTGAGTTTTTAACAGATATTAGTAAACCTAATCCACATTTACAGAGCTCAGCCAACAAAATTTCAATAATGAAACGCGATCCAGTATTACTCTGGAAGAGCATTTCGCTGTGTTTATTTATTATTTTATTGTGCGTGCTCATAATTAAAAACTAAGAGACCAACATGTTAAATTATAAAAATAACTTACCTATTATTTTAATGATAGGGTGCATTGCTGCGCCTTCAATTAGTGTTGCAGCGCAAACCGACCTTAATTTTAGGCTGCGTTATGAAAGTGCAGAGCAAGATAACGCACTAAAAGATGCCAGTAGCTTAACGCTGCGTACACGCCTTACTCATAAAACCGATGAAGTGAATAGCTTTTCTGCTTTATTAGAGGTCGAAGATAGCCGAAGCCTATTAGGTGTAGACGATTACAACAATACACTGGGTAAAAATACAAATTACTCAGTAATAGCCGACCCTGAAACCACAGAGGTAGATCAGGCTTTTGTTAAATACGCAAAAGATGCTTTATCAATTAAAGTAGGTAGGCAAGTAATAGCGCTTGATGGACAGCGTTTTGTAGGTCACGTTGGCTTTAGGCAAGACAGGCAAACCTTTGATGCTGCAACAGTAAATTACACCTTTAATGATATTAACTTGCACTATAGCTACATAAGTAAGCGCAACCGTATATTTGCCGATAGCAAAGATATTGATGCATCCGATCATCTTATCAATGCAAGCTTTAAAACAAGCCTAGGTATGATGGTTTTATACAGCTATTTATTAAGTGACGACGCAATAGATAATGACAGCTTAGATACTTATGGTGTTTCTTTTAATGGTAATAAAACGCTCAGCGATATTAAATTTTACTATAAAGCACAGTACGCCACGCAATCAGCATCAACGAGCATGAGTGATTTTGACGCTGATTACTATGCATTTGAAGGGGGGATAGATTTAGGCGGTTTAGGCATTGAAACCGTTACATTAAAAGCCGGTATTGAGTCACTGGGTTCTGATAACGGCGATTATGGTTTTGCCACGCCGCTTGCCACAATGCATAAATTTAATGGCTGGGCCGATACGTTTTTAGCAACCCCAGCACAAGGGCTTGATGACACTTATATAAGTTTAAATGGTAAAGCATACGGCGGTAAATGGCTGTTGGCGTATCACAGCTTTGATGCCAACGATAGCGCCAATGGCGTTGATGATTTAGGCACAGAGCTAAACGTACAATACGTAAAGCCTATTAATAAAACCTATGCCGTAGGCGCAAAATATGCCGATTATTCAGCAGGCGATAGCGCTGCAGGCAAAGTTGATACCCAAAAACTGTGGGTATGGGTAAGCGCTAAATTTTAAGTATTTAACCTAAACCCTCGTTATTTAATTTAAAGCGTTACAAGTTGGTGCAATAGCGCCAGCTTGTGGTGCTTTCACTTCTTTTTCACTGTATTAAATTAGTTAAGTTGTTGAAATATATTGTTTATATATCTGGCTTGCATATTGCTATAACCAACACATAATAAATTATACATTTAAAGTACCCATCTAAAGTTAAGTGTATTTTAAATCAAACAGGTGATTTTAATGCCAAGCAAGCAGCGTGTTGTAGTTGTCGGAAATGGAATGGTTGGCCATCATTTTGTACAACAGCTAGTATCACAACAAGGTGATACTCAAAATATGGAGATTACCGTACTCAGCGGTGAAGACCGACTCGCTTATGACCGCGTACAGCTTTCGTCTTTTTTTAAAGGCAAAACCGAAGATGATTTAGCGCTTACCTGCAGTAAAACCTATCAAGATTGGCAAGTGTGCTTTCATACTCATTCTAAAGTGATTGATATAAACCGCGATGCAAAAACAGTCACTACTGCAAAAGGCAAAACATTTGAATACGACAAGTTAATATTGGCTACCGGTTCATTTGCATTTGTACCACCCATTCCAGGAAAAGACCGTGAGCATTGCCTAGTTTACAGAACCATTAACGATTTACACGCCATAAAAAAATCTGCACATGCCAGCAAAGTGGGCGTAGTAATTGGCGGCGGTTTATTAGGGCTTGAAGCAGCCAACGCGTTAAAGCAGCTTGGCTTGCAAACCCATGTAATAGAATTTGCACCACAACTTATGGGCGTACAAATAGATGGTGCTGGTGGTCGATTGCTTAAAAATAAAATTACCGAGCTGGGCGTTACAGTGCATACATCAGTGGCGACAGAGCAAATTATAGAAGGTGAAAACAGCCGTTATAAAATGTGCTTTAAAGGGGGGCAAACCCTAGAAACAGACATGATTGTATTCTCGGCCGGCATTCGCCCATACGATAACCTAGCTCGTGAGTTTAATTTAGAAATAGGTGAGCGCGGCGGCATCGTAATAAACAACCATTGCCAAACGAGTGATAAAAACATATACGCCATAGGCGAATGCGCCCTTTGGAATAACTTTATTTTTGGCCTTGTAGCACCGGGCTACGCGATGGCAAAAGTAGCGGCGGGGCATGTTTTACAACAGTGGTCTTCAAACAAAGCTTTACACACTACCTCTAACAATTCCTCAAATAGTGCTGATGAATTTAGCGGTGCCGATATGAGCACCAAGCTTAAATTAATGGGTGTTGAAGTAGGCTCAATTGGTGATGCCCATGCACGCAGTGAAGGCGCAATTAGCTATTACTTTGAAGATCAACTAAGCGGTATTTACAAAAAAGTAGTCACTAATGAGCAAGGGAATAAGCTCATAGGTGCTGTACTGGTTGGCGATACCAGTGATTACGATAATTTATTGCAGTATCACTTAAATGGCATTGAGCTTAGTGTGCCCGCAGAGTCATTAATAATGCCGCTTGCAGGTGACGCGGGCGAGCTAAACGCTGATGATTTGCCACGTGATGCCATTATTTGTGCGTGCCACAAAGTGACAAAACACACTATTGAACAAGCGGTTATACAAGGTTGTAGCGATTTAAATAAAGTGCAGCAAGCCACTAAAGCAAGTACTGGTTGTGGAGGCTGTGAAAAACTAGTGCAAAGCGTTATTAGCAGTGCACTTAATAATAAAATAGCCACGCTAACCCCAGTAGATGAGCCAGTATCACAGAGCGCTTAACGCAAATAATAAGAGAGCAGTATGGAAACATTAAACACATGTTCAAACACACCTTTGCTTAAACAAACCACCTGCGCTTATTGTGGTGTAGGCTGTGGGGTTGATATTTCATTATTAAATAATACCCCAACAAAACTTGAAGGCACGCGCGAGCACCCCGCTAATTTTGGCCGCTTGTGTGTTAAAGGCACGCATTTGCTTGACACCACCGGCAGTGATAATCGCTTAACATCGCCCCTTATTGATAACGAACCCGCCAGCTGGGATACGGCAACTGATTACGTTGCCAAGAAATTTAACGCCATTATTAAAGAGCATGGACCGGAGTCGGTTGCGTTTTATGTATCGGGGCAGTTACTTACTGAAGATTACTACGTTGCCAATAAATTAATGAAAGGCTACATAGGCTCAGGCAATATAGATACAAACTCAAGGCTGTGTATGTCATCGGCGGTTGCCGGTTATAAACGTGCGTTTGGAGAGGACGTAGTACCATGTACCTACGACGATTTAGAGCAAACGGAGCTACTTATTTTAATTGGCTCAAATGCAGCGTGGACACATCCGGTGCTTTACCAGCGTATGGAGCGCGCAAAAAAGCTTAATCCAAACATGAAAGTAGTGGTTATCGACCCGCGAAAAACAGATACAGCCGAACTTGCCGATACCTTTTTAAATATAAAACCAGGCAGCGACGGAGCTCTTTATAACGGCTTACTTACTTATTTAAGTGAACATAACTATTTAGATACGCAATTTATAAACGCGCATACAAACGGCTTTGAAACAGCGCTTGCAGAGGCTAAAAAGTGGAGTATTAAAGCGGTCAGTGATTTTTGTGATATTGACGCGCAGCTAGTCAGTGACTTTTACGCCTTATTTGCACAAAGCCCAACCGCTATTAGTTTTTATTCAATGGGTATTAACCAATCAAGCTCAGGGGTTGATAAGTGTAATGCCATTATAAATGCGCATTTAGCGTCGGGTAAATTGTTAAAACCTGGATGTGGCCCGTTTTCTATAACTGGGCAGCCTAATGCTATGGGTGGGCGTGAAGTAGGGGGGTTGGCAAATCAATTAGCAGCACATTTAGACATTGAAAACGACGCGCATCAACAGTTAGTGCAGCGTTTTTGGCAATCGCCAACAATAGCTAAAAAAGCAGGGTGTAATGCGATTGATATGTTTGATGAAATCGCCAAAGGGAAAATAAAAGCTATTTGGGTAATGGCAACCAACCCGATGGTGAGCCTACCTAATAACGCAGCCATACAAAATGCACTTGAGCAATGTGAGCTGGTGGTTGTGTCTGACTGTATTGCTAAAAGTGATACGCTAAAATTTGCTGATGTGGCGTTCCCATCAACCGGATGGGGCGAAAAAAACGGCACAGTGACTAATTCAGAGCGAAGAATATCGAGGCAGCGCCCGCTAGTTGAGCCATTTTCGGGGGCTAAAAACGATTGGCAAATCATGTGTTTAGTTGCTCAAAAAATGGGTTTTGAAGGATTTGACTTTACAGACCCAAGTGGTATTTTTGAAGAATGGGCACAACTGACTGATTTTGAAAATAACGGTGATAGGCTATTAAATTTATCAGCCTTAGTTGGGCTTTCGCAGCAGCAGTACGATAACTTAAAACCGGTTATGTGGCCGGTACTAAAAAATGAGCCATATAAAAACGGGCAGGTTTTTGTTAATAATCAATTTAGCACCGCAGATAAAAAAGCCCGCTTTATACCTATAACGCCCAAACTTCCTGTGCAGCAAACATCAAGCGATTACCCGTTTGTAATGAACTCAGGGCGAATACGCGACCAATGGCATACAATGAGTCGCACTGGGAAAAGTACAGCCCTTTCTACTCATATAACGCGCCCATATATTGAAATAAACCCCATAGATGCCTGCAAATTAAACATAAAAGCAAACGATTTAATAACTGCCAATGCTAAAACTGGGCAAGTGACGGCTCATGCAAAAGTGACGAAGGCCGTGCGAAAAGGCGAATGTTTTATGCCTATTCACTGGAACAAGCAATTTGCCTCATCCGCTACGGTAAGTGGGCTCTATCAATCGGTTGTTGACCCTATTTCGGGCCAGGCTGAGTGTAAGCATGGTGCTGTTAATTTAGTTAAAGCGCAGTTTGCTCAGTACATGCAAGTTTTTAGCAAAACAGAGCTTAAAATAACCAGTGATTTTTGGCTTAAAGTTAACGCAAGCAAATGTATTAACTACCAGTTAGCGCTCAATGAGCCGCAAAATGATTTGCTTTATTATTGTCAAACACTGACAGGGTTACAAGGGCAGTGGTCGGCAATGGGCAGTGCAAAAGCAATGCATGTTCAATGTATTCAAAACCAGCAGTTAGTGTTTGTTGCGGTTATTTCGTTAGCTCAAAAAGACATATCACTTGAGTGGATAAATCACTTATTTGCAGAGCCTTTAATAACCTTTAGCCAATTACAGTCATTGTTGTATGCCACGCCTGATGAAGAATTTACCCAAGGCGCACAAGTATGTAGTTGCTTTAAAGTACGTGAACAACCCATTATAAACGCCATTAAAAGTGGTGAAAATACAGTAGAACAATTGGGGTCTAAACTAAAATGCGGCACTAACTGTGGGTCGTGTAAAACCCAGTTAAGCCAATTAATAAAGCAGCATACTACGCAAAACGCTAACAGTATTGATGTTGCAGTTGAAATGTAAATAAATAAGGAAGCATATGCTTTATGATCAATTTGGTCGGCAGTTTAACTATTTGCGCCTCTCAATTACCGATGTGTGTAACTTTAGTTGCACCTACTGTTTACCAAACGGGTATCAGTGCGATACCCCGCGTAACTTTTTAAATAAAAGCGAAATAAACACCTTAGTAAGTGCGTTTGCGCAATTAGGCACAAAAAAAGTGCGCATTACGGGCGGTGAGCCGTGTTTACGCAGTGACGTAACCGACATTATAAAGCAGTGTAAAAACACCCCAGGCATAGAAAAAGTCGCCATAACAACCAATGGTTTTAACTTACTTAATAAAATTGATGAGTTTTACAGTGCTGGCCTAGATGCGCTAAACATTAGTATAGATAGCTTAAACCCGAGCATGTTTAAATTAATTACAGGACACGACAAGCTAACTCATATTTTAAAAGGGATAGACCGGGCAATTGAGCTGGGCATAAAAGATATAAAAATAAATGCAGTGCTGGCTAAACAATTTAATAAAAACCAATTAAATGATTTTTTAGACTGGGTAAAACATAAAAAAGTAACGGTACGCTTTATTGAATTAATGGAAACAGGTAATGGTGCCACCTTTTTTGAACAAAACCATTTAAGCGGGCAAAGTGTTAAAACGCAGCTTTTAGCACAAGGTTGGTTACAGGTAGTAAGAGGTAAATTAAACGGCCCTGCAGAGGAGTTTTGTCACCCTGATTTTGAGGGGCGCATTGGCTTAATTATGCCCTACAGTAAAGGTTTTTGTAAAAGCTGTAACCGATTAAGAGTATCGTCACTAGGCAAACTACATTTGTGCCTCTTTGCCGAGCAGGGTATAGATTTACGCCCGCATTTAAATGCGCAAGATACGGCAGCCACTGTAAACGCAATTCAAGCAGCAATGGGCAATAAAACCATTAGCCATGAGCTTGATAAGCGCTTAACGGGCGCCACAACCCATTTAGCTATGTTGGGCGGCTAAAATGAGTAATAAAGCCGTGTTTACAGGGGTTGTACTCGCTGGTGGGCAATCATCCAGAATGGGCAGCGATAAAGCTAACCTCATTTTAAAAAATAAAACCTTACTGCAAAATGCATGTGAGTTATTAACAGCAGCAGGAGCAAGTGATGTACTTATAAGCCGTAATGTACAAAGTGCTACTGCGCAATACATAGCTGATATATACCCAGGTTCTGGCCCGCTTGGGGGGATTTATTCAACCTTAATGGCAACGGAGCAGGATATACTTGTAACTGCTGTTGATATGCCATTGCTTACTTGCACGTTGTTATCGCAAATTGCATCAGCAGCAAGCGATAACCCCCACTTTCAAACAAATCAGCCACAAATACATGCGTGGCACTTTGAAAATGAGCCGTTACCCCTGTATATTCGTAACACCCAAAGCGTTAAACGTCATTTAAAACAATTACTCATAAACGTAAATAGTCATAAATCAATTAAACAGTTTACCCGTAGTATTGGTGTGCAAACGCTAAAATGTAATAAAGCGCACGCACTTGTTAATACCAATACACCGGCGCAATTTAAAGCTGTTAACGAGCAATTTGACCAACACAAATCTAATTTATTGAGAAGAACCCTATGAGCCACACAACTGAGTCACAAATAGCATTAAACATTGCCGTAATGACAGTAAGCGATACACGCGATGAAATTACGGATACTTCAGGCCATTATTTAATTAAAGCCCTTACTGAAGCAGGCCATCACTTAGCGGATAAAGACATAGTTAAAGATGATGTTTACCAAATGCGAGCAGTTGCATCGCAGTGGATTGCCGATGACACCATTCACGCCATTTTAGTAACCGGAGGTACGGGCTTTACCGAGCGCGACTCAACACCAGAGGCATTTGCACCGCTGTTTGATAAAAGCGTAGATGGATTTGGAGAGCTATTTAGGCATATTTCGTACGGTGAAATTGGTAACTCAACTATTCAATCGCGTGCGTTGGCGGGTCTTGCCAATAACACCGTTATTTTTTGTATGCCTGGCTCTACGGGCGCATGTAAAACAGCCTGGACAGGTATTATAAAAGATCAGTTAGACTCAATGCACAAGCCATGTAACTTTGCCCCGCATATTACTATTGGTAAAAAATGCGAATCGCGAGAGCAATAATATGCTGAGCCACGTAGATGAAAACGGCCAAGCAAACATGGTTGATGTATCGCTAAAAGAGGTCACTCTGCGCGATGCATCTGCCGAGGCCTACATTAAAATGAGCAAACAGGCTTTTGAGCAAGTGTTGCTTAATCAAAATAAAAAAGGTGACGTGTTAGGCGTAGCCCGAATTGCGGGTATTCAGGGCGCTAAAAAGTGCGCTGATTTAATTCCGCTTTGTCACCCGCTGGCACTGAGTAAAGTAGCCGTTGATTTTGAACTTGATGAAGCAAATAGCCAAATTAAAGTTACTAGCTACTGTAAATTGGCGGGCAAAACGGGCGTTGAAATGGAAGCACTCACCGCTGTATCTGTAGCGACCCTTACATTATTTGATATGTGTAAAGCCGCCGACCCGCTTATGGAAATACACGGTATGCGTGTAACGCAAAAAGCAGGAGGCAAACATGGTAGCTGGCAGCGAGACTAATTTAAATGATACTGATGCAGCGGCAGGGCATGTAAACGTACTGTTTTTTGGCCAACTAAAAGAGCGCCTAAAGTGCGATAAGTTAACCGTTGATATAGCGTATACCCTTAGCATTAAAGCGTTTAAACACATGCTGGTTGAGCAAAACCCACATTGGCAGGCATGGCTTGAAGAGCGTGATGTATTGTGTGCGCTTAATCAAACTATGTCATCAAGCGATGAGCTTGTAAAAGCAGGGGATGAACTTGCTTTTTTCCCACCAGTGACAGGTGGCTAATGAGTATAAGCATTAAAGTACAAACGCAGGATTTTTCAGTAGGCGAGCAACATGACGCACTTTGCAGTAATAACAAAAGTGATGGTGCCGTAGTGACGTTTACAGGGCTGGTGCGAGAATTTAGCAGCGGCGATAACGTAATCGCCCTTGAGCTTGAACACTACCCAGGGATGACTGAGCAACTACTGAAATCTATAGCTGAGCAAGCCCAAACACGCTGGCAACTTGCCCACATAAGCATTATTCATCGAGTAGGTTATTTAGCTCTTGGTGAGCAAATTGTATTTGTTGGCGTAACCAGCCGCCACCGCGAAGCCGCGTTTGAAGGCGCACAGTTTATTATGGATTACTTAAAAAACCACGCCACGTTTTGGAAAAAAGAGCATTTTAAAGACTCCTCAAACTGGGTTGAGTTTAAACAAAGCGACAAGGAAGCACTGGATAAATGGCAAAGTATCGAACAGGATGCAATTAAGTAAATGCATATAATCTCTACCAACATCTCTAAAATAAAAACGGTTGAGCATAACGGCAAAGCCATTAAAACAGGTATATTTAAAACGCCAACCAATGAGCCGGTTGTTATTGAAAAGCTAAATATAATAGGTGATGAACAAGCCGATTTAGTTAATCATGGCGGGGTGGATAAAGCGGTTTATGCGTTTTCGCACAATCATTATGATTATTGGAAGCGCACCCTTAAAAATGATGATTTAGCAGTCGGTGCCTTTGGCGAAAACTTCACAATTTCAGACCTTGATGAGCAAAACATTCATATAGGAGATCGTATTCGTTTAGGTACTGCACTGCTTGAGGTAAGCCAGCCCCGTGTGCCGTGCTTTAAATTGGCTATTGCACTTAATAATAAACAAAGCCTAAAACTGTTCACTCAGTATTACCACACGGGTGTTTATTTTAGAGTGCTTGAGGAAGGTGTTGCTAAAACGGGCGATGCAGTGACTATTGAACATAAAGCTGAGCATAACATTTCGGTTAAAACGTTGTTTCAGGCCTTTTTTGATAAACAATACCCAGATTATGAAAACTTATTATTAGCAGCACTTGAACTACCCGAGCTTGCACTTGAGTGGCAAACTAAAATCAAAAAGAAGTTAGGTAGTTAAAAGAGCGTTATTAAAGCTATATTACCCTTAATAAAAGCTCACTTTTAGCTGTATTATTTAGTTTGTTAAGTGAGCAACCGCTGATATGTATTTGCACACCAATTGGCTTAATGTGTCGTATTGCTGTTTGTTATTTACCGGCTTACTAAAATCACTACTTACCGCCACTGCGCATGCCCCCGCTGCAAACCAATGTGCTAGGTTGTCTAAATTAATGCCGCCTACGGGCATTAATGGCACATCAGAAAAAGGCCCCGCTAGCGCTTTAAAGTAATTAATCCCCATACTGCCTGCAGGAAAAACTTTAATAATATCGGCGTTATACTCTATGGCATTGGCAATATCGGTAGGGGTGAGTGCACCCATTAACACAGGTAAACCATGGCGGTGGGCAAGCTCTACCACTGCTTGATTAGTATTTGGTGTAACTATAAATTGCGCACCGGCATCAATCGCTTGTTGCGCAAGGGCGGTGTTAATTATTGTGCCAGCGCCAATGAGTGTATTTTTATAAGCAGCGCGTGCTTTTGCTATTTCTTGCTCAAAGCCAGGTGTATTTGAGGTGATTTCTAGCACGTTAATGCCTGCATTAACTAAGCAATTAATTAAAGGGGCTACATCGCTTTGTTGCTTTAAGCGAAGTATAGGAACTAGCTTATGTTGCTTTATTTGGTTGCTTATTTTTATTCTGTTGGCATTTAAAATTTGGCTCATAATGTCACTTTACTTTATTTAATACAGAGTCACACGTGTAACAGCAATCGGCAATAATACTTAATCATTTTGGGGCTAAACGCGTTAAAAAGCTCTCACTTTGATCATTTTGAATAATTAAATAGCGAGTTTTTGTCTAGTTATCAACACGCTTTTGCACCCTCAAAATAGCACACTTAATTAAAGGAATTGGTATAAACGTTTTTTTCTCATAAAAAAACCGCTGAAATATCAGCGGTTTTTTATAAGTAATAAATTACATTACACGCATGCCAGGCTCAGAACCATCGTCTGGGTTAAGAATGTAAATTTCTTTACCGCCAGGGCCTGCAGCTAATACCATACCCTCTGACATACCAAAGCGCATTTTACGAGGTTTAAGGTTTGCAACCATTACAGTCAGTTTGCCTTCAATGTCTTCTGGTGCGTAAGCCGATTTAATACCAGCAAACACTTGGCGTGTTTCGCCGCCTAAATCCAGCGTAAGTTTAAGTAGCTTATCGGCGCCTTCAACATGCTCTGCTTTAGCAATTTTAGCAACACGTAGGTCTACTTTTGCAAAGTCATCAAATTCAATTTCATCCGCAATTGGCTCTTTTGCAAGTGGGCTATTAGGGTCAATTGTTACTTTTGATTCTAGGCTTTCTTTTGATTCTTCAACCATTTTGTTCACTTTATCCATTTCTACACGTTGCATGAGCGGCTTAAATTTATTGATAGGGTGTGCAACAAGTGCATTTTGAACGCCATCCCATGCTAAGTCGTCATTTAAAAAGGCTTCTACGTTTGCAGCCATACCTGGTAATACAGGTTTTAAATAGGTAATTAAAACACGGAACAAGTTAAGGCCAAGCGAGCACACTTCGTGCGCTTCTTGCTGTTTTGCTTCATCTTTAATGAGTACCCATGGCGCTGCGGCATCAATAAATTGGTTTGCTTTGTCGGCTAGGGCCATAATTTCACGAATCGCGCGGCTGTATTCACGGTTTTCATAGTGGGCAGTAATGCTCGGTGCAGCAGCTTGAAATTCTTCAAGTAGTTCTGGCTGCATAATTGTGCTACTTAATTTACCGTCAAACTTTTTAGTAATAAAGCCTGCACAGCGGCTTGCTATGTTTACTACTTTACCAACTAGGTCTGAATTTACACGTTGTGCAAAGTCTTCTAGGTTTAAATCAAGGTCAATAATACCGCTGTTTAATTTAGCTGCGTAGTAATAACGTAAGTACTCTGGGTCTAGGTTATCAAGGTAAGTACGTGCTTTTATAAACGTACCCTTTGATTTAGACATTTTCTCGCCATTGACGGTTACAAAGCCATGTGCAAACACGTTAGTTGGCTTTCTAAAATTAGCGCCCTCTAGCATGGCTGGCCAAAATAAGCTGTGGAAGTAAATAATGTCTTTACCAATAAAGTGATAAAGCTCAGCATCAGAACCTTCAGCCCAAAATGCATCAAAGTCGAGGCCTTTTTCGTCACATAGGTTTTTAAAGCTTGCCATGTAGCCAATTGGCGCATCTAGCCATACGTAAAAGTATTTGCCCGGTGCATTTGGAATTTCAAAACCAAAGTAAGGCGCATCGCGGCTAATATCCCACTGTTGCAGGCCATCGGTAAACCACTCATCTAACTTATTCGCCATTTCTTGCTGAATAGAGCCCGAGTGTAGCCATTCTTTAAGCATGCCTTCAAATGCTGGCAGGTCAAAAAAGTAATGCTCTGAATCTTTTAAAATTGGCTCTGCACCTGACATTACTGAGCGCGGGTTTATTAATTCGGTTGGGCTGTAAGTTGCGCCACACGAGTCACAGCTATCGCCATTTTGGTTTTCAGACTTACACGTTGGGCAAGTACCTGTTACAAAGCGATCTGGTAAAAATATGCCTTTTTCAGGGTCGAATAACTGTGAAATAGTGTGCTTTTTAATATGGCCCGCATCATTAAGGCGGTTATAAATAAGCTCACTCAGCTCTTTATTTTCTGAGCTGTGGGTGCTGTGGTATTTATCAAACTTGATGTTAAAGTCGGCAAAGTCGCGCTGGCGTTCAATGCTTACATTTTTAACCATTTCTTCAGGCGTGATCCCTTGCTTTTGCGCATTAAGCATAATTGGCGTGCCGTGAGCATCGTCGGCGCAAACATAATAAGCTTCGTGGCCTTGTAGCTTTTGAAAACGTGACCAAATATCAGTTTGAATATATTCCAATAAATGGCCTAAGTGAGTAGGGCCATTTGCATAAGGTAATGCGCTGGTAATGAGGATCTTTCGCTGCGTCATAATCATTCCGAATTGAGGATAAACCACCATTTTTACTACAAAAAAGGCGGTTATCATTAATTTATCCATAAGCTTTGGACTAACGGTACGCGCAGCTTATGGATTTTTGTTAATTGACTGGTGTTAATGCCCTGAATGTTACATAATTCTGTGGCACTTTTCATCAAAGAAACGCTATTTAATTGCTATGTTTGGACTGTCGAAACTATTCTCCTCTAAATCGGTGCAAAAACAACCGATTATTACTGCCTTAGCGGCGTATCGAAGCGCGGCATTTGCCGTAGGTATTGATGAAAGTTTTATTGATACCATTTCGCAAAATGACGATAAATCAATACACATTAAAATAACGCTGCCATTTGCGGCTCAATCAGAAATGCAGTTAGTTGAGCAGCACGTAAGTGAAAGTATAAATACACCGGTTACCATAGACTCTGTGGTGAGTATAAAAGAGCCTGCAAAGTTTAAAGCCATTAAACACATTGTGCTGATTGCCTCAGGTAAAGGGGGGGTAGGAAAATCCACTACCGCTGTAAATTTAGCTGGGGCGCTGAAAAGCGAAGGCGCAAAAGTAGGGATTTTAGATGCTGATATTTATGGGCCATCTATTCCTATGCTTTTAGGGCTTGTGGGTGCAGAGCCACAAACCAAAGATAACAAACTACTACAGCCATTTGATGCCAACGGCATTAAAGCGCAATCAATCGGCTTTTTAGTGCCAAGTGATGACGCAACGGTATGGCGAGGGCCAATGGCATCGGGAGCGCTCAACCAATTATTAAACGAAACCGATTGGGGCGAACTTGATTACTTAATCGTTGATATGCCACCGGGTACGGGCGATATACAGCTAACAATGAGCCAAAAAGTGCCTGCCAGCGGCACTGTTATTGTGACTACTCCACAAGATTTAGCCCTTGCTGATGCGCAAAAAGGCATTGCAATGTTTAATAAAGTAAACGTACCTGTGCTTGGGCTTATTGAAAATATGAGTCACTACATTTGTAGCCACTGCGGAGAAGCCAACCATGTGTTTGGCAAAGATGGCGCAGAAAAACTTGCTCATAAACACGGCGTACCGGTGTTAAGCCATATTCCACTTGCCATAGATATTCGTGAATACTCAGAGCAAGGTAAATTAATCGCCAGCGATACCAGCGCGGCTATTAGCAACACATACAGCGCAGCGGCAAGACTGATTGCCAGCACGCTTTTTTATCAGCAGCACCAACACAGTGTTGAGATAGTGATAACGCAGGACTAAGAAAAAATGAGACTCTCAGATACCCATATTAAAGAATATTTAAGCGATGGCCGCATAGTGATTGAGCCTGCGCCGACTAACGAAATGATTTCGGGTGTGACAGCCGATTTGCGTTTAGGGAACAAATTTAGAACCTTTAACGCACATAACGCAGCGTACGTAGATTTAAGTGGCCCTAAAGATCAGTTAAATAAGGCTATGGAATCAATCATGAGTGAAGAGATTGAGCTTGCCGACGGCGAAGCTTTCTTTTTACACCCAGGTGAACTGGCATTGGCCATTACCCATGAAAAAGTAACACTTCCTGCCGACATAGTAGGCTGGTTAGATGGTCGTTCATCACTTGCCCGCTTAGGTTTAATGGTGCATGTAACAGCGCACAGAATCGACCCAGGTTGGAGTGGTAATATTGTTTTAGAATTTTATAACTCAGGTAAGTTACCACTGGCGCTGCGCCCAATGATGAAAATTGGTGCAATGAGCTTTGAAATGCTTTCAGGACCCTGCGAAAACCCATACAACATTCGTAAAGACGCAAAATATAAAGATCAAAGTAGTGCGGTAGCAAGCCGCATTAGCGACGATAACCTATAACAATATAAAACTATTAAGCGTTTAAATGGCTTTGTTTTGCTAGCTTAAACGCTTAATAACTTATATCAATGTGCATTATTGCTTACACTGATATTAAATGTGTTTTTTATTTCTGGCTTTATAAACGAGTAAAAACTCGACTAATATAGATAATAAAATAACTATAATTACAATGCCTTGAATAGTGTGTAGCCTTTTAACCCTGTCAACACTCTCTTTTTCGTACTGCATAACCACCGTATTAAACGATTTTAAAAGCGGCTCTTTTGCTAAAGAAAAAAAGCTTTCTTGCGCTGTATCTAAATTAAGTGTTTGTGTTTTTAACTTTAGTACTTCTTCAACTCTATCTGAAAACATACTTAATTTTTTATCGACATTAATAGGCTCTTTAAAATACATTGCTAACAACTCCTTAGATAGCGGGCTTTCATCGCCTAATACTTGCGCCCCATAATGCTCACTTAATAAGTATTTATGATTATTTTTTAAAGAGTTTAAAGCATTAATGGCCAGTAATTTAGAATCCTGCGAGCCATACATTAAGTACTCTAAAGTAAACATGCTCACCCGTTGCGAAAGCATTCTTTGTTGACCACTTACATTTACGAGTTTTCCAGTATCGGTTTGCGCTTCAATGACTTCATCAAGCATAAAGTGAATACAGATAGATAAAATTGCAATTACAGTTAAGGGAACAATATAAACAAAAGAGATAGCGCCATGCTTTTTATTTGAAAAATCAGTATTTACCATTTAATTGCTACTTATTTTAAAATTATTAATGCTTTAGGATAGGATAGATTAAATATAAGATTTTTCACGTAATTAAAGTTTACAAGGTAGTTTGTGGCTTATTGAGATTTATGAAGTGCATAACCTAGTAGTTCAAAATACTTATTAAGGGCTTTATTTGCTTTATTAACATGTTGAGCACTTGGGTATATCAAGTTACTGCTTTTTAAGCCACTGACTAAAAAGCTATTTTGAATAGTGCTGTGAGCATCTATGCAAGCTTCAAAGCAGCGCGCTGCTAACTCCTCAGGCATACTCATGTAATTCATGTTGTGCGCTTGGTCGTGTTTTATGCACGTTTGTACAAATTCATTCGCATCTTCCCCATCAAAATCTAAAAACACGTTTTTGTAAAAATCGTTTAGCGCACTATTAAGTGGGTGAGATAAATTTGGCGTATTTGAAAGCCACAGCTTTGAGGCAAAACCAAAGCGAGGTTTTGCATTAAATAAATGCTCGCTTATATGGTGATCAAACGCATGAAACCATTCGTGAGCCAATGCGCCACCGCCCGCATTTTTTGCTAAAGCAAGGGTTTGTGAAGCTGCGTTATAATGCGCTTGTACGCCTTTTTGACCGCCATGCCCAAAGGCAAAATTTAGTTTGCCGCGCAGGCCAATGGCTTTGGGTGGTAAATGTAATATTTGAGCAAGGTCGGCGAGTGCATCGTAAATTAAGTTTGCACTAATAAGATGCTCTTCTTTGGTTACCCATTTTCCTACAACCATAGATCTAAAGCCAAAGGTGTCTCTAATATCGCTAAAGTCAACTTGGTCGTCAAAGCGGTAGTCTGGCCCTTTACGAGTGAATCCGCGTTTTAATCTGTTTGGGTAATTACGCATTTAAATTTAATGGTGGCTAACTTAAGTAACGTGCTTTTACGTGTTCGGGCATGTGTTGGGTTTGTTTTTGTATTAATTCGTCTAATAAATTATAAAGCGGAGCAGGGTTTTGCTGCTCTATTAACAACAAACTATGTGCAACGGCCTCAAGTGTTGAAAGGCTATCGGCTCTAGGGGCTTTTCTAATAGCGTAACGGTTTTGCGGTAACTGCTTAAAGCTCACTGTTTTAAATTTAGTGAGTAGCGGGGTCAGCTGCAAAATTTTATAGGCTTTTTTCCAGGTGCCATCAATCACGATTAAGTGCGTAATTTTACTTAAGGCTGGCTTTGGGTTTGTATCATCTAAGTTGGTGGCGTGCTCGTTAGGGTAGAGCAGTACCGTAGACTCCACAGGTAAAGAGTTGAGCATGGCAAAGTCTGTGTTATTTTCCCCTTTGATTATTTTGCAGTCAGTTAGGCTCAAATTCAGCAATTTTGCCGTGTTTTTCGCTATTTTTTCTTCACTGGGGTGTTGTAGAATAACCACGCTAACTTTATTTGTTAAACGTTTAATGGCCCCGCATATACAGGTAGAGGGCGTAAACAAACAGCGTTCACAAACTTGGCGAGTCATTAATTAAACTTTTTATTGCGAGTGTATTTTGATAATTATACATTTATAAAGTAATAAAGTTGGATTTTTTTACGCATAGATATACAGTAATACTATTAATTATAAAATGACACGGAATGTTTAGAAGGGCTTAAAATATGACAGAAGTACAAATAGATGAGGCTGCTTTAGAAAGTATGCAGTCGTTACTTGGTGAGCAGTTTAAAGATACACTTGAATTTTGCTGCAGTGAATTTGAGCGCCTTGGTAATGAAGTAATTGCAACCATTGGTAACGATAAAGAAGCGGCGATTCGTCATGCCCATAGTTTAAAGTCGAACGCGGCACAGTTTGGTGCCACGAGTTTATCTGATGTAGCCCGTGATATTGAGCTTAATCTCAATCAAGATAACTTAGCGCAAGCTATTACGGCATCTACAGATTTATTGGCGCAAGTAAGTGGTTCGCAGGCCCAATTAAGAGCGTGGGTAGAGTCTAATTAACTTTATTTGTTAACGTGAATTTATTTCAGTATTAAGCAACTAATTACGCTGGCATTTTACGCCTTTACTAGGGTAGTCTTAGACTTTACTAGGGCGTGTTTGGCCTCTCGATAATAAATTTGATCACGCATTGCCCAAGGGCCACCCTTGGGCTAGTAACACAATTTTACCGAGCCCATTAGGTTATAACCCTCACATTGAACAAACCCACTCCTAGTTAATTATTTTTTTCCATAAAGCCAGTTCGCCCCAAAGAGGTAAAAATGTCAGATATTAAAAAGAGTCACAAATTAGAAGGTGTATGTTATGACATTCGTGGACCGGTTTTAGCGCAAGCCAAAAAAATGGAAGACGAAGGTCAAAAGGTACTAAAGCTTAATATTGGTAACCCTGCGGCGTTTGGTTTTGATATGCCAGAGGACATGCACCGCGATATTATTCGTAATTTGTATTCGGCCCAAGGCTACTGCGACTCTAAGGGGTTATATTCAGCCCGTGTAGCGGTTTATCAGCATTACCAGCAACGAGGTTTACATAACTTAGATGTAGATAATATTTATATTGGTAATGGGGTGAGCGAGCTTATCCAAATGATCACCCAGGCGTTATTAAATAACGATGATGAAGTGCTTATTCCTGCGCCTGATTACCCACTGTGGACCGCGTCAGTTAAATTAGCAGGGGGCAACCCTGTTCATTATTTATGTGATGAAGAGCAAGATTGGTTTCCGGATATTGCTGATATAAAAAGTAAAATTACGTCTAAAACAAAAGCGCTCGTACTAATTAACCCTAATAACCCAACCGGCGCGGTTTATAGTGACGATTTACTTTTAGAGTTAATTAATGTGGCGCGCGAGCATAAGCTGTTATTGCTTAGCGATGAAATTTACGAAAAGATTTTATACGATGGCATCACTCACACCTCAATTGGTGCGCTATGCGACGATGTGCCCATTATTACCTTTAATGGCTTAGCTAAAACTTACCGTGCAGCGGGTATTCGTATGGGCTGGATGGTACTAAGCGGGCGCACCCCAGCAATGGAAGATTTACGCAAAGGGCTAGATATTTTATCGTCTATGCGTTTGTGTGCCAATGTACCCGCGCAATATGCGATACAACAAGCGCTAGGGGGCGTGCAATCAATAGATAGCTTAATCGACCCAGGCGGGCGATTATATGTTCAGCGCGATATTGCTTGGCGTGGGCTTAATGCTATTGAAGGGATAAGCTGTAAAAAGCCAAAAGGGGCGCTTTACGCCTTTGCTAAAGTAGACACGGCTCATTTTAATGTCACTGATGATGAAAAAATGATGTTTGATTTACTAAAAGCAGAAAAAATATTATTAGTGCATGGGCGTGCATTTAATTGGCCAGAGCCAGATCACTTTAGGTTAGTGTTTTTACCTAACAAAGACGATTTATCGAGTGCGATGCTTAAAATGCAGCGCTTTTTTAAAGACTATCGCCAAGTTTAGTTAATTCCAACTAATACGCTGTAAAATAAAAAACGAGCTTAATTAGCTCGTTTTTTATTTACGCGATAATGCTGATACGGGCTTATTAGTACGCGCGGTCAACTCTTACGGTATTATCACTTAAATAGACCAACCGTACGTTATCACCTTTACTAAAGCGCATTGACTGGTCTTGGTCTTGTACCACCATGTATTGATCGCCGTTTTCTACCTGAATCAATAACTCTACTAGGTGTGTTTGCTTATAATAGCTTTTTTGCTGATTATTATGCGCCACGCTTCCGCCAATGACTGAGCCTAAAATAGTGGCGACGGTACGACCGCTCCCACCACCAAATTGATTACCGACAACACCCCCGAGTAGGGCGCCGCCAAAGGTTTTCCAGCCATTGTTTTTGTCTTGCACAAGCTCTTGTTCGGTAATTTTACGTACAGATTTTACATCGCCAAATAAAACCTGTTGTACAGGCACGGCTTTGTTTCGCTCATAGTTAGCAAAACTTGGTGCACTGAGTGTAAGCAATGCACACATTGCTATGGTTAAGGCTTTCATAGATGTCTCCTATTGGTGTTACGCAAAGGCGATATTTTGCCTTTGCGTGGATATGTATACCAATGCTCAAAAAAACTTAATCATTTTGCGGCTAAACGTGTCACTACCTGCGTTAAAGATTCTCATTTAAAACAAATAAATAGCAATTTTTCCTAGCTATCAACGCGTTTATCCAGCCTCAAAATAGATCAGTTAATTAAGCTAATTGGTACTATTACCAACCAAATGTCGATTTTTCTTTCGTTTTACGAATTTCAGTTTCGTCTGCCCACTCGACTAGGCCGCTTTGCATATCCATTAAGCGCATTGTAAATTTGTAATACACATCTGATTTATCAGCATTTGATTTAACAATGCTCGATAAGTTGCCGTACAGCATGTATTGCGCACCAATTTGTTTACCAAAGGCAACTGCGGTGGCAGGGTTTACAAGGGCATCTTCGTTTTGAAAGTTAAGCTGCTCACGTACTGATTCAACACGGGTCATGTCAACAAAACGAAACTTACCGCTGCGCAACAGTTGCGTAGAGATTGAGTCGGTAATAGATTCAGTGTCTATGTGTTCACTGGTTTTATTTTTAATGCGCTCAACAAATACCACAGGGCGTTTGTTTTGGGTCATTGTGCCAATAACCGGCGAGCTAAGTAGTGAGTCGGTCATTTGGCTGGCTACTTTTTGTAAATCGGTAGAGCCAAAGTTTATATCGGTGGTTTCTACTGCTTGCGCGTCGCCATAACTAACTACGGCTTTATTGGCACAACCACTTAAAATGAGTGCGCTGAGGCCAATAACTGCATAACTCGATAACGTTTTAAATTGTGTAGTGATCATTTTTATAACCCTTATTCTTTAAATTCTTGTGCGTCGGTAGACACTTCTCTTACAGCGAGCGAAAATGTAACCGCATCCGGTGTTGGCGCTAAGCCGGGTAATTGTGTTTTAGAAAAACCAAACAGTGTTAAGGCTTGCCAAGGTGAGTGGTTTCCTTTAATTACAAACCCGTCTTTGTCGTACCAATTAAACTGATACTGTAAATATTGCGACTTTTTATATTGGCTGCTTAGTGTTACTACCACGTCGGTTAACTGGTTTGTTTGGCGTGTTTTAACATCGGTAATGGCAAGCTTTTCACCTAGAGCAGGATTATCAACATGTAACTGCTCGTTAAATGTATTTTTGCTTTGCTCAACCGAAATGCCTGATGTATCAGGTTGGCTTGCACATGCCCCAAGCATTAATGCAGCCACTAATGGCAAAGTATATTTCATGATGACTCCTAGAGTTGAACCACATGGTAGTTAAAATAGTTATTAATAGAGGTTAGGTAAATTAAGGTTAACCCTTGCTTACTAACGGTAAAATTAATAGGCGCATGGTTGCCTATTAAAAGTGTATGCGACCCTGCATTTAAACTGCTACGTGCCATGCTTATTTGATTAGGTAAAGTGAGCCAGCTACGTGTATCAGCCTGCTCAGACGCCAAATTATAAATATTAGCAATGATATTGCCTACATCGCCTGTGCTACGTGCAAGCTCTGCGCGCACTTTTTCTTTGGCTACCAAGCGTAATACTTGCCTAGATACGCGAGCCGGTATTTGTTGCTCTAATGTTTTAGCCGCTAATGCTTCTATATGCACTAACGGGTTTAGCTCTAAATTTTGCGGACCTATATTTACGCCATTAATGTTAGCTATAAACGCATTATCTTTATAAACCGGCATTGCTAAACTGTAAAAACGCGCATCGCCACCTGAGGTATAAATAGGCAAGCGTAATTTAAATTCATCTTGTTTAGGCACTAAGCCTTGTTCAACCAATATAACCACTTCACCGTGATTAGCATGAAGGGGCTTTAATGGGCTAAAGCGGCGCTCAAACTCTTCTAAATCTTGGTTAAAACCTTGCTTTTTAGCTAATCGCATTACATCTTGCTGTAAGTAGTGATTGTCAGGTTGAATCTCTAATGCTTTTTTATAATCAATGTAGGCATCATCGTATTGTTTATCACTTTGGTACAACAGCGCAGATAAATAAAACGTAAAGGCATTTTGAAAACCATTTTTAATACCGCGTGTCACATTACTCATACTTGGGTAATGCTGTTGTGCTTGCTCTATTGTGTCGTTTATTTGTGTTTTATTATCTGCAAGCGCATCGACTTGTACTTTGTTAGCACGACGTATTTCAACCAAGGCGCCTTCTAAATCACTGTTGTATACATAATTAAGTGCTTTGTAGCTATGTAGCATGCTCATTTCATATGCCGGTGGTACATAGGTAATGGCAGAGTCGTTAGTAAATAAGGCGTTACTTTGTTCAAGCCCTGCACTTAATTGAATTTTTGCTGCTTCTCGTTTTGTTTGTACCTGGGCGTATACGTTTTCAAATTGTTGTTGTGAAAGACTTTGCTCGTTAGCAAGGTCTTTTAAACGGGCTTGCTCTAATTGGTTAAGTAAATAGCTACTGTGTAACTTACTATTGTTGGCAATAAGTGATTGAGCCTGTTCAATATTGTTATTTTGAATTGCGTTTCTTACAGGCGTCATTTGGCTTGCATAGTCGTTAAATAAATCATTAAAGCCTATGGTGCTGCATCCACTTAATATAAAACAAACACTTAAAATTATACTTTGGCGCACTGAGCACTCCTATATAGTTAGGTTTTAAAGATTAACATACTCTGGTTTTGGATTTGTGTGAAATAGTGTAAAAAAGCGTAGCCTAATTTAGGGCATATAGACCTGTGAAGATTGAAAATTATTCTCCCCAAGGTCATCGCGCGTTAGTTAAATTACGTGTATTTAAGGTAGGCAAATCATCATGAATAGCTTGTGAATACCAGAGGATAGACGCTTAATTACAGCAATTTAGCAGTATATAAAGTTATAATGCTGCGAATAAGAATAGAGTAATTACAACAATGCCGCTTTACAGCTAAATGGCTCAGCTGTTTAAATACAGCGCTGGCTGAGCAAGCCAATTTAAAGCATCTCATTATAAGGTTTTAGTTAAGGAGCGATTTTGAAAGCCACTTTATACACCCTCGTTGCATTAATAGCCTTTGCGGCAAATTCTTTACTTTGCCGTATGGCGTTAGCGCAAGGTTATATTGATGCGTGGAATTTTACAATTATCAGGCTCGTAAGTGGTGCCGTGTGTTTAGGCTTAATTATGGCTGTATATACGTATAACCTTAAGCGTAAGGGGGCGCTTAATGACGCTATTTTAAGTGATACCGGAAGTTGGCGAAGCAGTATTAGTTTATTGGTATATGCACTTTGTTTTTCTATTGCTTATATAGAGCTAGATACAGGCACCGGTGCGCTTATTTTATTTTCGGCGGTGCAACTTACCATGATTGGTTGGGGCATATATAAAAAAGAGCAGCTGAGTAAATTGCAGAGGGGGGCTTTTTTTGTCGCGTTAGCTGGATTTGTGTATTTAATGTTGCCCTCTGCCGCTGTGCCTTCTTTGTTAGGGGCATCGCTTATGGCGTTAAGTGGTGTTGCATGGGGCGTTTACAGTATACGTGGTAAAGCGTGTGTATCGCCGCTGCGGACCACCGCCTTTAACTTTATAAGAAGCTTAGTGGCTATTCCTGTTTTATTACTTGTAGCAATAGGCTATTTAAAAACAGTAAGTATGCAAGGGGTGTTACTAGCGTGCGCCTCGGGCGCCATTGCATCAGGCATTGGTTACAGTATTTGGTATGTGGCCATGCCGCTACTAAAAAGCACGCAAGCGGCGGTTGTACAGTTATGTGTGCCTGTTCTAGCTGCTATTGCAGGTATGTTGTTTTTATCTGAGCAGGTAACAGTGGAGTTTATTATTGCAAGCTCACTTATACTTGGCTCGGTATTGGTGTTTATATTAAATAAGCATACAGCGCGGTAATGCCAAGAAAAGCCCGCTATTAAGGCGGGCTTACATTTGTTATAAAACGTTTATATAGCGCGGGTAAATTATCTAAAATAGCTGACTTACCCTCTAAATCGCTGTTGCTTATACATTCGTAAAGCATCGCTTCGCTCAATGTGTTTACTAACCGCTGAGATTGCTTAATATGGCTAATATGCCAAAGTTCAGGTGCTACGCCGCCTAAATCCTGTTTGTAGGGGCGATAAAAACCATATTTAGCTAGATTTTTATCAAGCCACTGGCTGAGTGGCGCAAATGGCCCACCATGTTGGTATTCATCAGGGGTAAGTTGCAGCTTATAGTCATCGTTAATTGCAGCGGTATCATACACATCAAGGTCGGTACCTAAATGATGCCGACTAGCCCCTGGCAAGGCAGAGTAGAGCATAATAGCCGTGCATTTTTCCAACTCATTTAGTTGGCTTAAATCCACTATCTGTTGCTGTTTATTAAAAACAGGGCGTATACCTAAAAACTTGTTATTCCAAATCATAGCTTGGCGATTAAAATCGCGAAAACTTGAGGCAATAGTCAGCTCAAAACCAGCGTTTTTAGCGCCATTTTGCAGGGCTAAAAAGTCATCAATAATATCAGTATGTAACCGATGCGATTGAATCTCAGTGAGGTGTGTATCACTTTGTCCAGTGATACACATTGCTAATGTATTGGTATCGAGTGCCATTAGGTTAACAGTTGCTCTAAAATTTGCTCGTAAATATCAGCTAAAGCGATTAAATCATCGGTGCTTACACATTCATCTACTTTATGAATAGTGGCGTTGCGGGGGCCTAGTTCAATCACTTTTGCGCCTGTTTGCGCTATAAAGCGCCCATCTGACGT
Source organism: Pseudoalteromonas sp. Angola-30 (assembly GCF_028599215.1). NCBI lineage: Bacteria > Pseudomonadati > Pseudomonadota > Gammaproteobacteria > Alteromonadales > Pseudoalteromonadaceae > Pseudoalteromonas > Pseudoalteromonas sp. Angola-30. Next base: position 205,979 of record NZ_JAQREI010000004.1, read on the forward strand.
ACCCCCGGTGGTTTCGAGGTTAGTGGTTAAGCCCGTGACAGATTTAATCGCATTTACGGTGGCATCAACTAACGGGCCATGCTCGGTTATAAACGGCAAGCCGTTTACTATCCAGCTTAATTCGTAGTTTAATTCATGCGTTTGTAAAATAGCATTAACCCGTTCTTGTAGTTGCTGATGAGTTACTTCGGTACTAAATCTAAAATTAAATTGCACCTCAAGCTCGCCCGGTATGACATTACCGGCTCCCGTGCCACCATTTATATTTGATACCTGAAAGCTGGTTGCAGGGAAAAATTCATTGCCGTTGTCCCACACGGTTTGGCTAAGTTCAGTAATGGCGGGGGCAGCCAAATGAATTGGGTTTTGTGCTAAGTGGGGGTAGGCTACATGGCCTTGCACACCTTTTACTTTTAAAAAGCCAGTAAGGGAGCCACGACGGCCATTTTTTACTACATCACCGAGTACATCTCGCGATGAAGGCTCACCCACTAAGCACATATCAATTTTTTCGCCGCGTGCTTCAAGCGTGTCTATTACTTTGGTTGTGCCGTTGATAAAGGGGCCTTCTTCATCGGAGGTAATTAAAAATGAGATAGAGCCTTTGTGATCAGGGTTTTTAGCCACAAAGCGCTCAGTAGCAACAAGCATTGCCGCCAGAGAGCCCTTCATATCAGCTGCGCCTCGGCCATGCAGCAAACCATCTTCAATTAAGCCTGAAAATGGCGGGTGCTGCCAGTTTTGTGCAGGTCCTGTAGGGACTACATCGGTATGACCAGCAAAACAAAAGTGTGGCGACTCGTTTCCTTTTCGGGCCCATGTATTGAGTGTATCGGTAAAAAATAACGACTCAATATTAAAGCCTAGGGCTTTTAAACGCTCGTTCATCATTGATTGGCAACCCGCATCTTCAGGGGTTACCGACTCGCGCTGAATAAGCGCTTGTGCAAGTGCAATTACTTCATGGGTCATTATTTAAATATCTCATCGTATTGCGCAGCTTTAAAGCCTAAGTGGTAGCTGTTGTTATTTACAAGCACTGGGCGCTTGATCATAGCTGGTTGCTCTACAAGTAATGTTATAGCCGTGTCTTTGCTTAGGTTTTGCTTTTGCTCATCACAGAGTGCGCGATAGGTTGTGCCACGCTTATTAACTAATTGTTCCCAGTCAATATGCTCAGCAAATTCGCTTACAAGCTGCTCGTTTATACCGTCTTTTCGGTAATCGTGAAAGGTAAAATCTATGTTGTTGTCGGCGAGGTATTTTTTGGCTTTTTTAATGGTGTCGCAATTACTAATGCCGTAAAGAGTGATCATAGGTTTAGTTCTTCTTAATAATAGTTAAAAGGGGGTCTACACCCGCATTTACTTGCGTGTGTGAATAATGAAAAGTGCCTAAGTTATGGCCATTTAATAGCACCAAGCTGGCCAGTAAGGGCGATTTAAGTTCGCGTAAATCAAAGTAAGCTAAGCGCTGCCCTTTGCTTATTTTGCTGCCATTTAGCTGTGCAATATGTGTGTGTGTAATAGGCTGCTGCGCCGGTAGTGACAAGTTAATGAGAACCTTTAAACCGTTATTTGCTTGGAGAATAAATTCACATCCTGCATTTTTAACCTGTACTAAAGTGCCATCAAAGGGCGCTAAAATTTTATGATTACTTAATGCAACCAACATAGTTGGCCCAAGGGTAGAAAATTTAAAAAAGGGCTCAGGGTGCAGGTTCAAATCAATGACTTTGCCGCTAAAGGGGCTGGTAATTTTTAATGCGCTGGCGGGGAGTTTATTTTGCGCTAAAAACTCGATAGAGGCTGCTCTCATTTATTGATCTACTACTAAATTGTAACCATCGTTTTTAAGTGCAGTGATGGCTTGCTGCGCAGTGTGTTTTTTTACCAAAATATAGTCTGTGTCGTAGGTTGAGATAGAAAAAATAGAAATATTAGCCTTTGCAAGCACGCCAGATATATTGGCCATAATCCCCGTTAAAGAAAACCCCAACGGGCCAACCACTTCAAGTGCTTGCCAATCAGGCTCTGTATCTAAACACTCAATAGCAAAATGACTAGGGCAAACAATAGAAAGCTCATCGTGAGTTTTAGAAATAAAAAATAGGGGTAATTTTAATAGCGCTACAGGAATGTCTGCATCCACTTCTAAACTATGAATTGACAACAGCGTGCTGTGTAATTGTAATGTTTGTTTTGACATTAATAACCTGCAAACAGCGTATAGAGTCAGTTAATAGTATAGATTATTGGCTTTAAATTAAAGGTGTAACAGCCACTAAAATAAAGGCTGTGTGACTGTGGGTAATAAGGATTTAAAACTTACCCACAATTTCTGTGGATAAGTATGGGAATTGGTAGGTATAAATAGCCTAACTAACTAATTAATAAGTAAATATTAGCTAGGCTATAAAAAGCACTAGTTTAATTTAGGCGTTTTCGAGCGCTTCAACTTGAGCTGCTTGAATAGCTGTAAGTGCAATGGTGTACACTATGTCATCGACTAATGCGCCACGGCTTAAATCGTTAACGGGCTTTCGCATACCTTGTAACATAGGCCCTATGCTGATTAAATCGGCACTACGTTGTACGGCTTTGTAGGTTGTGTTACCGGTATTAAGGTCTGGGAAAATAAATACCGTAGCTTTACCGGCTACTGGGCTATTTGGTGCTTTTTTAAGAGCAACATTTTCCATAATCGCAGCGTCGTATTGCAATGGCCCATCAATAATTAAATCTGGACGTTTTTGTTGAGCAATTTGCGTGGCTTCACGCACTTTTTCAACATCGGCGCCAGAGCCAGAAGTACCTGTGCTGTAGCTTATCATGGCAACACGTGGCTCTATGCCAAACGCAGCTGCAGAATCGGCTGACTGAATAGCGATATCTGCTAATTGTTCTGCATTAGGGTCAGGGTTAATTGCACAGTCGCCGTATACCAGTACTTGGTCGGGCAGCAGCATAAAAAACACAGACGATACAAGTGATGACCCTGGAGCGGTTTTAATTAGCTGTAGCGGTGGGCGAATTGTATTAGCGGTTGTGTTAACAGCGCCAGATACTAAGCCATCGACTTTACCTTGCTCAAGCATCATAGTGCCCAGTACAACATTATCTTGTAATTGCTCTTGTGCTACGACTTCTGTTAAGCCTTTGCTTTTACGAATTTCGACCATAGGTGCAACATAGTCGTTAATCACCGATTTTGGCTCAACAATACTTACATGTTCGTTAAGCTCAATACCTTGTTGCTCGGCAATACGCATTATTTCATCGCGATCGCCAAGTAATACTGTTTTTGCAATACCACGTTGTCCACAAATAGCCGCGGCTTTAATAGTACGCGGCTCATTTCCTTCAGGAAGTACCACTGTTTTAGCCGCTTTACGGGCTTTATCTGTAAGTAAATAACGAAACGCAGGAGGAGAGAGCTTACGTGTTTTGCCAACATTTTTTGCAAGCGTATCGAGCCAATCAGAATCGATATATTCTGCGTTGTGATCTTTTACTTTTTCAATACGTTGGTCATCATCGCTTGGTACTTCCATATTAAAATTATGCAGTAGTAATGATGTACGCCAAGTATCGGCCTCTGTGGCTAAAATAGGCAAGCCTGTTTGCATTGCTTGTTCACACAGCGCCATTATACGCGGCTCTGGTTCAAAACCACCGGTAAGTAAAATAGCACCAATTTTAGTGCCGTTCATGGCCGACAAACACGCAGCGACTAAAATATCTGAACGATCGCCCGGGGTGACTAATAATGCGCCCGGTGTAAAGTGGTTCAAAATGTTTGATACAGTACGCGCACAAAATGTAATACGGCGTAAGCGACGGTGTAGCATGTCGCCTTCGTTAATTATGGTGGCTTTTAAATACGCGCTTAAATCTTTAACGCGCGGCGCAACTAAATCAAAGTCCCACGGGATGGCGCCTAACAGCATAAATGGGTTTTTTCTAAAAATAGGTAAAGAAGCTAAACGGTTTAATTCGTTATCGAGCTCTTCTGCTTTGTATGAATCGACCAAATCAGCGCGGGCGCGGCCTTCTTCATCAAGTGGGGCATTCACTTTGTTAAAAATACAGCCTAAAACACGCGGGTGATCAATGCCACCATAATACCCAGCAGCAATTTCTAAACGGTCTTCAATTTGCGTAATGGTGTAATTACCAGGGGTTAGTACAAATACAATATCGGCACCCAGAGTTTGGGCTATTTCGCGGTTTACACGCCCTGCATAAGGTTGGCGGCGAGTAGGCACCATACCTTCAATAATAGCTACTTCGTCATCGTTAATTTTACTTTCAAAGCGCTCTACTATTTCTTCAAGTAAATCATCGCCTTTACCATCGCCAATCATTTGCTCTGCATAGCTTAATGCAAAGGGAGTTGGTGGGGTAATTGATGAGCCTTGCATAATAATTTGAGTCGACTTTTCAGGGCCTGTTTCACCCGTACGTGGTTGGGCAATTGGCTTGAAAAAGTTAACTTTCACGGTTTTTTGCTCAAGCGCACGCACTAACCCGACAGAAACAGATGTTAAACCAACACCCGTAGAAACCGGAATTAACATAATACGACGTGCCATAATTAAAGCTCCTTCACAATGTTAGCGGCATCAAGGGCAATTACCCATTCTTCATTAGTTGGCATTACAACCGCTTTAGTGATCGCGTTGTCAGAGCTAATAATGCCTTCATTACCAAATCGCGCATCTAAGTTGGCTTGTTTATCGCAATCTAGGCCTAAAAACGTTAGTTGTGTGATTACTTTTTCGCGGATAATATCTGAGTTTTCGCCTATACCACCGGTAAAAATAAGCGCATCTAACTGCTGTAATGGCACCATGTAGGCGGCAATTTGTTTAGCAAGGCGGTAGCAAAAAATGTCAAGTGCAAGGGCGGCTTTTTCATGGCCAGCTACAGCGGCTTCTTCTATGGTTCTGCAGTCGTTAGACAGTTCACTAATACCTAACAAACCACTTTCTTTATTCAGTAAGTTGTCGATTTGTTTTGCATCGTAATTAAGTTGTGTCGTTAAAAAGTTAAATAAACCAGGGTCGATATCACCGCTGCGGGTGCCCATTACTAACCCAGCAAGCGGGGTTAAGCCCATGCTAGTATCTACACTTTTACCGCCTTTAATTGCACACACAGAACAACCATTACCTAAATGCGCACTAATAAAGTTGCTTTGCTCAACAGGCTTATTAATTAATTTAGCGGTTTGGCCTGCTACATAATAGTGGCTTGTGCCGTGCATACCGTAACGGCGAACACCGTGCTCTGTGTATAGCTTGTAAGGGAGTGCATATAAGTAGGCTACTTTATCCATGGTTTGATGAAATGCAGTGTCAAAAACAGCAACCTGTGGCAAACCAGCAAACGAAGCCTGCGCTGATGAAATACCCAGTAAGTTTGCATGGCCATGTAAAGGGGCAAGGCTTGAAGCATCTGAAATACCCGCTATGACTTTTTCATCCACTAATGCAGATTGAGTAAAGTGCTCACCACCGTGAACAACACGATGGCCTACGGCAATTAAATGCTCATCTAAGTGGTGATCTTTAATTAGGCTCACAAGCGTATTAATTGCTTCACCATGCGCTTGATTAGCAGCTAAGGTGATAACGGTTTTATTACCTTGGTATTTATATTTGATAGATGGATTTTTTGAACCTAGGCGTTCAGCTAAGCCCGAAATAATTTCATGCCCGTTATCAGCATCAATAATGGCAAATTTTAAACTCGAACTACCACAGTTTAATACTAAAACGTGTTGTGATTTAGAGGGCGTAGTTGGCATAGATACAGTTTCCATAAACAATAAATTTAGTAAGTGTACGTTAAGATATGAACAATACACTTAAGGTGCAAATTAAAGGTAAACTTAGCCACCATATAGGTGATAAAAAAGCGACTAAAGTCTAATTTATAAGATGAGTATTTTAACCCAGTTAATAAATTTAGTTTAGTGTTTAGTTGCTTATATACAAAAACAATAACTTTTACTGCTAAAGTGTGAAGCTATTTATTTGTGTTACACTTACAGGCAGTGGCAAGCAGGCGCTACGGGTTTAAAAGTTTAGATGTGAGGAGTCATGATGCAAAAAAGTGTGATGTCACAATTACAAACGGGTAGGGCATATGCAAAAAAATGGCCTATGCGTAAAGAGTTAGCACCGTTGTTTAACGAATTTAAAGTAATTAAGGCAACCGAGCTGGCAATTACTGTAATGCCAATATTAGCCATGCTTACGTTATTTTTTCAGCTTAACTATTTAGGCCCCGATTTTTTACCGCAAGCGATTGCCAGTGCATTGTTTTTTTTATCGTTGCCGTTGCAAGGCTTGTTTTGGTTAGGTAAGCGAGCCGAAACACCATTAGAACCGAGCATGCAAAAATGGTACAACGAGTTATATACCAAAATGGTGGCAAATGGCTATCAAGCCCAAATAAGCGAAAACAAGCCCCGTTATATGGAGCTTGCACACTTATTAAAAGACATGTTTGATAAAATGGATAAAGCGTTTACTAAAGAGCAATTTTAGAGCGCGTTTATCTGTAAGTGTATGAGCAGAGCGCACGCTTTGCTCCATTTATTCATAACACTCCCTCTGACATATGAGCTTACTCAATATAGCCGGGCAGTAACTTCCTCACTAACACTCGTTATTAAAACATCAATCGGCTTTACTAAACTCGGTAATGTAAAACGATAGGGTGACGCTTTGGGCGCCTTTTTCTTCAAGAGTTTGCCAATGTTCAGGTCTAAATTTCCACGCAAATGGTGTCATCATTATTAAATTTTTAATATCTGAAAAATTAAGCGTAACCTGCTCTGTAATGAGCTTTTGATCTGCTTTTATAAAGCCGCTTGGCGTGTCAATTTCAGTGTGTTTTGCTACATCTGCATAAATATATTCTTTAAGCTCTTTTAAATGCCACGGCCCAGGGCTTGCAACTACTAATGTGGCATTTGGCGCTGCTAAACGCGCCAGCTCTTGCTCAAACAAAGGCGCAAAAACACTCAGTAATACGTCAGCAGTGCCTGACTTAAAAGGCGTCTGGCTAATTGATGCAACGCTAAAATGACATTGTGGGTATCGCTTTGCTGCATATTTTACGGCTGATTTAGAAATATCGACGCCGTATACCTGCGCCTCTATTTTATCGGCAATGGCATGAGTATAAAATCCTTCGCCGCAGCCTAAATCTATTAGCACGTTTGGTTTACGCTCACTAATTATATTACTTAATGCGCGCTGTAAAAATGCGTAAAAGCCTTGCTCTAAAAAAGCACGCCTTGCTTGTACCATTTCGAGCGAATCACCCGGTTGCTTTGAGTTTTTGTGTTGCACCGGTAATAAATTTACATAGCCTTCTTTGGCAAAGTCGAAGGTGTGATTATTGTCACATCGAAGTGATGAATTATGTTTTAAAAGTGCGTGGTTACATAAAGGGCATTGGTATTGCAGACTCATGAGTCTAGGTAGTCCTTATCATAAAAAGTTTTGACCCAGTGTGGCCGATAAGTGATCAAAAGCGTAATGGCCATACCGTTGAGCATTGCCTCAGGAAACCAAATGATAGCACTTAGGTATACGTAATTATCTGCCAATTCCTGCCAATTATATTGCCCTATAAGCAAATAAAACAAAGCCCCAAAGCTTATTTTTAGACATGCAATAAAGCCTGCCAATATAAAAGAGCATACAAAAATATAAACAAAAAAGTGACGCGGTAAATACTGATAACTCATTATAAAGCCAAGGTAGCTTAATAATGTAGGAATAAATGCACCAAACAGTATTTGCATGGGCAAAAGATTAAGATCAATGTTTGCAAAAGCCGCCAATAGGGCACTAGCCAGCAGGCTACTTAAAATAGCAAGGCGCCACCCTAAAATTAGCGTTGCGGCAGTTACACCTAAAATGTGTAAATCAAGACCGCTTAAAATACCCGCTTTAATTTGCCATAACATGGCAAACACTAACGCACACGCAAGTACCCCTATTTGCCGTGCAGGCGTTTTATAAAGTGCTTTATAGGTATTTTTTTCTACGCTTATAAAGGTAATAATTAAAACAAGGGCCCAAAGTAGCCCTTGCATTTTAAGCGTTAACATAGCAATTATTTAAAGGTTGACCAAATTGGCGCATGGTCAGAGGGCTTTTCTATGCCGCGTAATTCGTAATCTATGCCGGTATCAATACAGCGCTCGGCAAGGGCATGGGTAGCAAGCACAACATCAATGCGTAGGCCACGATTATCTACAAACCCTTTAGAGCGATAATCAAACCACGAGTATTTGTCGCTTGTATCAGGGTTTTGCTCTCTGAAGGTATCTTTAAATCCCCAATTTAATAATTTAGCAAGCCATTCGCGCTCCTCTGGTTGAAACGAGCACTTACCTGTTTTAAGCCAGCGTTTAGCGTTTACTTCACCAATACCAATATCTAAATCGGTAGGCGAAATATTGATATCGCCCATAACGATAACGTCTTCATCGGGCGTGTGGTTTGTTTCTAAATGGGTCATTAAATCTTTGTAAAACTGGCGCTTATAAGGGAATTTTGTTTCGTGATTTATATTATCGCCTTGTGGGAAATAACCATTCATTACCGTTAGGTCGCGGCCATTTTCTTGCTCAACTGTCACACTTATCATGCGTTTCTGTGCTTCTTCAGTGTCGCTGGCAAAACCTTTTAAGACCGATTTAGGCTTATTTTTGCATAACATTGCCACACCGTAGTGCGCTTTTTGACCATGAAAATAAACGTGGTAACCCATTTTTTGTACGTCCTCGAGGGGGAACGCCTCATCATGAACTTTAATTTCTTGCAAACCAATAATGTCTGGCTGGTGTTTATCTATAATTGCTTGTAACTGGTGTAAGCGAGCTCGCAGACCATTGATATTGAAAGAAATAACCTTCATAAAATTTACCTTTAATTAGACTCTGTTTTTATAACTAAATTGTATCAGTAAATAAGCCTACATAACATGATCGAAATGAGAAAATAGCTGCGCAAATGTTGATCAATTGGTGCGCAAAGTTTAAACATTGTAAATGCTTTATTAATTATTTAAATAAATAAAAAATTCAATTGATCTCGTGATTATTGAATATATAATGCGCAAAAATTACTTGTTTAGTCGTTCAAATAGGATCTCTCTCATGAAAACACAATTACTTTTAGCTACTGCTTTATTAGCCTCTGTGTCTGTATCAGCAAAAAGCAACACTTACTTTAGCCAAGATAATAAACTTGAATCTAAATTATGTGTATTAAGTGCAAATGAAGGCTTTAGCGCAGCGCGTAAAGAAGCAGCACAACACGGTGTATACTTATCGCGTTTTTCTAAAAGTGTTTTATGTAATGGTCAAGATATTCGCGACATTGCTAAAAAAGTAACGTCTAACCAAGCTGCTGAATCAAAAGTTGAAGTGTTTGCAAAAGATGCACACCAAGAAACACAGTTATGTATCACAGCGTTAAAGCAAGGCCTTGCGCCTGTTCGCCAAAAAATTGGTAACTTAAACTCGTTAAAGTGTAACGGACAAAACGTAACTGAATTTGTAAAGCGTTACCAAAACGCAGCAATCTAATTTCGCGGTAACATATAGATTAAAGTAATGCCCAGTTTGTACTGGGTATTTTTTTGCAAAAATTACAAGGTATGCAGCAATCATTGCAAAGCTAAGTAATTGATTAATGTATATAAAATAAGCTAAATACACGTAACTTATTGATTGTTGGCGGCTTGTGCACTTTGGCATTGGACTTGTATTAGTTAAAGTGACATTTACTAACTACAAGGATACGTCTTATGAAAAAGTTAACACTCGCAACAACTATTTTAGCTTCTTTAAGTTTAGCCGCTTGTGCCTCAAACCAAGGCCTTGAAAAAATCGATAGCGATTTTGCAAGTTTAGATAACGACAGTGATGGTTATATTTCAAAAGTAGAAGCAGATGACGATAGCATCTGGGGCCACTTTTCAAATATTGATACCAATATGGATAACGAGATCAGTCGTAAAGAATTTAACACTTACATGCAGTTAAATACCGGTAAGGTAGCGACTGACAGCGAAGTAAGTGAGTCGGCATTTAAAGCTAAAATAGCTAAATTTGATAAAATCGAAAATGATTTTAGAAGTTTAGATAACGACAAAAATGGTTACATCTCAGTAGAAGAAGCTGACGATGATGATATTTCAAACCATTTTGGTTACATGGATGGCAACAATGATAAACGCATCAGTAAAGGTGAGTTTAAAGGCTACATTAGCAAATACGGTAAAGCCGTTGCTGAAGATGATGCACTAAAGCATTATAAAAACAGCTAATATTAGCTAAATACGCTACACATAAGAGCCAGCATTAATTGCTGGCTTTTTTGTGCATTTAATTTGTTTTAAAAGCAGATATATTTTCCCCCTTTTGCGATGTTCTGTCATAATAGATGGCTACGTATTTTAAAGGGCAAAGCAAAATATTATGGCGGGTCGTCGAATTAGTGATGAACAATTAATTGAGATCATTGAAGCGGCTATATTTGTTGCAGACAAACCTGTTAGCAAACGCCACTTAAAAGATACTGTATTGGCTGATTTAGCTATTTCTATGTCACGAATTAACACTGCAATAGACGCTATACATACCCACTATCAAACACGTGGCATTAAGCTAGTTGAAGTAGGCAGTGGCTATCGCTTTCAAGCGTGTAGTAGTTTAAGCCCTTGGCTTAGTAATTTATGGCAAGAACGGGCACCTAAGTACTCTCGCGCACTACTAGAAACATTGTCGTTAATTGCCTACAGGCAACCAATAACGCGTGGTGAAATAGAGCAAGTACGAGGCGTAACAACCGGATCAGCAATTATTAAAACCCTCCTTGAGCGAGAGTGGGTTAAAGTAGTAGGGCATAAAGAAGTACCTGGTAAACCAGCGCTTTATGCCACAACAAAATTATTTTTAGATTATTTTTCGTTAACCGGTTTAGATGAACTCCCTGCATTGCCAGCGCAACAGGAAAGTAAAATAAACCAGTTATTAAGTGATCCTTCTGTGAGAGAACCATCCGAATGAGTATTCAAGGTGAAAAGTTACAAAAAGTCCTAGCCCGTGCAGGGGTAGGCTCACGACGTGAAATGGAAAAATACATTAATGCAAACCGCGTTAGTGTTAATGGTAAAGTGGCTAAATTAGGTGACCGTGTTGAGGAAACAGACTTAATACGTGTTGATGGCCACAGCGTAAAAATTGAAGAAAAAGCCGACCGTATTTGTCGTGTAATTATGTACAACAAGCCAGAAGGGGAGTTAAGTACACGTAAAGACCCAGAAGGACGTCGTACTGTTTTTGATCGTTTACCACGCATAGAGGGTGAGCGTTGGATTGCTGTTGGTCGACTAGATATTAACACGGCAGGTTTAATGTTATTTACCAATGATGGTGAGTTAGCGAACCGCTTAATGCACCCAAGTTATGAAGTTGAGCGTGAATATTCAGCCCGTGTATTTGGTGAAGTGACCAATGAAACCATTAAAAACCTAACGCGTGGCGTAGAGCTTGAAGATGGTCCTGCTAAATTTTTAACGGTTAAATCTTTGGGTGGTGAAGGCATTAACCGCTGGTACAATGTAACGCTAAACGAAGGACGTAACCGCGAAGTTCGCCGCTTATGGCAATCGCAGGATGTAGAAGTATCGCGCCTTATTCGTATTCGTTACGGAAAATTAGAGCTAGATAAGCGCCTTCCTCAAGGTGGTTGGGCTGAACTTGATTTAGAAACCGTTAACTATTTACGCAAAACCGTTAAATTAGGCCGCGAAACACAAACTAAACTGTCGGTTATGCCTGAAAAACGCAAAGACAAGCGTGCTAAAATTAACCAAATTCGTAAAGCGGTTAAAAAGCATAACCAGCGTGTTAAACAAACTAAGCGTAAGTAATACCAATCCGTAATAATACTTAATCATTTTGCGGGGCTAAACATGTCGCTACCTAGGTAAAAAAATGCTCATTTAGCACAGCTAAATAGCGAATTTTTTGCCTAGCGAACAACACGTTTTTCTAGCCTTAAAATAGATAATTTAATTAAGCGAATTGGTATAATTACAAAAAATTACCGACAAAAAAGCCGCAATGTATGCGGCTTTTTTTATAATTAAAAATGTAGTTTACTTTTTTTGTTGCGCATCGAGAGATTCACCGTTTACATCGCTCGAGTCATCACTCATTAAATATAAATACGTTGGCATTAAATCTTCGGGGGTAGCAAGCTTATCGCGATCCTCCCCTGGATACGCTGATGCGCGCATAGAGGTACGCGTTGCGCCAGGGTTTATACAATTTACACGGATATTGGTTTTACCTACTTCGCAGGCCCATGTTTGCATCATGCCTTCAACTGCAAATTTAGATATTGCATAAGGCCCCCAAAATTCGCGCCCTTTACGGCCAACGCTTGATGAAGTGAAAACAATAGAGGCATTTTCTGATTTACGCAGCACAGGGAATAGCGCTTTGGTGATCATTGCTTGCGCAGTAACATTCACTTTCATGATATTTTCAAACGTAGAAGAGCAAAAGTGCTCAAGTGGCCCGAGCGAACCTAAAATACCGGCATTATTTAATAAGCCGTCTAATCGGCCAAATTGACTTTCGATTGTAGCTGCTAAATCGCGGTAGTTTTGTTTTGTCGCGCCTTTTAAGTCCATTGGCACAATAGCAGGCTGAGGGTAACCAGCATTGACAATCTCATCGTAAACGCATTCGAGCTTATTTGTTGTTTTACCAAGTAAAATCACTGTCGCGCCATGCTTTGCGTAGGTAATTGCTGCTACGCGGCCAATACCATCGCCGGCACCTGTAATTAAAATTACTTTATTTTGAAGTGCATTTGGAGTTGCTTGATAAGTTTGCATATAAATACCAATTTATAAAATTTTTTTGATTTTAACATAGCAAATCGTCAAGTAATCGAATTTATTGAAAATTTAGGTGGCGGAATTATAAACTTTACGTTAAGTTTAACTGGTCTAATGTCTCATTAATAAACTGATTACATTGTTTTAACTTTACTACACTGATTAAACACACTTACTTTGAACGAACACACTATAAAAATAAAGATATGTGCGGAGCCAACAATATGAAAAAAATGCTACTCTCACTCTCGGTTACAGCTGCGTTAGCAGGTTGTGGCGGCGGAGAAACATTAGAAGATGTTAAAAACGATACTGCAACCATAATACCTAATGCCACGGTGACCTTTGACCCTGCGAATGGGGTTTTATCTGTCCCTAACGATTTATTAATGAGCGGCACTCAAGACGGCACAATTAATATTCCAGGTGAATTAGACGATGATAACGTCTCTGTGCCTCGCACTGCTTATGCAGATCCGCAATTAGCGCTAGGTGCGTTAGATGGCTGGTCATCGCAAGTGCCTTACAAAATTGATTTAACTTTCCCTACAGGCGTATCGCTTGATGAAACCTCTGCAGCGTCGCCTGGTACAGTAAGAATTTTTGAAGTGGTTATGGGCGCAAGCTTAACTGACGCAGAATGTGCTGTTGTTACAGCTGGTTCAGCGTGTAAATTGGTAGGTGAATTAACCTACGGCGTAGACTTCATTTCTCAAGCCTCTGGCGATGCAGTTGCTATTATCCCATTAAAACCTTTCACACCAGGAAGTTCATACATAAATGTATTAACCACTGGATTAAAAGACTCTCAAGGGCGTTCTATTCAGCCTTCTTCTACTTACGCTTCTGTAAGTGAAGAAGCTCCATTGATTACTGATGCTCAGCTTGGTCTTCAAGCGGCAGTAAATAGCTATGAGAATGTGGTTGTAAGCTCAGGTGATATTACAAAAGATGATATTATATTTTCTGCTGCTATGACCATTCAATCAGCGGGTCCTGTGCTTGGCACAATTAAAAACTTACTGGCAGCTAGCTTACAAAATGATGCATTACCAACACCAATGGTAAGTGTACCTGAACAAGCAATGGTAAATGTGCAGCAAGTATTTGCAGCAGCGGGTGTTAGCGTATCGGATGCGTTCTCTGGTGTGCAATATTTAAAAGGTAGCGTTATGTTACCTATGTATTTAGGCACCCCATCAGGCACTGAAATAAGTGATTTAAATGATACATATTGGCAAGGTATGTGTGACAACGCGGTAGCTGTTTTAGGTTACAAAGCTGCAGCAGGCGAAGCTTTCCCTGCAGAGCCAATTAGCGATAATGATGGGCTTTGTGCTGCGTTAAGTGACGGACAGTTGCGTGATTTAGGTTTAGACACTACGCGCCATTTAACTAAGTATAACTCTATTCCTAAAGTGCAAAGCATGGCGAATGTGCCAGTGCAAATAACCAAACCTATTTTACCGGTTATTAATTTTATTCGTGATTCACAAGGTCTTGATCCAATTGAAATGCCAGAAACTGGCTGGCCAGTTGTTATTATGCAACACGGTATAACAACAGACAAAGAAAGCATGTTGGCGCTAACTGCACAACTTTCAATTCAAGGTTTTGCCACAGCGGCGATTGATCATCCTCGCCATGGTGAGCGTGGTGTAGATGTTGATGCTGATGGGACAGATGACTTTAATGCAACGACGGGTTCAGTACTAAGTTACATGAACTTAAACTCATTATTAGTGGCTCGTGATAGCTTGCGTCAATCATCAGCAGATTTATTAGGCTTACGCTTAGGTCTAAACTTTATTAATGATGAGACAATTAACGCACAAGATGTAACCTATGTAGGGCATTCTTTAGGCTCTATTGTTGCACCTGCATTTATAGCTCAGGCTAATACTCCGCTTGCAGATACAGTTGACCCATTATTTAAGGTAAACACGGTAGCACTTGCCAGTGGCGGTGGCGGTATAGCAAGCTTTTTACTTGAATCGGCTGCATTTGGGCCATTTATTCAAGGCTCTGTATTATCGCAAGCTGGCACAGCAGAGTCGCAAGAGTTTAACGAGTTTTTACAAGCGGATGCTATTTCAAACTGTGGTACATTATTACCAGATATGGAAGCGTTTTTAACTTGTGGCTATCAGGCGTATGTAACCTCACTTACTACGGCAGGGGAAACTACAAAACTTGCTAACATTCAAGCGGTAATGACCGAGTTTGCTTTTGCAGCGCAAACCGCACTTGATAGCGGAGACCCAACAAACTATGCAGCAGCGGTAAATGCATTAGGTACACCTGTATACACTAATGTAGTTGTAGGCGATGGCGCAGATAACAAACCAGACCAAGTTATTCCGCCAGCGGCAGCAAATAACCCTATATCGGGCACAATTCCGTTAGCAACATTAATGGGGCTTGAAACAGTAAGCACTTCACAAGCACTAAGTGAAACCCCAGCGAGTTATTTGGTGAAATTTACAAAAGGGCACCATGGCTCAATTTTAACGCCAGCACAAGACGACGCCCAAGCGGCAACTGTTGAGGGCAGTGCAGCAGCAAACGCTGAAATGCAGCTCCAAGTAGCTACTTATTTAGCTGCACGCGGGCGTATGTTATTAGTCAGTAACCCAGAGGTTGTGACTGATTAATCAGCAAATACCTTATTAACCTTGAAAAGCCACTGTTTAGTGGCTTTTTTTTGTTATAAAGCATGATAAATTAGCTTAAATTTATAAATGGAGAGACCAGTTGGAATTTTTATACGAATACGGTTTGTTTTTTGCTAAAACGGTTACCTTTGTTATTGCTATTGCAATTATTTTAACCCTTATTGTGGGTTCAGCAGTAAAACCTAAAGCTAAAAAAGGAGCCATAGAAATAGACGATTTGTCTGAGCAACTAGATGACTTAAAACACAGTTTTTTAGAGAATACTTTAACTAAAAAAGAGTTAAAGGCGCATCATAAAGCGCAAAAAGTCGAGTCTAAAAAAGCGGCAAATGATGAGCCGAAGCCACGCCTATATGTTATTGATTTTATAGGTAGTATGGACGCTCATGAAGTTGAAAGCCTACGCGAAGAAGTGACCGCAATTATTGCCATTGCTAATCCTGAGAAAGATAAAGTATTAGTTCGCTTAGAAAGTGGGGGCGGCGTGGTGCATGGCTATGGTTTAGCTGCATCGCAATTACAGCGTTTTAAAACTGCAGGTATTAAGCTTTCGGTTTCTATTGATAAAGTAGCAGCGAGTGGCGGTTACATGATGGCCTGTGTGGCAGATGAAATATTAGCGGCTCCTTTTGCTATTGTTGGCTCTATTGGTGTAATTGCACAAATACCTAACTTTAATAAAATTTTAAAGAAAAACGATGTAGAGTTTGAGCAAATTACAGCTGGCGAATTTAAACGTACGTTAACCTTGTTCGGCGAAAACACAGATAAAGCCCGCGAAAAGTTTCGTGATGAAATAGAGCAAACACATGGTTTGTTTAAAGAGTTTGTAAGCAGCCAACGGCCAACACTTAATATTGATAATGTGGCAACGGGTGAGCATTGGTTTGCAACACAAGCAATTGAAAAGGGCTTAGTTGATGTAATTAAAACCAGTGATGATGCGTTATTAGAGCAACAAGCTGAGCGTCAAATATACAAAGTAAAATACAAAATTAAGAAAGGGTTAAGTGATAAGTTAGCAATTGGCCTAAGTAGCTCTGTAAATAAAGCAGGCGTTAATTTAATGTCGCGTTTTAAAGCAATGAACCCATAAAACGTTATTAAAGGTAATAAAAAACCCTTGCATAGCAAGGGTTTTTTTATGGGCTAAAATAATTACTCAGTAGATTTGTGGTAATCTTCTAAGTCTTTAGCTGCGTTCGGGTCGTTAAATATTGTTTCATCTAATTGACCTTCTGATTTAGCAACCACACAAGTTACCATACAGTCACCCGTTATATTAACGGCTGTGCGCGTCATATCGAGTAATCTGTCAACACCAATAATAATTGCAATCCCTTCTACTGGTAAACCTACTTGGTTAAGTACCATTGCAAGCATAATTAAACCCACACCAGGTACACCCGCGGTGCCTACCGAGGCAAGCGTTGCGGTTAGAATAACCATTAAGTAATCAGAAATCGTTAAATCAACAGCAAACACTTGTGCAATAAATACTGTTGCCACGCCTTGCATAATAGCTGTGCCATCCATGTTAATGGTAGCGCCTAGCGGAATAGTAAAAGAGGCAACCGAGTTATTAGCGCCGAGTTTTTTGGTCGCAGTTTCAAGTGTAATAGGCATAGTCGCGCTTGAGCTTGAAGTGCTAAAACCAAATAAACACGCGTGTTTCATTTTAGCTAAAAAGGTAAGTGGGTTAAGGCCTGTTAATACTTTTAAAATAATACTGTAATTAATAAATGCGTGAATTAATAACGCTGCCACGACTACAAGGAAGTACTTAGCCAGGCTGAGTATTAACCCCATTTCGATAGTGGTAAAAAGTTTAGCCATTAAAAAGAACACACCGTAAGGTGCAATGTTCATTAGTAGCGTTACTAGTTTTAAAATAACCGTGTTTAAATCTTCAAATACTGCGGCTACACGTTTACCTGCTTTGCCACTTAGCGCCATTGATACACCAAATAAAAGCGCAAACACAATAACTTGTAGCATGTTCCCTTTAGCCATTGCTTCGAATGGGTTAGTAGGGAACATATCGATAATCACTCGCGCTAAGGTTGGGGCTTCTTTAGCATTGAAGCTTGCATCTGATGGCAGTGCAATGCCTTGACCTGGGTTAAATAATAACGCCAGTGAAATAGCTACGGTAATTGCCACGGCAGTTGTAACTAAATATAAGCCAATCGATTTACCACCTAAACGGCCTAATTTTTTAGGATCGCTTAAGCTACACGTACCACATACAAGCGATACAAATACCAGCGGCACAACCAACATTTTTAAGCTGGCAATAAAAATTTGTCCGCCAACATGGAAAAGGCCATCTACAAAAAAAGCTTTAATTGGCAAAGAGAATAACCCAAGAGGAATTAGATAATCGTCTTCACCAGCTAATATAGCCTGAAATAAAAAGCCTACAGCAATACCCAGTGCCATGCCAATCATGATACGGGTAGTTAAACTCATTGAACGTATTTTAGACATATTCCCTAATCTATTTTTTCAAATTTGCCATAGACTACCAGCAAGGAAATATTTACTACAGAAAAAAATAGCCTTTGCGGAATTATTTACATAAAAAAGTGACAAAAAACTGTGATATTAGACTAAGTTATAGGTTAATATTAGGTAAACAACTATTAGTAAATAATAACAACGCTAGGGAGAGGTCCATGCCTTTAACGCGACTACTCAGCATTACACTATTTAGCATTTTGCTTTGCGCTTGTGGTGGTGGTGGAACAATCGAAAAAGACGGCACCATCGGAGATGATGACGATTCTACTACAGAAACATCCACTTACACGGTAACTTTAAAAGGTTACTTACAATCTAGTGACACTGAGTCAAACACGGTCACAGCGGCTGCTCCTTTAGAGCTTAGAGCTACTTTAGAAGATGAAGATGGCGATGCAGTATCAGGTGAGCGTATTACTTTTACCCTTGCTGACTCAATCGGTGAACTAAACCCTACAGCAGGTACAGCGTTAACCCAATCAGATGGTATAGCGATACTGGAACTTACCGCGGGTGAAAATGCAGGAGCTGGTGAAGTAACAGCAACCTATACAGTAGATGGCGAAAGTTACACCGATACGTTTGCATTTGAGTCGGATGGCGCACAATCAACAGATCCACAATTGAGTGTAACGCTTGTTGATTCATCTGGGGCTACGACTCGAAGTGTTGATTATTTAAACCCTGTTACCGCGCAGGTTGAACTATTAATTGATAATGAACCCGCTGCTTACCAATTAATTGAGTTTGTACTTACTGGTTTAGGTAGTATAAATCCTACAAACGGTACAGCTTTAACAAACGAACAAGGCATTGCAACAATTAGCTTGCTTGCAGGGACTGAAGCTGGGGCTGGCTCTATTGTGGCCACCTACACCGATAACGAAAATACTGTTTATAGCTCTGAAGGTTATACATTTACAACTGAAGGGGATGCGCCCATTCAAGGTGAATCATTAGACTTTTCTATCGGTTTAAGCCTTACCTCTTCAACGACGTTATCAGAAATTAGCACAATCAGCGCCGCAGATAGCGCAGTTGTTAAAGCAACTATTCTTGACGGAGATGGCGTTGAAGTTGAAGGGGCAGTTGTAAACTTCTCATCAACTTTAGGTAACTTAATCCCAAGTATTGGTACTGCACTAACGAATGAGAGTGGTGTTGCATCAATTAACTTAACTTCGGGTACTGTAGAAGGTGCAGGCGTTATAACAGCCCAGTACGAAGGTGTTGAGCAAACGCTGGGTTTTTATACAAAAGGTGATGCTGTAAACCCAGACCAAAGTACTGCAGATATTAGTTTTTCAATCCTAGAAAACTGTCCAGCAGACTTTAAATCTCAAAGAGATGCAAGCCAGTGTGATCTAGTAACTAGTATCTCAGGTGATTCAACGGCGATTCTTTATATCGAAGTGACTAACGAGAATTCGACAACTCCTCTTACGCAGACCCTAGTAACAGCGAGTACAACAATTGGCTCAATTACACCTTCAACTGGCACGGCTATTACCGATGCAAATGGTATCGCACTTTTAGATATAGTTCCTGGTCAAGATGTAGGCGCCGGTGAAATTACTGTGTCAGTGCTCGATAGCGATTTAACTAAGGCATTTCAAATTGCTGCTGTAGATGTTGAAATTGCTATTAGCAGCTCGGTTGCAGACGATGAGCTATTAGCTGCAGGTGCAACAGCACTTATCTCAATTGAAATTTCAAAAGATGGTGAGCTATATACTACACCACTTACTGTTGAATTTTCATCTGGTTGTGTTGGCTCTGGCCAAGCACTTATAGACGAAACAGTAACCAGTATTGGCGGCTTTGCGCGCTCTACATACCGTCCGCTTACTTGTGTGGGTGGGGATATAATTACGGCTACCGTGATCACCGGTGGCGATACGGTTTCTGCTAGTACTACTATAAATGTATCACCTGCCAATATTGGCTTTTTACAATTTGTAGAAGTGACTGAGCCAGTAATTGCATTAAAAGGTACGGGTGGTGCTGACAGAACTGAAATCTCTGAAGTAACATTTAAACTTGTGGATTCAAATGGCAATGATTTAGCTTCAAGAACGGTTAACTTTGAGCTGTCAACGGCAGTCGGTGGTATAACGTTAGGCACAGCCAGTGCAATTACTAATGCCAGCGGTGAAGTGACTACCTCAGTTCAATCGGGCTCAATTGCTACGCCTGTGCGTGTTATCGCATCTAGCGAAGAAGACGTAGATGGCGATACGGTTATTGTAACCGCCCCTTCAGATATTCTTGTAATTAGTACAGGTATTGCTGATCAAAATAGCTTTTCGCTATCGCGTTCTATATTTAACCCTCATGCGTTAAATGTTGATGGTAATACGGTATCGGTTAATGCTCGCCTAGCTGATCACTTTAACAACCCTGTGCCAGATGGAACAGCTGTTAGCTTTATCACAGAAGGGGGTGTAATAGAGCCAAGTTGTACAACAACCAATGGTACGTGTAGCGTAACGTGGACTAGCAGTAACCCACGCCCGTTTACTGATTCAATGTACGAAAATACCATTACGCAAAAGTGTGATGGTGGCTTACCATGCCCATTAGGAATTTTAAATAATGACTTAACGGTAGATTTACCGCTAGGTGGTCGCGCCACTGTACATGCCTATGCAATTGGTGAAGAAACGTTCTCTGATTTAAATGGCAACGGCTACTTTGACAGTGAAGATTTTTTTGATGATTTATTTGATATTCCAGAAGCCTTTATCGATAACAATGAAGATGGCACCTATGGCGGTAAAGACTGTAATGATGGAACCGACCCATGTTCACGTGATAACTCAACCGGTGATGAGTTTGAAGAATTTGTCGATTTTGATGGCAATGGTACATGGACCACAGAAAACGGCCTATACAACGGCTTACTGTGTCGTGAAGAAGACGAAGCCGCAGGTATTTGTAGTCGTCAAATGGTTAATGTATTTCAAAACCAAGAAATCGTAATGTCGGGTGATACTGCATTCTTTAGGCTAGTTACATACGCGGATGATTGTTCTGCTATCGCGGGTGCAACCGCTTCAGAGGTACGTGTAAACAGCGACCCTGCAAGTCCACTTGTTCGCCGTGTGCAAAACGACCCCACTAGCGCAATAATGTGTCAGGTTGATGCAATAGATTTAACACAAACTGCATCAGGTACTGCTAGCCTAGGGCTTACGGTATTTATAGCAGATATATATAACAACCCAATGCCTGCTGAAACAACCATCTCTATTGACACAGACAACGGTATTTTAACAGGTAGTGATAATTACACTTACCCTAATACAACAAGTATTGTTCCTGTTGGTTTATCATTTGGTATTACGCGTGAAGACTTAGATGGAGGAAATGAGCAGTTTAGTGGTATTTTAACCGTTACTGCCGAAGCGCCTTCAGGGTTAGAAAGTACGCTTTCTGTTAGCGTAATCGACGATTTATAATCGGTAGAATGTAAAAAATGCCAACCTTAAGGTTGGCTTTTTTATTTGTGTTCTATATATTCCACAGCAATTATTTTAAAAACACCGGTTTGTATAATTTAACAACAGAAATTGTTTGTTTATTCAGTAAATACTGAAAAGTTTGTATTAAAAGCTTGTAACAATAGGTGTTTGTAGATATACCTATAAATATTCGCGCCGTTTATGTCGGCAAAACACATTTAAATATTTGGTTAGAAATAGGCAACTATGGGCAAATCGCTAGTAATTGTAGAGTCACCTGCTAAGGCTAAAACAATTAATAAATACTTAGGTAAAGACTTCATCGTAAAGTCCAGTATTGGACATGTGCGTGATTTACCTACTTCAGGTTCGAACAAAGCTAAAGTACCGGCGACTAAAACGCCAGCTGAAGTTCGTAAAATGGAGCCTGAAGAAAAGGCAGCGTATAAACAGCAACGAGATTACACTAACTTAGTTGCACGTATGGGTATTGATCCTGAAAAAGGGTGGGAGCCACATTACGAAATTTTGCCAGGTAAAGAGAAAGTAGTTCAAGAGTTAAAAAAGCTGGCCGAAAATGCAGACCAAGTTTATCTCGCAACGGATTTGGATAGAGAAGGGGAAGCAATTGCTTGGCACCTTCAAGAAATTATTGGTGGTGAGCCTGAAAAATATAAACGCGTTGTATTTAACGAAATTACAAAAAATGCGATTCAACAAGCGTTTGAAACACCTGGTGAACTAAATACCGACATGGTATATGCACAACAAACACGCCGCTTCTTAGACCGTGTAGTTGGCTTTATGGTATCGCCATTATTATGGGCTAAAGTAGCGCGCGGGCTTTCTGCTGGGCGTGTGCAATCGGTTGCGGTACGTTTATTAGTAGAGCGCGAACGTGAAATTAAAGCGTTTATTCCAGAAGAGTTTTGGGATATACACGCCGATGTTAAAAATACTGAGTCACAATTACGCTTAGAAGTCACCAAACAAGCAGATAAGCCATTTAAGCCGGTAAATGAGGCTCAGGCTACAGCCGCAGTTAAAAGCCTTGAGACAGCCGAATATAAAGTAATAAGTGTTGAAGAAAAACCAAGCAAAAGCCGCCCAAGTGCGCCTTTTATTACTTCAACCATGCAACAAGCCGCCAGTACACGTTTAGGCTATGGCGTTAAAAAAACAATGATGCTTGCACAGCGCCTCTACGAAGGCGGTTACATTACTTATATGCGTACCGATTCAACTAATCTGTCAAAAGATGCAGTTGAAATGTGTCGTGATTATGTAACCCAAGAGTTTGGCGCAAAGTACTTACCTAAAGACCCAATTAGCTACAGCTCTAAAGGCAACGCACAAGAAGCGCACGAAGCGATCCGTCCTTCAAGTGTAACTGTACTTTCTGGGCATGTTGAAGGTGTTGATGCCGATGCCAAAAAACTGTACGAATTAATTTGGCGTCAGTTTGTTGCCTGTCAAATGATGCCTGCAGAGTACGACTTAACAACACTTACTGTGGCCGCTGATGAGTTTCAACTAAAAGCAAAAGGGCGAGTACTTCGCTTTGATGGTTGGACAAAAGTGCAACCTGCGGTACGTAAAAAGAATGAAGAAGATCAATCGCTGCCAGCAGTAAAAGAAGGCGAAGTACTTAGTTTAATTGAGCTTGACCCTAAGCAGCACTTTACTAAACCGCCAGCGCGCTTTAGTGAAGCAAGTTTAGTAAAAGAGCTTGAAAAACGTGGTATTGGTCGTCCATCTACGTACGCATCAATTATTTCAACAATTCAAGACCGTGGTTATGTACGGGTAGAAAACCGTCGTTTCTTCGCTGAAAAAATGGGCGAAATTGTTACCGACCGTTTGGTTGAAAACTTCACTGATTTAATGAACTTTGACTTTACAGCAAAAATGGAAGGTCGTTTAGATGATATCGCTGAAGGCGAGCGTGTATGGACCCAAGTTCTTGATAAGTTTTATGCTGATTTTTCTACGCAATTAAACATAGCCAAAGATGAGCCAGAGCAAGGCGGAATGCGCCTTAATCAAATGGTCGAAACCGATATTGACTGCCCTACGTGTGGCAGAAAAATGGGTATTCGCACGGCATCTACAGGGGTGTTTTTAGGGTGTACAGGTTATAACTTACCGCCTAAAGAGCGTTGTACAACCACTATGAACCTAGTGTCAGGGGATGAAGCGGTTGCGGCAGATGTTGAGGACATTGAAACTGAAACATTAATGCAAATGAAGCGCTGTCCAATCTGTGAAACGGCTATGGACTCTTACCTAATAGACGAAACCCGTAAATTACATGTTTGTGGTAATAACCCTGCATGTGAAGGGTATATCGTTGAGCAAGGTACCTTTAAAATTAAAGGATACGATGGGCCTATTATCGAATGTGATAAATGTGGTTCAGACATGGAGCTTAAATCGGGCCGTTTTGGTAAGTATTTTGGCTGTAACAACGAAGAGTGTAAAAATACGCGTAAGTTACTTAAAAACGGCGAAGCTGCGCCACCAAAAGAAGATCCTGTGCACATACCTGAACTTGAATGTGAAAAGTCAGAAGCTTATTTTGTTTTACGTGACGGGGCTGCAGGTATTTTCTTGGCGGCTAACACTTTCCCTAAATCACGCGAGACGCGCGCGCCTAAAGTGGCTGAGCTAAAGCGTTTTAGAGAGCGTATTTCACCTAAGTTTTATTACTTAGCTGATGCGCCAGAAAAAGATCCTGATGGTAATTTAGCCGTAGTACGTTATAGCCGTAAAAATAAAGCGCAATACGTGATGACGGAAGTTGACGGAAAAGCCACAGGCTGGACTGCTCACTACGAAGCGGGTAAATGGGTAGAAGAAGCGAAGAAAAAAGCAGCGCCTAAAAAGAAAGCGGCTGCAAAAAAATCGCCAGCTAAACCTAAAGCAAAAAAAGAAGCTGAATAAACCTTAAAATTAATCTAGTTTAAGACAAATAAAAACCGGAATGCACAGCTTGTGTCATTCCGGTTTTTTTATGATTATATGCGTCGCAATGGCTTTATTAGCCGCATATTTTTTATTGTTTAGATTTGTACAGTAGATACTTTTTTGTAGCCTTCAGACTCTAATTCATCATTAACGCATTGAAGAACATAGCCAAATAGATCGTCGTTACTTACATCATCATCTTTAGCCCAATTTACACACATATCTGTGTATTCTTTAATTGTTTGTGCAGAAGCTACTGGTGCATCGTCTGCGATTGCAACCGTTGCAGATACAGCAAAAAGTGGTGCAACTATTAATGCTAGCAATGCTTTATTCATTTGTTGATTCCTAAATAAATGGTTTTACGATTTAAATACATTTTAAAGCTGTATTTAAATAGTGCCCAATGCAGAACAACTCTGTTGGTGTAGTGATTTTTAATCGAAATTAAAATAAAAGATAACGAAAAATTTTTATCGTCAAGATGAGTAAATTACGCTTAAATAATTATATAAGTAATTGTGTTGTAATAAATTATAAGCTAAGGTCGCTTTTTTATAAAAAGATAAGTTAATGTCAGAACACCAAGCAAAACCAACCAGTACGCCTCGTAAAATACACAAAGTAGAGCAGGGCTTAGAGTCGTTTATATTTAAAGGGCGCTGGTTATTAGCCCCGTTTTTTGTAGGCCTACTATTTGCTGTAATATTGCTATTAATAAAGTTTTTTAAGCAACTTTATTTAATGGGTATTGCCACTTTTAGTGCAACAAACCAAGAGTTATTAGTGGGTATACTTACCCTCGTTGATACCGCTTTACTGGCTGGTTTATTACTTATTATTATTTTTAGTGGTTATGAGAACTTTGTGTCAAAGCTTAATATTGAGGGCCACGAAGATAGGCCGTCATGGATGGGAAAAGTAGGTTTCTCAGGCTTAAAAATGAAGCTTATTAGCGCAATTGTTGCCATATCTGCGGTTGAGCTTTTAAAGGTATTTATTAATTCTAATATTCATTCAAGTGAGGAGCTATTTTGGAAAGTGATTATCCATGTCACCTTTGTAAGCTCTGGCGTGTTATTTGCGCTCACTGATTATTTAAACAGTAAAACACAATCACATTAGAAAGGTTAAGTTAGTGGTTTGGTGGCCTGTATTTCGTCTTAATACCGGCTATAGCAGCCCCACTATTTGAGCGCACAAAAAAGCCCGATAAAATCGGGCTTTTGAGCATCATACGTCAGGGCATTCTTATTTTACAAAAGCAAAGTAACAGCCAAAACCATTCATGTTGAGTTTATTACCATCTAAAGTAGCATTACAGTGAGATAGTGAGTCATGCGCCTCAGTCACTGTTTTAGTCAACTCAAATGTTTGATTGGTATCAGCTAAGTTAAACACACATAACATAGTTTGCTCGTTTAGCGTTCTGTAAAAAGCGAGGATAGGCTCAGCAGTATCAATAAACTTAATATCGCCTGCTAATAACACAGTATGCTGTTTACGCCATGCCATAAACTCACGATAAGCATTGAGTATAGAGTTTGCATCTTTATCTTGTACAGACACAGCCTGCTGCGTATGCGCGCTATCAACCGGTAACCAGGGTTTAGCAGCACTAAATCCTGCGTTTTGTGTGTTGTTACCTTCCCATGGCATTGGCGTTCTACAGCCGTCGCGACCTTTAAAGTTTGGCCAAAAGGTAATGCCATATGGGTCTTGTAGGTCTTCAAATGCTACAGAGGCTTCACCTAGCCCCAGCTCTTCACCTTGGTACATACATACGCTACCACGCAAAGAAGCTAATAAAGCTGTAAGCATTTTGCATTGTGCTGGGTTTATTTCACCATTTTGGCTCCAGCGGCTCGCAACACGCTCTACATCATGGTTGCTAAACGCCCAGCACGGCCAACCTTCAGTCATGCGTTGCTCTAGAGTCTGTACGGTTTCTCTTATGTATTCACTTGAATAATCATCCGTGAGTAGCTCAAAACTGTAACCCATATGCAGCTTATCGCCGCCTTGGGTATATTCTGCCATTGTTGCCAATGAATCTTCCGATGAAATTTCACCAAGTGATACAGTACCCGGGTATTTATTAAGTAGTGCACGTATGTCTTGCATAAACTCAATGTTTTCTGGCTGGGTGTTATTATAATAATGGTACTGAAACGCGTATGGGTTATCTTCACTAAAGCCACGGCCTTGGCGTTTATCTTTAGGCTTTGCAGGATTGTCACGTAATTGTGCATCGTGGTAGCAAAAGTTAATAGCGTCTAATCTAAAACCATCTACACCTTTTTTAAGCCAAAACTCTACGTTTTCTAAAACAGCTTTTCTTACATCTGGGTTATGAAAGTTTAAATCAGGCTGTTCGGTTAAAAAGTTATGTAAATAGTATTGACCGCGACGAGGCTCCCATTGCCAAGCACCGCCACCAAAAATAGATAACCAGTTATTAGGCGCTGTGCCATCTTCTTTAGCATCTGCCCATACGTACCAGTCAGCTTTATCATTGTTTTGGTTTTCGCGGCTATCTAAAAACCATTGATGTTGGTCTGATGTATGGCTTAACACTTGGTCAATAATAATTTTAATGTCGCGTTTATGTGCTTGATCTATTAACTCATCAAAGTCGTTTAAGTCACCAAATATGGGGTCTATATCGCGATAGTCACTTATGTCGTAGCCAAAATCTTTCATTGGAGATTTGAAAAAAGGAGAAATCCAAATAGCGTCAACGCCTAAGCTTTTAATGTAATCAATGCGATTAATTATCCCTTTAAGATCACCAATACCATCGTTATTGCTGTCTTGAAAGCTTCGCGGGTAAACCTGATAAATAACCGCACCTTTATACCACTGCTGTTGGGCCATACTTTTCTCCGTCGTTCCACACAGTATTTATATTGTTATTAGTTTGATTGAAACAATCACTAAATTTTCAAAAAGCATACGTGAAGGGTGCTGCTCTGTAAAAAGTCTGCATACGTATGCAGCTAATTTACTTACATAAAAGCGGTTTTAGCTAAGCAGAAAGTTACCCATAAAAACCGCTACAGCACTTTTACCAATCATGTTTATTTAAGTGTAACTAAAACAGCTGACTATTTTGGTGCTTATTTTTAAAGGGCTGCACAGCTTTGGTGATTCCACTCTTTGGTCAGACCAATTTAACCTGGTAATCTTTACAAAAGATATGCGTGTAAATTTATAAAAAACCTTTAATTAACGCTATTTACAAATAATGACAAAGGGATTTCAGGTAAATAATTGATGTATTTTTATAATGATAATAAATCACTAGATTGCACCAATATAAAACTATTTAAAACAGTGGGTTAAAGTTTTATTTGTGAACTCATTGTTAACTTTTAGCGTTTTGCATAGTACTGAATACGTATGCATAAAGTTGTTAATAAAATAATTCGAGCGTTAATATTGATGCTGACAACAAAATTAGCTCGCCTGTTTGACTATCACTCAAATAAAGAAGCGAGTATCACAATATGGGTAACGGGAAAAACATCATGTCTATGTTCAAACCAAGTATATTAACGTTGGCAATGGCTACTGCAGGATTAGCAAGCTTTGCCTCTGTAGCAGCACAAGAAGATACAGTTAAAAATGATGACGTTGAGGTTATCGAAGTAAAAGGCTTTCGTGGCAGTGTTGTAGAATCAATCAACACAAAGCGTTTTTCTACTCAAGTCGTTGAGTCAATTTCAGCTGAAGATATAGGTAAACTTCCTGATTCATCTATTGCTGAGTCTATTGCACGCTTACCAGGTTTAACGGCGCAGCGCCTAGATGGTCGCGCAAGTAGAGTATCAATTCGTGGTTTTGGTGAAAACGAAAGTGGCACTACATTTAATGGCCGCGAGCAAGTATCTATTGGCGATAACCGCGGCGTAGAGTTTGACCTTTACCCATCAGAAATTATGAGCGGCGTTACCGTTTATAAAACACCTAATGCAAGTATTGAAGCAGAAGGTATTGCCGGTGTTATTAACATGCAAACCGTACGTCCTTTAAGTAAAGGCGAGCGTGTATTTCAAGTTAATGGCCAGTACGAGCAAACTAGCTTTGATAAACTAAACCCAGACGGTAACGACGATGGTTACCGCGGTACTATTTCATACATTGATCAATTTGCAGATGACACCATAGGTGTTGCGTTTGCACTAAATACCATGAGCTCTCCAAATCAAGAAAAACGTTGGAACTCTTGGGGTTACCCTGAATTTACTGCTGATGATGGTCAAACGTACTCTATATTAGGGGGTGCAAAACCATTTGTACGTTCATCAACCCTTGAACGTGACTCAGCAATGCTCGTACTAGAGGCCGCGCCTACAGACAAATTAAACATGACGTTTGATGCCTTATATGTTGATTTTACAGATGAAAAAATCTTACGTGGTATCGAAATCCCATTCGCATGGGGTCAAGGTTCGATTGACCCTGCAAGCGTAGCTGTAGATGACGCAAGTGGCTTTATTACCAGTGCGGTAACAAATGGCCAACGTGTGGTTGTGCGTAACGACTACGAAGAGCGTGAAGCAGAATTAACCGCGTTTGGCTTTAACACTAAATACGATATTGATGACTCGTGGTCAGTAGAGTTTGACGCAAGTTACTCGCAAGTAGACCGTAAAATTTGGAGCCTTGAGAGTTATTCAGGCACAGGCCGAGGCGATGCTCGCGGTGTTGCAGATAACCTAGGTTACACATTTAACGGTGGTAATACAGGTGCTACGTTTACTCATGACTTAGATTACAGCGATTACAGCTTAATACAATTAGGTGGTCCTTTATCATGGGGTGCAAGCTCTGCTTTAAATGATAAATATGGCTTAACCGGCACCGAGTATGAAAACCAAGCGCAAGATGGTTTCATTAATGCACCTACAATTGAAGATGAGTTATCTACGTTAAAACTAGCGGCATCTAAAGTATTAGAAAACGAATACTTCAGCTCAATTGAATTTGGTATGTCTTATAAAGAGCGCGAAAAAACCAAAGATTCGCAGGGCTTCTTTATGACGTTATCTGGGTTTTCACTTGATAACCCGGGTTTAGTTACCGTGCCAGAGCAGTATCGAATGGGCAGCGTTGATTTAGACTTTATTGGCATGGGCGATATGATTGCCTACGATGTAAATGGTCTTGTTAATGACGGCTACTACGACTTACTTGATGAAAGCTTAACAAATACGAGCCATTTAACTAAATCGTGGACCGTAAAAGAAGAAATTACCTCTGCGTTTGCACAAGCTAATATTAATGCAGAAGTAAGCGGCTTAGCGTTAACGGGTAATATCGGTGTACGTTACGTTCACACTGATCAGTCATCGCAAGGTAATGCATTTAGTACTGTAGATGGCATTGTTGTGGCATCACCTACCAATATTAGCCACGATTATTCACACGTTTTACCAAGTTTGAACTTATCACTTGCGATTGATGAGCAGCAAACAGTGCGTTTTGGTGCAGCTAAAACAATCTCACGCGCCCGTTTGGACGAAATGAACTCATCTATTGATGCATCATACAACACAACGCCTGATGAAAATGGTAACTTTTGGTCTGTATCGGGTGGTAACCCTAACCTAGAGCCTAAAGAAGCAACTGGTTACGATTTAACGTACGAAAACTACTTTAGCGATGAAGGTTACTTCTCTGCTGCGTTTTTCTATAAAGACTTAACCCAGTGGATTTTTGACGGCACATACGAAATTGATATGTCGGGCGTTGCTGACCCTTCAACAGGTGAAATCCCAGCTACTTCTGAAGGTACTGGTAGTGGTAAAGTAAATGGCGGTGGCGGCGACCTATACGGTTACGAGCTATCTCTTGCATTGCCATTTAAAATTTTCCACCCGTCACTTGAAGGTTTTGGTTTAATTGCAAGCCATACCGGTATTGAGTCTGATATTGAAGATCAAAACGGTAATGAGTACGAGTTACCGGGTCTGTCTGACAAAATTCAGAGCTTAACGGTTTACTACGAAATGAATGGTATTCAACTGCGTACCAGCATGCGTAAACGTAGTGCCTTTAAAGGTGATGTATACGGGCTAGGTTTTGATACCGAGCAAGTGGATATCCTAGGCGAAACAATTTGGGACATTCAAGCGGGTTACGACTTTAGTGAGGCCGGTGTTGAAAGCCTTGAAGGGTTATCAATTCAGTTCCAAGTTCAAAACTTAACAGAAGAGCCGTTTACATCGCTTTCTGGCGATAACGCGCTACAAGTTCGTGACTACCAAGATTACGGACGTACTTACTTGTTAGGCTTTAGCTACAAGCTATAATAAAGGTTGTGTGTAGGAGCCCTTGTAATTTGTTTTACAAGGGCTTTTTTATAGCTACTTTATCTAAATTTTATCAAACTTAACAAAGCTTTAAACTGTAAACGTGGACAATAATATGAAACCAATAAAACACGTCGTAATCGCAGGCGGGGGCACGGCAGGGTGGATAACAGCCGCCTTGCTTAATAAAGTGTTAGGTAAAGTAATTAAAATAACCCTTATTGAGTCAAGTACTATTGGCACTATAGGCGTGGGTGAAGCAACAATTCCGCCTATTATTCAACTTAACAATGCACTGGGTATAAACGAGCAAGATTTTATAAACGCTACAAATGCATCTATAAAATTAGGAATTGAGTTCGAAAATTGGAAAACCCCCTCTCATAGCTACATGCATGCTTTTGGCTCATTTGGAAAAGACTTCCCCTTTTGCGATTTTTACAATTTTTGGGTAAAAGGGCATATTAGCGGTGCAGAAGAAAGCTTATGGGATTTTTCTCTTAACTACCAAGCGGCTAAACAGCATAAATTTGCACCCTTAAATACCCTACCTAATACACAATTGCCTGGCTTGAGTTATGCATATCACTTTGACGCAACGTTATATGCTGAGTTTTTAAAAAAGCTCGCAACATCACGCGGTGTTGAGCATATTGATGCCAAAATAGAGCAGGTAGAACAATGCCCTCTATCAGGGAATATAAAATCATTAACCCTTGGTAACACACAGCAGATAAATGGCGACCTTTTTATAGACGCTACAGGCCAGCGCGCCTTACTCATAGAGCAAACCCTTAACACCGGTTTTGTCGATTGGTCTCATTATTTACCGTGTGATAGCGCCGTGGCGGTGCAGTCTCAAGGTACTAGCGAGCTAAAACCTTATACGCGTTCAATTGCACACAGCGCAGGCTGGCAGTGGCAAATACCGCTGCAAAGCCGAATAGGAAATGGCTTGGTGTACTGTAGTCGTTATTTATCTGACGATGCGGCAACGCAGTTATTATTAAATAATTTACCTGCTGAGCCAATGACTGAGCCGCGGGTAATTAAATTTAAAACAGGACGACGTTTAAAACAATGGCATAAAAACGTGGTATCGGTTGGCCTTGCCAGTGGCTTTTTAGAGCCGCTAGAGTCTACCAGTATTCATTTAATACAAAGTGCCGTAACCCGTTTAATAAAGCTGTTTCCACACAATGGCATAAGCGATGCTTTAGTTACTGAATTTAATAAGCAAAGTGTGATAGAAATAGAGCACATTCGTGATTTTATAATATTGCATTACACACTAACAGCGCGAGAAGACTCCCCATTTTGGCGACAATGTAAGCAAATGGACATTCCTGACTCATTGGCCCATAAGCTCAAATTATTTAAGCAAACCGGCAAAGTAGTGCGCGAAAACGACGAATTATTTGCCGAAGTTGCCTGGCAACAGGTGTTTATTGGGCAAGGACTTATCCCCGAAGATTACAACAGCATTGTTGACTCACTCAGTAGTGAACAACTAAACGATTTATTCTCAACACTAAAAACGCTTATTACCTCAACGGTAGATCAATTACCCACTCATAAAGATTTTTTAGCAAAAATTAAAAAGGCCTGATGATGCAACTTTTAAAAAAACTTTTACTTGTAAGTGCCTGTACTTTACCAACCATTAGCTTCGCACTTGACGTTGAGCCAGCTAATTGGTGGGTTGGCATGAACAAAAACACGATTACCATCATGGTTCATGAGCAAAACATTGCAAACGAGCAAATTAAATTAGCTAAATACAACGGCGTTAAGTTAAATAAAGTAACCCGTACCGACAATCCAAATTATGTATTTTTAAATATTACCATTACCGACGCCGCTAAAGCCGGAACACTTGAATTTAATAGCAGCGAAACGAGCAATAACTTTGAGTTTCCACTTCTTGAGCGAGATAAAAACAGCGCTCAGCGTCAAGGGTTTACATCAGCTGATACGCTTTATTTGATTAACCCAGATCGCTTTGCTAATGGTGATAAACAAAACGATACCGTCGCAAGCATGTTAGAAGCGGCAAACCCGAGTATAAAAGGTGGGCGCCACGGTGGTGATATTCAGGGCGTTATAAACGCGCTTCCCTATTTAAACGACTTAGGCGTAACACAGCTTTGGTTAACCCCAGTGCTTGAAAACAACATGCCTAACTATTCTTATCATGGTTATGCAATTACAGACTTTTATAAGGTTGACCCACGCATGGGCTCAAACCAGCTATACAAAACGTTATCAGTAAAAGCAAAAGAGCAGGGTATAGGGCTAGTAATGGATATGGTTCTTAACCATTTTGGCTCTGAGCATACTTGGGTTAACGATAAGCCAACTAAAGATTGGATTAACTTTAATGGTGAATTTAACAATGGCAAAAATGCCACCAGCCATGCGCGCCAAACCATACAAGACCCACACGCCAGTGAATACGATAAGCGCCAGTTTAACGATGGCTGGTTTGTAGAAACCATGCCTGATTTAAATCAGCGCCAACCACTGTTAAGTGAATACTTAATTCAAAATGCAATTTGGTGGATAGAATACGCCGATTTAAGCGGCATACGTGTTGATACCTACTCTTACTCAGATAAAGCATTTTTGAGTGATTGGACAAAAGCCATAATGCAAGAGTACCCAGATTTTAATATTGTTGGAGAAGAGTGGACGTCTAACCCTGCTATTGCCTCTTACTGGCAACGTGGAAAGCATAACCAAGATGGCTATACATCAAGCTTACCAAGCGTGATGGACTTTTCGTTGCAAGAGTCGGTAATTCAAGCGCTAAATGAAGATGAAAGCTGGAACACGGGTTGGGTTAAAGTATATGAATCGTTAGCTAATGACTTTTTATACCCTGATACAAATAACATTATGGTATTTGCCGATAACCACGATATGAGCCGTGTTTACACTGAGCTTGGTCAAGATGTAGCCAAAACAAAAATGGCGATGACCTTGTTTTTAACCACACGTGGCATAGCGCAAATGTATTACGGTACGGAAGTACTATTAGATAACACCCCAAGTAAAGACCATGGTGATATTAGAATCGACTTCCCCGGCGGGTTTGAAGGGCAAACTCGTAATGCCTTTACCAAAGAGGGCTTAACAAAACAGCAAAAAGAGATGCATAACACCATCAGTACGCTGCTTAACTTTAGAAAAAACAGCTCAGCACTAGATAAAGGCAAACTTGTACACTTTACGCCTCAACAAGGGGTTTATAGTTATGCGCGTATTAGCGATGAGCAAACAGTGTTGGTATTTATGAATAAAAACACACAAACGCTACAAAAAAATATTGAGTATATGCAAGAGGTAATGCCTAACAGCACAACAGCATTTAATTTATTTACTCAAAAAACACAAAAGCTTGGCAAAACCATTGAATTACCAGCGATGAGCGCAACGGTACTCGTTATAAATACGCCACAATAGTGACCTGAATACGTATGCAGCAACTGTATGGTTGCTGCAGTAATCTTTAGTATAAAGTTAATAACAATACTGACAAAAAAGACACACAATGAAAAAATCAGTTTATGTACCCGCAGTACTGTGTAGTGCACTTATTGCTACAGGGTGTTCAGAAAATAACAAACCTGAACAACAGCAAGCACCTGCCCACACGCAAAATGAGCTTACCAAGCCGGTTGTATATCAAGTATTTACCCGTTTGTTTGGCAATACCGAAACAGCCAATGTGCCATGGGGCACTAAAGAGCAAAACGGCGTAGGTAAATTTGCCGACTTTAACGATGCAGCCCTCAAAGGCATTAAAGAGCTAGGTACCACGCACGTTTGGTATACCGGTGTATTACACCACGCGTTAGTGGGCGATTATACCGACTACGGCATTTCACAAGATGACCCCGATGTAGTAAAAGGCCGCGCAGGGTCACCGTACGCAATTAAAGATTACTACGATGTTAACCCCGATCTGGCCGTTAATGTAACAAACCGCATGGGAGAGTTTAGCCGGCTTATTGAGCGTACACATAGCCACGGTATGAAAGTCATTATTGATATAGTGCCTAACCATGTTGCCCGAAACTATCAATCACTTGGAAAGCCTAAAGGCGTAGAGGATTTCGGCGCACAAGACGACACCAGTAAAACGTACGATAAAAATAACAACTTTTATTATGTGCCTGGGCAGTCATTTCAAGTGCCTACCTCTACAACTTATACCGTGTTAGGGGGAAAGGCTCACCCACTTGCGGATGGCTTTTTTGATGAAACACCTGCTAAATGGACAGGTAACGGTGCCCGTGCACCAAAACCCGATATTAACGATTGGTACGAAACAGTAAAAGTAAATTATGGCGTAAAGCCAGATGGGAGCTACGATTTTGCTCAGCTGCCAAACGACTATAAAGACAAAGATTACCGTGCTCATTATGCATTTTGGCAAGATAAAGAGCTACCAGATAGCTGGTACAAATTTAGAGACATTGCGCTTTTTTGGCTAGACAAAGGCGTTGATGGCTTTAGATACGACATGGCCGAAATGGTACCGGTTGAATTTTGGAGCTTTTTAAATTCGTCAATAAAAATGCAAAAAAGCGATGCCTTTTTATTGGCCGAAGTATATAACCCGTTAATGTACCGCGCGTATATTCAGCAAGGTAAAATGGATTACCTTTACGATAAAGTCGGCTTTTACGATACCTTAAAAGCGATAATGCAACTTAAACAACCTGCCAATAGTATTTTTGATGCGCATCAAAGTGTGCTCGATATAGAGCAACACATGCTGCATTTTTTAGAAAATCACGACGAGCAACGAATCGCAAGCCCAGACTTTGCAGGTAATGCCCAGTGGGGTAAACCTGCTTTAGTTGTTTCTAATTTAATTAGCCGCGCGCCAACACTTTTATATTTTGCTCAAGATGTGGGAGAAGATGGCTCTGAAAACGCGGGGTTTGGAGCGCCGACACGTACCAGTATTTTTGACTACATTGGCGTCCCTGCGCACCAAGCATGGATGAATAATGGGAAATTTGATGGCGCAAACTTAACCGCAGAGCAAGTAGCACTTCGTGATTACTACAAAGCGGTTATGTCACTGAATAGTTTACCTGCTGTAGTAGGCGGAGAAATGTCGGCACTTAACCTTGTAGGAAGTGAACGTGTTGTTGGTTTTACCCGCTCTTTAGGCCAGCAAAGTGTGTATGTGTTAAGTAACTTTAGTGAGCAGCCACAAACAGTTACGGTTAATTTATCAAAGGCACAATTAGGTGCAATGAGTGAAAATACGCTATTAAATGATTTACTTGAAAATCACACCACCGAGCTTAAAGCTCACCCGCAAGGCGCTACATTTAACCTCACACTTGATGCATTTAGCAGCGCAGTATTAACAAATAAGGCTAATAATGAATAATCAAAATAATATTACCGATAAGCCAAATTTAAGTTTTTGGCAAATATGGAACATGTGCTTTGGCTTTTTAGGCATACAATTTGGTTTTGCCCTGCAAAACGGCAATGTAAGCCGAATATTTCAAACATTAGGCGCACAAGTTGATGATATTCCCATTTTATGGGTTGCAGCCCCGCTTACCGGTTTAATTGTACAGCCAATTATTGGTTACTGGAGTGACAAAACCTGGGGTCGCTTTGGTCGTCGTCGTCCGTTCTTTTTTATAGGCGCAGTGTTAACAACGCTTTCACTATTTATTATGCCGCATTCACCAACGCTTTGGATTGCCGCAGGTATGTTATGGATCATGGATGCGTCAATCAACGTAACCATGGAACCGTTTAGAGCGCTTGTTGGCGATAACTTGCCAGAAAAACAGCGCGCGACAGGTTACGGTTTACAAAGCTTTTTTATTGGTATTGGTGCGGTGTTAGCCTCGGCGCTACCATGGATGATGACCAACTGGTTTGATGTAAGTAATACCGCAGCCCCAGGGCAAATTCCTGAATCTGTTAAATACTCATTTTATTGGGGCGGGGTGGTGTTACTTGTTGCCGTGCTTTGGACCGTTGCACGTACTAAAGAATATAGCCCTGAGCAATTAGCGGCTTTTGAAAAGCAAAGCGCTCAACCTAAAACAAGCAAAGTGGTTGATATTAACTTTAATAAAGGTGCCATTATTTTTGTGGTACTGGGTTTAGCAACTCTTGCATTAGTCATGGGCTTATCCCTTGAAAAAGAATTATACCTACTTGCTGGTGGTTTATTAGCCTTTGGTATTGTGCAGTGGATTGCAGCGGCGCTTAAAAGTGCGAATAAAACCCAAGGTGGTTTTTACCAAGTAGTACAAGATGTATTTACTATGCCAGAGGCCATGAAGCAGCTTGCTTGGGTGCAGTTTTTTAGCTGGTTTACTTTATTTGCTATGTGGATTTATACCACCGCTGCAGTAACAAGCTTTCATTATGGTAGTAGCGATGCAACTTCTAAAGCATTTAACGATGGCGCTGACTGGGTGGGTATTTTATTTGCCGCCTACAATGGATTTGCTGCAATTGCCGCTATGTGTATTCCGTTTTTAGTTAAAAAAATGGGATTAAAAGGCGCGCATTGCTTTAATTTATTGCTGGGCGCGTTAGGTCTTGCAAGCTTTATGTTTATTCAAGACCCTAAAATGCTACTTATACCTATGATTGGCGTAGGGTTTGCGTGGGCGTCTATTTTATCACTCCCGTATGCCATGTTAAGTAACGCACTACCGAGTAACAAAATGGGCGTTTATATGGGGATTTTTAACTTTTTTATAGTTATACCTCAGTTACTTGCCGCCAGTATTTTAGGGCTTATTTTACGCCACGTATTTTCTAATCAGCCTATTTATGCATTATTAATTGGTGCAGCTTCGTTTGTTGTTGCTGCTGTTGCAGTAATGCGCGTTAAAAATTCTCATTAAGGACACACAATGAAAAAATATAACCTTATAACCGCCTCTCTTTTAACGTTAGGTTTAGCGGCTTGCGGCGCTCAAAACACAAGCACAACTAACGAAAGTACCACAGCACAGGTTACATCAGCCCCAGGCGCCCCAGGTGCAGAGCCTTTTTGGGCTTATGCGGGTAAAACAGGTATTGGTACATCATACGAGCAATACCAAAACGGCCAATACACTAATGCAGCTGCAACGGAGGATGTGTCTAAAGTATGGTTTTCAATTGCTAAAGGGATGATCACCGAAACCATGTTTGGGCTTATTCACCAAGCACAAATAAAAGACATGCAATTTATAGTAACAGGTAAAGATTTTACCGTTAGTGAAGCGGATGATTTAAATGTCACCATTGATTACTTACATAAAGATGCACAAGGTCGCCCGTTATCGCTGGCTTATAAAGTAACAAGCACTGATAAACAAGGCCGCTTTAGCCTAGAAAAACACATCTTTACTGACCCAGATGGGCAAACCCTATTTGTACGCAGCGTATTTAATACTGAGCTTGAAGGGCTAAAAGCGTATGTGTCTGTTAATCCGTACATTAATAATAACGGCTTAGGTGACTTTGCTAAAACAACAGAGCAAGGCCTAGTAGCATGGGAAAACGATAACTATCTATCACTTCAATCCGCGTCACCATTTAAAGCAAAAACAGTAGGGTTTACAGGAAAAAGTGATGGCATTAATGCACTTAAAACTACGCAATCTATAACTACCCAATACACAAATACCGGCGAAACTGCTGGTAATGTAAGCATGCTTGCAGAGCTTGGCGAGATAACTGCAAATACCACTTTTGATTTAGCACTGAGCTTTGGTAAAACGCAGCAGCAAAGTATTCAGCAAGGCGAAAAAAGTTTGGCAAACGGGTACCAAGCGGTGCTCGATCACTACAACGGCAAAGGAGAAGCGCTAGGCTGGGAAGATTACCTACAAAGCCTAAAACCGCTTAATACCATGGTTGAACAAACAGCCGATAACGGTAAGCTTTTATACACCAGCGCCATGGTATTAAAAGCACAAGAAGATAAAACACACGCAGGGGCATTAATTGCTTCTTTATCTAACCCATGGGGCGAAACGGTTTCAGCCAAAGAGGGTTCTACGGGTTATAAAGCGGTATGGGTGCGCGATTTTTATCAAGTAGCCATGGCATTTATGGCGCTTGGCGATACTGCCACAGCAAAAACAGCGTTCGAATACCTTGAAAAAGTGCAAGTAAACAGCAAAACACCAGGTAATAAAGGCGATACAGGCTGGTTTTTACAAAAAACACACGTCGACGGTGAATTAGAATGGGTAGGCGTACAGCTTGATCAAACCGCTATGCCTATCATGCTGGCATGGAAGTTACATAAAGCCAACGTACTTAGCGATGAAGAGCTAAAAAACTGGTACGGCAAAATGTTAAAACCAGCGGCAGATTTTTTAGTAGAGGGCGGACTTGCTAAAATTTTGTGGAACGACACACAAATTACACCACCGGCAACACAACAAGAGCGCTGGGAAGAGCAAAGCGGTTATTCGCCATCTACAACTGCGGCAATAGTGGCAGGCCTTATTACCGCAAGCGATATCGCAACGCTTAGTGGTGATGATAAAAACGCGCAGCGCTACCTTGCCACGGCTAAAAAATACAGCAGCGATATTGAATCGCAAATGTTTACTACCGAAGGTAACTTAAAAGGCGAGAATAGCGATGGCGAATACTTTATTCGTATAGGCCAAGATACCGATGCAAACTCAAACACTAAAATTAACGCTAATAATGGCCGCGAAGGGTTTAATAAAAAGCAAATTTTAGATGGCGGCTTTTTAGAGCTAGTACGCTATGGCGTACGCGGTGCAAATGATGAAAGCATCGTTAAAACACTACCTGAGTATGACGACGAAACGCTTGAAGATAACCTACAAGTTAAATACAGCTTTAGCTTTGACGATGGCAGCGGCACTTTTGCAGGCTACCGCCGCTATGGCAATGATGGCTACGGTGAAGATGAAGTTAAAGGCACAAACTATGCTGAGGGTGGCAGCAATACACCAGGCCAACGTGGGCGTGTATGGCCATTTTTCACCGGTGAGCGCGGGCATTACGAAATCGCAGCAGCTAATGCAAACAACGCTCTGGATGATGCTAAACAAGCGCAAATTAAAAACAGCTATGTAAAAGGCTTAGAGCAATTTGCTAATAACGGCCTTATGTTACCAGAGCAAGTATGGGATGGTGTAGGGGTTAACAAAGCAGGTTATGAGCTAGGCGAGGGGACTAATTCAGCAACACCATTGGCATGGACTCATGCCGAGTATATTAAATTAGTTCGTTCACTGAGCGACAAACAAGTTTGGGATCATTATCCCGTTGTTGAGAAAGCTTTAAAATAAGGCTAGTTCAAAATGTAAAATTAAAGCCACGGTTAACAGCCGTGGCTTTTTTGTATCTAAGTGGGGGTTTAATGTTTAATAAGCACAATGAAGTTGAGTGATAAATTCTTAACTAGACCCTCTGGCAATTAATACCGGCGGTAAAAGGGTGCTTTGCACTTCTTCTTCACGTATTAATTTAAGCAGGTTCTCTACTAACATTTGCCCTGCGACGGTGGTGTCTTGCGCTATGGTTGTAAGCGGTGGGTTTATGTAGCTTGCAATGGCTATGTTATCAAAACCGACCACGGCCACTTCGTTAGGAACATTAATATTGGCTTCTTTTAAAGCGCGAATTGCACCAATGGCAATTAAATCACTGGCGGCAAAGAGTGCGTTAAATTTAATGTTATTAGCAATAAGTGAGCGTGTAGCATGATAACCAGACTCTTCAGTTGAAATAGCATTGGCCATTTTTCGCTCATTAATGGTTATACCGTTAGTAAGTAGCTCATCTTTAAACCCCTGAAAGCGGGCAAAAAATTCTGGGCTGTGATCAGATGCATCACCGATAAACGCGCAATCAGTGCGGTTATGGGCAATTAAATGACCAGCGGCTAGTTTGCCCCCGCCGTAGTTGTCGCAGCATACAGTAAGATCTGGGCGGTTATCTACTGTTGCGCCCCAGCATACAAACTTAGTATTTTGGTCAAGCAAGGTTTTAAATTTTGGTTGAAAGTCTATGTAATCACCATAGCCGAGCAAAATAATACCATCGGCTCTGTGGCTGTCTTCGTAGTCGGCTTGCCAATCGGCGCTAGCTGATTGAAACGATACTAATAAGTCGTAACCTTCTTTTGCACACGCACGAGTAATACTGCCCAGCATTGATAAAAAGAATGGGTTTATTTGTGATTCATCTGACGTTGGGTCTTCAAACAACAATAGCGCAAGGGTACTACTTTGCTGAGTACGTAAGTTGCTGGCATTTTTATCAACTTTATAGTTAAGTTGTTTTGCTATGTCGTGGACGCGTTTGCGTGTTTCTTCATTAACAAGGGGGCTGTTACGTAAAGCGCGAGATACAGTTGATTGTGAAACCCCTGCATAATGGGCAATGTCAAATGAGGTGGCTTTACCTTTCATTGATACAACTTAATTAAATGCTAAATAATTGTGTCATTTTCGACTATTAGTGAATTATTTCAAGCTTTTTGCGATTTATTATTGATCTAATCCTGACACCGGTGTCATAATGCCAATGTTTTATCATTTTGTTGTCAAAACGTATTAGCTGCTATTTTATATAGCAGCCTTTTTTACTGTGATAGCTACTTTGAGGTGATAGCTCAAAGTGTATAAATAACAACGCATAGTCGTTGTAAAATAATAAGCATAAGCCGCTTACACAAAAGAGATAATACCATGAGCCAAAATTCTTCTGCCCAGTTTAACCCTATCTTAGTTGCCGATATTGGTGGCACCAATGCGCGCTTTGCATTAATTACCGACTTTAATGAGCAAACTAACCAATTTGTTATTGAGCATATTAACATATTTCCCAGTGCTAATTTTGGCTCTTTAGAAAGCGCACTTGAACAATACCTAACAACGATTCCTCATGTTACGCCAACTCAGGCATGTTTAGCTGTTGCAGGCCCTATAAAAGCAGGCCAAGTGCATTTAACCAATTTAGGTTGGCACTTTAGTGTTAGTGAATTTAAAGCACATTTTAATTTAACACAATTAGAAGTAATTAATGACTTTGCTGCATTTGCTTATGCAGCGCCTTATTTAGACTCAACGCAAAATATTACTATTAAGCCTGGTCAAGCCGATGCAAATGCAAATATTGGTATTATGGGACCAGGTACTGGCTTTGGTGCTGCGTGTTTAGTGCGTACAGCGCAGTCAACTGCAGTGTTAAGCTCTGAGGGCGGGCATATGTCGCTTGCTCCTGTAAACGAGCTAGACGCTTTATTAATTAACGAGCTTCGAAAAGAGCACCCTCATGTATCTATAGAAACTGTTTTTTCAGGCCCAGGTATTGCCCATTTATACAAAGCAATGGCAGCCGTGAAAGGGGTTACAGCTAAAAATTTAGATGCAGCACAAATTAGTAGCCTTGCGAACAGTGGCGAGTGTGAAGTGTGCGATGCAACGCTTAATCAGTTTTGTGACTGGATAGGCAGTGTGGCAGGCGATTTAGCGGTAGTATACGGCGCATTAGGTGGCCTATTTATCGGTGGCGGTATTTTACCGCGCATGCAAACACGATTACTTGAAAGCCGTTTTGTAGAGCGTTTTTCGCAAAAAGGTGTTATGTCGCAATATGCAGGGCAAATTCCAGTTACTTTAGTAACACAAGATAACATACCGCTAATTGGGGCGGGTGCGTGTTTATATAACAGCAAGTAAATTTGCTTAATGGTTGTATTTGGATAATGAACAAATGAAAAAAGTAACCATAAATAGCGTAGCAAGCCATGCGGGGGTTTCTAAAAAAACCGTGTCGCGGGTTTTAAATAATGAGCCTAACGTGAGTGCAGCTACGCGCGAAAAAGTACTTAAAGTATTTAAAGAGCTTGATTACACGCCTAACCCAATAGCACGCGGGCTTGCGCAAAATCGCAGCTTTATTATTGGCTGCTTATACGACAACCCCAGTAAAAGTTATATAACACGCGTACAAACGGGTGCGCTTGCTGCTTGTAAAGAAAATAACTACAACTTATTAATACACCCGTGCGAATTACGTGGCGATGATTTAATTAACGATATAGAGCAGTTATTACAAACCTCGCGTTTAGATGGCGTAGTACTGACCCCGCCATTTGGTGATTTTGAAAAACTCGCTAATTTTTTAAAAGCTAAAAAAATACCCTATGCACGGGTTGCATCGGCCCTGCTAGAAGATGATTCAATTTCAGTGCGCAGCAACGACGAGCAG
Organism: Pseudoalteromonas sp. Angola-30; assembly: GCF_028599215.1. Lineage (NCBI taxonomy): Bacteria > Pseudomonadati > Pseudomonadota > Gammaproteobacteria > Alteromonadales > Pseudoalteromonadaceae > Pseudoalteromonas > Pseudoalteromonas sp. Angola-30. The sequence goes on from NZ_JAQREI010000004.1 coordinate 249,127, forward strand.
GGCGCTTATGAAATAACCGAGCACTTAATTTCGCTTGGTCATAAGTCGATTGCTTTTATTAAAGGCCACCCTGATCACAGTGCTACACAACAGCGCTTTAAAGGTTACAGACGAGCGTTGGCAAGCCACGGTATAGAATTTGACGAGCGCCTAGTAGAAGAGGGTAACTTTAGTTATCACTCAGGTGTAGACAGTGCGCGCAGCATTTTAGATTTATCGCCACGTCCTACTGCGGTATTTGCATCAAACGATTACATGGCGGCGGCGGTATTAAAACTTGCCACACAGCGCCAATTACGCGTACCCGATGATATTTCTATTGCAGGGTTTGATAATGCACCAATTGCTCGCCATATATGGCCGGGCTTAACGACTATTGCACAACCTGTTGAAGAAATGACTAAACAAGCTGTTACGCAGCTTATATCGCATATTTCGCAGCCACAGGAGCAGCCATATCAGGTAACGCTAGAATCACGTTTAATTACCCGCGAGTCTACTGCTGCAATAAAATAACCCCCTTTTTTGTTTTTCACAGTAACCCGAATTTGAGTGACGCTTATTCGGGTTTTTTTTGTGCGGATTTTAGCAAATAAACTAAAATTAGCATGGTCATTAATTGGTCACGTTAAAATTTTACACTATTTTTGTTACTCAGGGTTGACACCGGTGTCAATGCTATGCGTTAATACAGTGACACCGGTGTCAGGGTTGTTGTGAGAGGCTCCCTGGTAGCGTACCTTTGAACGGGTAAATCAAAGATGCTCAGTGCAGTTATTTACGTGGAGTCTGTAATTGCTACTGAGCCTTTTTCCTCTAACTAATAGAGATGAGCTAAATTATGTTGCACCCTCGCATTGAAGAAGTCACCCAACGCGTTATTGAACGCAGTAAACAAACCCGTCAAGATTATTTAGATCGTATTTCGCACGCAAAAAAACAAACAAGAGTCCGTGCCGGACTAGGCTGCGGAAACATCGCTCACGTTATGGCTGCGTGTAGCAGCGACGACAAAGCGCGCTTAAAGGCTGATGAGCAGCCAAATCTTGCTATTATCAACTCATATAACGATATGCTTTCGGCCCATGTGCCATACAAAGATTTCCCAGATTTAATTAAAGACCTTGCTACTAAGTACGACGCAACTGCCCAAGTTGCAGGCGGTGTGCCAGCAATGTGTGATGGCGTTACGCAAGGGCGTGATGGCATGGAATTATCGCTTTTTTCTCGCGACGTAATTGCTATGTCTACTGCGGTATCACTATCGCATGACGTATTTGACGGCGTTTTTTGTTTAGGCGTATGTGACAAAATTGTCCCAGGTTTATTAATTGGTGCCTTATCTTTTGGTCACTTACCGGTATTCTTTTTACCTGCTGGGCCAATGCAATCTGGTATTCCTAACAAAGAAAAAGCACGTATTCGCCAAAAATTTGCACAAGGTTTAGTAAGCCGTGAAGACTTACTTGAAGCTGAAAGCGCCTCGTACCACAGCGCAGGTACATGTACGTTTTACGGTACCGCTAACTCAAACCAAATGTTGATGGAAATTATGGGCCTACACCTTCCAGGTAGCTCGTTTATTAATCCTTATACTGAGCTTCGCGATGGTTTAACAGGTAATGCTGTAGAAACCATGCTTAAGCAGCTTACAGATGATAAAGAAAGCCCGTGTTTAGCAGATGTAATCAGCGAAAAAACCATTATTAATGGTTTAGTTGGCTTGCTATCTACAGGTGGCTCTACTAACCACGCTATTCATATTGTTGCTATCGCAAAAGCGGCGGGTATTCAAGTAACGTGGAAAGACATGTCTGACTTATCAGAAGTTGTACCACTACTTACGCGTATTTACCCTAACGGCTCAGCAGATGTAAACCATTTCCAAGCCGCAGGCGGTATGGGCTTCTTAATGCGTGAATTAGCCGGCGCAGGTTACTTGCATACTGATGTTAAAACAATGCTTGGTGAAGGCTTAGCGCCTTACATGATGGAGCCGCGTTTAGATAAAGACGACAGCTTAATTATGAGCAACTCAACAGGCCCTTCAAAAGTGAAATGGGTAGATTGCCCAGAAAACTCACTCGATGAAGAAGTACTGCGTCCAATTAGCAATCCATTTAGCAAGCAAGGCGGCCTACAACTACTTACAGGTAACCTAGGTAAAGCAGTCATTAAAGTCTCTGCTGTAGCCACTGAGCATCAAGTAGTAACAGCCCCAGCTAAAGTATTTAGCTCACAAGGCGAACTGCAAGAGGCATACAGCCGTGGCGAGTTAAACCAAGACTTTATTGCCGTGCTTAAAGAGCAAGGCCCTAAAGCGAAAGGTATGCCAGAGCTTCATAAATTAACGCCAGTAATGGCAACACTTCAAGACGAAGGCTTTAAAGTAGCCATTGTGACTGATGGCCGTATGTCGGGCGCATCAGGTAAAGTGCCTGCTGCTATTCACTTAGCGCCAGAAGCTGTTGAAGGTGGCATTATTGCAAAAATTCTTGAGGGCGATTTAGTAACCCTAGATGCGCCAAACGGAATATTAAAAGTACATGTTAGCGACGAAGAGCTTGCTAAGCGTGAACTACAACTTAGCCAACCAAGCTTAACCTTTGGTACCGGCCGAGAGTTATTTACTGGATTTAGAAATATTGTAAGCAGCGCCGATTTAGGTGCGAGTGCTTTTGGACTTGAATAATAATTGCCACACACTGGGTAATGAGGAACAAGTAATGAGTATTGAAAAAATCTTAGCGTCGGCACCTGTGGTGCCAGTGGTTGTAATCGAAAAACTAGAAGATGCAGCACCACTCGCTAGAGCGTTATACAACGGTGGCTTAAAAGCCCTTGAAATTACGCTACGCACGCCTGTTGCAGTGGAAGCTGTAAAACTAATGAAAGCAGAAGTTCCAGAAGCTTACGTTGGTACAGGTACAGTGGTTGATAAAGCAAGCTTTGATGCTTCAGTAGAAGCAGGCGCTGATTTTATGGTAAGCCCGGGTGTAAGTGATGAATTATTAGCACTAGCTAAAGATTCAGACATTCCGTTTTTACCGGGTGCAGCAACTGCAAGCGAAGTAATGCAGTTAGCAAGCCATGGCTTTAAGTACTTAAAATTCTTCCCTGCAGAGGCTGCAGGCGGAACGGCAATGCTTAAGTCGATTGGCGGGCCATTGCCGCACATTACTTTTTGCCCAACCGGTGGTATTAGCCTAGCAACAGCCCCTAATTACTTAGCGCTTAATAACGTTATTTGTGTTGGTGGTACGTGGATGCTAGATAAGAAACTAATTGAAAACAAAGACTGGCAAGCCATTGAAGCGCTTGCTCGACAAGCAAGTGAAGTTAAATAGGAGTCTAAAAATGATTAATGTAGCAATTAATGGCTATGGCCGTATCGGTCGCAACGTATTACGTGCACTTTACGAGTCAGCACAAAACAGTGAAATTAAAATTGTAGCAATTAACGATTTAGCACCGGCTAACGTAAATGCGCATTTAACACAATTTGACTCAGTTCACGGTCAATTTTCTCAAAAAGTAACGTTATCAGATAACACTATGCTGATTGGTGATGACGTAATTACTTTGACTCAAGAGCGTGACCCTGCAAACTTACCGTGGAAAGAGTTAAACGTAGATATCGTTTTAGAATGTACTGGTTTTTTCACTAAGCGTGAAGACGCAGCTAAGCACATTACAGCAGGTGCTAAAAAAGTAATTGTGTCTGCTCCTGGTAAAGATTTAGATGCAACGGTAGTACACGGTGTTAACAGCGATGTAATTAACGCTGATAGCAACATTATCTCTAACGCATCATGTACGACTAACTGTTTAGCGCCAATTGCAAAAGCAATTAACGACACAGTAGGTATTGAGCAAGGTAGCATGACTACAATTCATGCATATACAAACGATCAAAACTTATCTGACGTTTATCACCCAGATCTATACCGTGCACGTAGTGCAACTCAGTCTATGATCCCAACTAAAACAGGTGCTGCTGCAGCTGTTGGCTTAGTACTTCCTGAGCTTGCGGGTAAATTAGACGGTATGTCGGTACGTGTACCTACTATCAATGTTTCTTTAGTCGATTTTACGTTTATTACTAAGCGCGAAACAACTGCTGAAGAAATCAACGAAGTAATGAAAGCCGCAGCAACAGGTTCAATGAAAGAAATTTTAGAGTACAACGAGCTTCCGCTTGTTTCTATTGATTTTAATCACAACCCTGCGTCATCAATTTTTGATGCAACGCAAACTAAAGCTGATGGCAAACTAGTTAAAGTAATGGCTTGGTACGACAACGAGTGGGGTTTCTCAAACCGCATGTTAGACCAAGTTAAAGCATTAGGTCAGTACTTATAATTGACCCTATAAAAGTTTAGCTTTATCCAACCAAGCCTGCATTATGCAGGCTTTTTTATTTTGATTAATTTATACCCGCTCGTTTAATAGAGCGCTTAGCTCTTTAAAGCTAGGGCGCGATGCAATATCCGTATTTATAGCACGCGCTGCTATATCGGACATTTTACCAAACAGTTCGTTTTGCTTATCTGCAGCGCTAACAGTGCTTAGCAAGTCCTCAATTAAACAACCAAAAGCGCGGACTTCTATTAACTGTATTTGCTGTTGCTGATATTCGCTAAGCATGGCTAAATTTGTTGCGGCACCAAAATCACCAAATAAAACGTCATATTGTTCATTTATCATGGTGTTGTGTGCGTAAATATCGCCATGACTTACGTTGTTAGCATGTAAGTGGGCAAGGGTGCTTATCATTTGCTGGGCAACTTTATAAATTGCATCAGGCGAATAGTGACAGTGTGTATTAAAGGTATCGCGCGTACAGGTTTCTAAACTTGGCGGCAAACCTAAGTTAGTAAAGCGTGTATCTATTAGCTCCATAACTAAACCAAGCTGTGTGCTTTGCTCTATGTAGCTTAATACGTTAATTAAGTTTTTATGATAGCCTGCTTGTAAACAACAGTTTACTTCATCAAGTGGGTAGCCATCGCTTGTAATTGCCCCTTTAAATAATTTCACTGCCACATCGTGCTGTGCTGTTTTAGCTAAATGAATAACGCCCGATGCACCTTGGCCAATTACTTTTTTAAGCTGAAAATTTTCAAGTGGCGTGTTTTGTAAACGACTGTTAGTTAAGCACTGAGCTTTATTAAATGCATTACCCGCAAAGGCAAGCCAAGCAAGTTTGGGGAGTTCTAATAGCCAATTATCAAGTTTTGTTAGTTTATTAGCAGAGAGCCTAACTAGCTCTAAATTAGTACATGAGGCCATACTCGCGGGTAGTTGTTTTAGGTTATTTCCTGCAAGGGCGAGCTTTTTAAGCTGTGTGTAATTACCAAAGTCACTTGGCAATGCGCTTAATTTGTTATCGGTCAGTATTAACCATTCAATATTACTAGGTAAGCTGTTTAGTGCAAACTCTGTTATTTGATTGCCTTTAAATGCAACCATAATTAAAGCAGGGCACTTAGCGAGTACTTTAGGTATATGTTCAAATTGGTTAAACGATAAAAAAACCCGCTTAAGCTTTGTTAAGCACGCAAACTCATCTGGCAGTGTAGTGAGATTATTGTTTGATAAATCGAGTACTTCTAAGGTATCTGCAAGCGTTAAAATTTCTAAAGGAAACTGTGTTAAGCCTTCAACGAGTTGTAAGCGAGTAACACCATTCAACCTACCAGCTTTAAGCTCTGCAAGGGTATTCATAAATTTTCACAAGCCTTTTAAAATAAAAAAGCCAACATTGCTGTTGGCTTAAAATAAATACGTTTAGTAAAGTTTAAAATTGCGCGTTATGGTAAACGTTTTGCACGTCGTCACAATCTTCAAGCATGGCTAAAAAGCGCTCCATTACTTCTACGTCTTCACCTTCAATAGGGGCTTCAACTTGTGGTACAAACGAAATTAAATCTACGTCAAAATCTGTAATACCCATCTCTTCAAGCGCTGTACGCGTGTTGTTGTATTCTGTATGTGGTGCAAAAACCGTCACTTTACCGTTTTCTACTTCAACATCTGTTACATCAACATCGGCCATCATAAGGGCTTCTAGTACAGCTTCATCGTCATCGCCATCAAAAACAAAAATAGCGAGGTGATCAAATAAATGTGATACCGAATTTTGTGCGCCTATTTTAGCGTTTGCTTTGGTAAAACAAATACGTACATCAGCAAACGTACGTTTGTTGTTGTCGGTTAAACAGTCAACAATAATCATACAGTTACCAGGGCCGTAACCCTCATAACGTGTGGCTGCGTAATCTTCACCGCCGCCGCCTTTGGCTTTGTCTATTGCGCGCTCAATAACGTGTGCGGGTACCTGGTCTTTTTTAGCGCGCTCGATTAAACGGCGCAGCGCAAGGTTACCATCTGGATCTACGCCACCATTTTTAGCGCAAATGTATATTTCTTTACCGTACTTAGAATAAACTTTAGTTTTAGCACCCGCAGTTTTAGCCATTGAATCTTTTTTGTTTTGGTAAGCTCTTCCCATCTGCGTTTCGCCTTAATATATGTAAATTATTGAATAAAATTGCAAGGCCGTATTCTAAAGGTAAAGCCGCAGTATCGCCAGTAAATGGCGTTAATTAATCTTCTTGCTGTTGTAATTGCCACATTTGAGCGTATTGACCATTTTGTAATAAAAGCGCTGAATGTGTGCCTTGCTCAACTAGTTCGCCCTTTTTAAATACTAATATGTTATCGGCATCAACTATAGTTGATAGCCGGTGTGCAATCACAATACTGGTGTGGTTTTGAGTTACATCGCGCATTGCCTTTAAAATGGCTTGCTCTGCGTGCGAGTCGAGCGCCGAGGTTGCCTCATCAAAAATTAAAATAGGAGATTGCTTTAAAATTGCACGTGCAATTGCAATACGTTGTTTTTCGCCGCCAGATACTTTTAAACCGCGCTCGCCTACCAACGTTTTATCGCCTTGCGCTAAAGTTGAAATAAAGTCTTTTAAATGGGCCATTTCTATTGCTTTATCTATTTCACTATCGCTTGCTGTGGGTCTGCCATAGGCGATGTTTTCGCGTATGCTGGTGTTAAATAGCACGGTGTCTTGTGGCACTATAGCAATGGCTTTACGCAGGCTATCGAGAGTGACGGAGTCTATAGCTTGGTTATCTATGGTTATACTGCCCGCGCTAATATCGTAAAAGCGATAAAGTAACCGCGCCAACGAGCTTTTACCTGCACCACTTGCACCTACAATGGCAACCTTACTGCCTGCTTTAACTTTAAAGCTAATATTACTAAGAATAGGGCGGCTGGCATCGTAACTAAAACTGACATTATTAAAGGCTATATTGCCTTTGCTAACACAAAGGTGTTGAGCATGGGGTCGCTGCGTTACCTGTGGTTTTTTATTAAGTAAGCCCAGCATGTTTTCTAAATCGGTTAGGGCGCGCCTTATTTCTCGATAAACAAATCCTAAAAAGTTAAGCGGTAAAAATAATTGGATCATGTAGGCGTTTATCATTACAAGTTCGCCAATTGTTAGAGCGCCCGTTACCACTTCTTTGGCACCTAACCACATTAGCGCTGTAATAGCGCTTGCAATTATTAACGCTTGGCCTGAATTAAGCGCAAGCAATGACATTCTATTTTTTAAACGGGCGGTTTCCCAATTTGCTAAAAAAGAGTCGTATGTTTTGGCTTCAAATTCTTCGTTATTAAAATATTTTACAGTTTCGTAGTTAAGCAGGCTGTCTATGGCGCGTGTATTACTAAGGTTATCGGCGGCGTTTGCCTCGCGTATAAAACGGTTTCGCCACTGCGTTACTGTTACAGTAAAGGTAATATAAATAGCAACCGCTAATAAGGTTATTAACGCAAACCAAATAGAAAATAGTGAGCCAAAAATAATAGCAACGGTCAGTATTTCAAAAAGGGTGGGGACAATATTAAACATTAAAAAACGCATTAAAAAGCTCAGCCCACTAGTACCACGCTCTATATCACGGCTTATTCCACCGGTTTGCCTATCGAGATGAAAAGCAAGCTCTAGCGAGTGTAAATGTTTAAATACTTTTAACCCAATATCACGCATCGCGTGCTCTGTCACACGAGAGAACACCGCATCTCTTACTTCGCCTAAAAACACGCTGGCAAACCTAAGCCCACCATACATAAGCAATAGTAATGCAGGGATAACTAAAACTGGATTAATTGATTTATCAACCGAGTCGATAATTTCTTTTAATGCCCAAGGCATTAAAAGAGTTGCGCCCTTAGCTCCTATAAGCGCTAAAAGGGCTAAAAGTACGCGCCCTTTAAATTTAGTAATGTATGGCCACAGCGTTTTAATGCTTTGTTTTAAGGTCATTGCATCGGCGCGTTTTATAATACTGTGTTTAGAGCGCATTACGGATCTCAGTCAAATAAATACTTAATTAATATGCATTGTATTTTAAATACTTGCCCATATATACTACGCATCCCTTATTTTAGTTTGACGCAACCATGTTTAACGTTCGTGTGTTTATAACTGCTTTTTTACTGTTTTGTGCGCTTTTTAGTGTTCAAAGTAGTGCGCAGTGCGCGACACATAAATTAAACACTGTAACCACCTCATTGAGTGTGTTTGATGATAGCGTTGAGTTAGCTAAAACGCTGCCTATATCAACATCGGTAAAGGCAAATGAGCACAAAAAAACACATCAAACAGGGTTTGACGCTCATCAACCTAGGTTAACGGCTAGTAATTCTTCGTTATTTTTACATGTCGCGCAAAGTGAGCCTGAATACGACGTTGTATTTGAATTTTTTGCACACACCCTTTTTAGAGAAATATACCTAAGCCCCAACGCGTTTATTGCCCAACGGCCATGGTATACACTTGTAACGCATAGCAAAAAGTCGCGACTCAGTGGCTGGAAAGACGCTAATTTACTTTATACCGCTGCAAGCACCTATCACGCTTAATTTTCTTATTTAATTTTTATTAGGTTTTAACGTTTTACGTTTAGGCCTTGAGATTAATTGTGCTTTTAAAAAGTACGTTACCGGTTCTGGTAATAAGGAAACACCATGTTAAGTGTAAAAAAAGATCACAAGCCGTTTATGGCTAAATTTAAATTAAGCTATATAGCCATGCTTATTGTGCTGGTTTTATTAGCCATTAGCGCATTACCCAACTTATACCCAAATAAATCGTGGTTACATGTAAACAATGCACCTCATAGCGAAACACAAGTTGTGCCAAGTACTAATGCATTAGTTACTTTTTTAAATAACCAAGGCTTAAAAGTTGAGCAAGGGCTAAATAATCAAACATCTATAAATATTTTGTTAAACGAGCCAACTAAAAGCGCACAAGCCCAAGCGGCTATAAAGGCGCAGTATCCAAACACGCAAGTTAAAATTGTAGAACATGCAACGAGCCCACTTTGGCTGCAAGAGTTTGGTTTATCACCAATAAAATTGGGACTAGATTTAAACGGCGGTGTGTTATTTGTACTCGACGTAGATTTAGATAAAGCAATTGATGAGCAATTAGTCAGTGCGTATCAACAAGCAAAATCAATTATTATTAAGCAAAAAGCGTACGGCCTTAAAGTGCTGCAAACAGGGCACGGCTTTGAAATAAATGCACACCCAAATGGAGCGAAAAAGCTTACCCCGGTAATCAATGAGCTACAAAGTCGCTTTGCTAATTTAGCAGTTTCAACAACCAGTAATGGTGATATTAAAAATGCAAAATTCACCTATTCAGAGCAAGGGCGAAGCAACTTTGATAAAGAAGTAATGAGCCAAACGCTTACAACGCTTCGCTCACGTATAGAAGAATTAGGCATTACCGAAGCCGTCACTCAGCGCCAAGGTAAAAACCGTATACGCATAGAGCTGCCAGGCGTGCAAGACCCAACAGAGGCAAAGCGCATCATAGGTGCAACTGCATCACTTGGGTTTTATCAGTTAAAAGAAATCGGTGGGCAAACATTTGATATGCAATCGGGCGGGTCCATCAAACTTGATCCTGTGCCAATTTTTACCGGTGAGCATATTAATAACGCCACCATAGGGCGCGATGACTGGGGTAAGCCACTTGTGCAACTTAGCCTTGATGGACAAGGCGGCGATGCCATGTCAGCGTTTTCAAAAGCAAATATTGGTAAGCCTATGGCCACGGTTTACTCTGAGTACTCTCAAAACGCTAAAGGTGAAACCGTTAAAAAAAGCGAAGTTATAAATGTGGCGAATATTGCGCAGCATTTAAGTTCACGTTTTAGTATTACCAATATGAAAAGCCAACAAGCAGCGGCCGATTTAGCACTATTATTACGCGCAGGCTCGCTAACTGCACCGGTTACTATTGTGCACGAGCAAACAATTGGCCCAAGCCTAGGTCAAGAAAATATAACTAACGGCTTGGCCGCATTGATGCTGGGCATGGGTATTACACTTGCCTTTATGGCGATGTGGTATCGCCGCTTAGGACTTATTGCAAACGTAGCGCTATTATTAAATTTAACTTCGCTTGTGGGGCTAATGTCGTTATTACCAGGGGTTGTGTTAACACTTCCGGGTATTGCCGGGCTGGTACTCACCATTGGTATGGCGGTAGATACCAACGTTATTATATTTGAGCGAATAAAAGAAGAGCGTAGAAAAGGCCGCTCTGCTTATCAAGCTATTCAAGAAGGTTACAAGCAAGCCGCTAACACCATATTTGATGCCAATATAACCACCATGATCACCGCGCTTATTTTATATGGAATAGGTTACGGCCCAGTTAAAGGCTTTGCCATAACATTGGCACTTGGCTTAATAACCTCGGTATTTACTGGCGTGTACGTATCAAAAGTACTAAGCCAAACGGTATATTTAAAAATGGCTAAAAAAGCAGGAGTAAATGCACATGCTTAACATTTTTTTAAAGGGCGAGGCGGGTACACGTCTGCGTTTTTCGGGCATGCTTTTGAGCGCCATACTTGTACTGCTATCGGTATTTACGCTTAGTCAAAAAGGGCTTAATTTTGGGCTCGACTTTACCGGTGGTTACCTAACAGAATTTACCACCAGCCAAGGTGTTGAGCTAAAACAACTTGAGCAATTTATTACTAAAAATCACAATGGCGAGTTTGAACTAACCGCACAAGGTAATAATCATTTTCAACTACGCGAAGCGCCCAGCGGTTCAACAGCAAATAGTAGTGATTGGCAAAGTGCCATTACACAAAATGCAGACATTAACGCCGAGGTTTTATCATCAGCGTATATTGGCTCGCAAGTGGGTGATGAACTGTTTGAACAAGGTTGTTTAGCGCTATTTTCAGCCATGGTTGCAGTAATGCTTTATTTAGCGGTGCGGTTTGAATGGCGTTTAGCCGTAGGCTCTGTAGTTGCGTTAGTGCATGATTTATTACTGGTACTGGGGCTATTTTCGCTATTAAGTATTGAGTTTAATTTAACCGTACTTGCCAGTTTGCTGGCCATTATAGGTTACTCACTTAACGACTCTATAATAGTGGGTGATAGAGTACGCGAGCTTTTACGTGTTAAATCTAATAATGCGCTTAGCCCCGCAAGTATTATTAACAACGCCATAAAAAGTACCTTAACGCGCACGCTTATTACATCGGGTACCACACTTGCTACAGTTGCAAGTGTTTGGCTCCTCGCGGGTGCGCCATTACAAGGCTTTGCCATCGCGCTATTTACCGGCATTGTAGTAGGTACGTTCTCATCTATTTGTATTGCCGCCACGTTACCCGAGCTATTAGGGTTAAGTGCTAAAAATTACGAAGAAAAACAAGATGCAGAAACGCAAGCGTTGCTCGATATGCCCTAGCAATAAATACTTTTAAAATCAGCATTAAAATACAGGCGCTTAAAATAATGGTTTTAAGCGCCTTATAACGTTAAAATTAACTACATAGTTTACCGTATTGGTTATTAGCGCCTTTCATGAATAAATCCCACGTAATAGAACACCTTAAATTTGCACTCGAAGCACAATTAAACAGTGCAAAACAAGCAGCAAAAGCCGCGCACGACGCCGCCACTCACGAAGAAAGCGTTGCAGAAACGCAGTACGATACCCTAGGACTCGAGGCCGCTTATTTAGCACAAGGCCAAGCCGAGCGTGTAAACGATTGCTACAAAAGCATTAAACAATTTGAAGCCATTTTTAAAGAGCCCACTCACAATAAAGTGATTATAAGCTCACTCGTTTGCCTAGAAGATGAAAATTCCGTACAAAAATGGTTTTATTTAGGCCCAGCCGCAGGCGGGTTAACCGTTGAATTAAAAGGACTAACTATTCAAGTTGTTACTCCTGAAGCCCCACTGGGTAAACAGCTTTTAGGCAAACAACTTGATGATGAAGTAAGTTTAACTATTGTAGGCAAAAACCATGAATATGATGTGGTAGAAATTTTATAAAACATTGGTTTTTATGTAGGTCGGATAAGCGAAGCGCCATCCGACAAAACCATATCAATACAATAAACGCTTATACTTATAAATTAATTGTCGGATGGCATGGCTTCGCCATTTATCCGACCTACGTCAATGTTGTATATATCCTAAATTTGCGCTTTATTTGTCTAATGCGTAACAAATAATACAATGGATATGCAATGCAATATCGTCGTAATTATGTAAAAGGTGGGACGTACTTTTTTACAGTTAATTTGCTCGATAGGAATAAATCGTTGTTGGTTGAGCATATCGATTTATTAAGAGAGTCTATCCGTTTTGTTAAATCTCAAAGGCCATTTTATATAGATGCATGGGTTGTGCTGCCCGATCACCTTCATGCAGTTTTAACTTTACCAGATGATGATGTGGATTATTCGAGTCGCTGGCGAGAAATTAAAAAGCGATTTTCAAAATCACTCCCAAAGACAGAGTTTTTAACTCAAACACGGAAACGTAAAAATGAACGTGGAATTTGGCAGCGCCGCTTTTGGGAACATACTATTAGGGATGATAATGATTATTGGCATCATGTTAACTATGTTCATTTTAATCCGTTAAAACATGGCCTAGTTAGTCAAGTAGCTGATTGGCCTTATTCAAGTTTTCATAGAGCCGTGAAACAAGGCATTTATGCAAATAATTGGTGCGGATAAAAAATATAAATATTTCGTAGGTCGGATAAGCGAAGCGCCATCCGACAAAGCTATAGCTTCATAATACACTTTAATTTTGTACAAAAGTTTTTGTTAAATGAAATAATTTCGGCCTTTATTACGCGTCGGATGGCATGGCTTCGCCCTTTATCCGACCTACGAGTTAGCTTTTTTCACAAACTTTGCTGTTACCATCATTTCGCCAATGCCATCTACTTTGCAATCTAGCTCGTGATCTTTTTTATCAAGCACGCGTCTAACGACTGCTTTTGTGCCAATTTTAATGACTTGTGAGCTGCCTTTAATTTTTAAATCTTTGGCTACGGTTACTTTATCGCCATCACTCAGCATAGTGCCATTGGCATCTTTAACTAAAATTGCGTCTTCATCGTTTGTACTGTTTGGGTTCCATTCATAGGCGCATTCAGGGCAAATAAGCAGTTGCTGGTCTTCGTAAACATATTCAGATTGGCACTGTGGGCAGGCAGGATGTGACATTTATAACGCTCATAAAATATTAATTTTGCGTATTTTAATCTGCATTAATAGGAAAATATAGTTAATCAATATTTTTTATCTTCACGCTAAAAATATCTCGTTTGTGTGGTTTTTAAAAAGGGCATATAAAGCAGATGTCGCTTAAGCAATTTAAGCGCTAACACTTACAGTAGGTATTTGTTAAAGCACCCATCGTATTAAGTGATACGCGCAATGCCCACTTAGTACGATGGGTGTTTCTATTTATAGTGCTGAGTATTTTATTATGCATGCTTTTTATATTTCTGACTTAACTAGGAAAAGTCGTGTTTAAAACCTTAATAGTGGTTGATAACAACGAGCAAACACTTGCTCAATCGTTCGAAAATGTAATTACGTTTAATAGTTACTTACGTGATTACCCAAAACATAATGAACCTAAAACTCGCATTATTAATTTATGCGACTCAAGCCAATACTTGAGTAAGGGTTATTATTGCTCTTTGCTTGCTGAGGCGCGCAAACACCAGGTGTTACCCAGTGTTAAAACAATAAATGCGCTTCGTAGCGGCCAAGCTCCTATGTTAAATGTTGGGCAAATTGATGGCGAAATTTACTTTGGTAATGCTCTAAACGAATTACAAAGTAAAGCGGCTAAATCGGTATTTAAGCAATACCCAGCGCCTATTTTATATGTAGATGAGCAAGGCTTATTGCAACAGGGCTCGCTAAGTTCTTTAAACGATGAGCAATACAGCAATTTTGTAGAAAAACTAAATACGTTTACCCAAACACAGTGGCGCATTGGAAATGTGCAGCGCCGTTTTAGATGGGATATGGCAATACTTGTTGATCATAACGAAAAAGTACCACCGAGTGATAAAGACGCCATTGCCCGTTTTATAAAAGCAGCTGCTAAACATGGTATTAATGCTCAAGCATTAAGCTTTGAAGAAATAGACAACATTGCCCAGTTTGATGCGTTATTTATTCGCCAAACTACAGCAATTGACCACCAAACGTACCGCCTTGCAAGCAAAGCGCAAAGCCTAGGTTTAGTGGTAATTGACGATGCTGAATCTATTTTACGTTGTTGTAATAAAGTGTATTTACACGATGCGTTTAATTATCAAAAAGTGCCCAGTTTAAAAACGGTGGTAGTGGCTGATCAATCAGCGCAAACGCTTGAGCAATTAGAAGAGTCGTTTACCTATCCGCTGGTTTTAAAAATGCCTGAAGGGTCGTTCTCAAAAGGGGTGTTTAAAGTTGCAAACCGCAGTGAGCTTGAAGCTAAACTAACCGAGCTGTTTGAATATAGCGCATTGGTACTTGCACAAGAATACATGTACACAGAATACGATTGGCGAGTAGGGGTATTAAATGGCCGCGCTATTTATGCGTGCCGCTACTTGATGGCGCGTAATCATTGGCAAATTTATAATCACGATGCTAAACGGTTTTTCTCTGGTGGCTTTGAAACGCTACCTACCTTTGAGTTACCAAAAGCCGTGTTAGATGCCGCTTTAAAAGCATGTAAAACAGTGGGCAAAGGCTTATATGGCGTAGATGTTAAAGAGCATCAGGGCCGAGCTTATGTGCTTGAAGTAAATGACAATCCAAGTATTGATCATAAAGTAGAAGATGGCTATTTAGGTGATGAGCTATACATGATCATTATGGATGAATTTAAACAACGCCTAGAAGCGCGAGGCCGTGGCTAATACATGAGTAACCTTGTTATTCGAAAAGCACTTAGCAGTGATTTAACCGCACTGATTGACGTTGAAAATACTTGCTTTAATAACGATAAATTGAGCCCGCGTAGCTTAAAGCGCTGGTTAAATGCTAAGCACGGTATTTTGCTCGTTGCCGATAATGGCGAGCAAGTATGCGGCTATGGGCTGGTGTGGTGCCATAAAGGCACGGGTTTGGCGCGTTTATATTCGCTTGCTGTAAAACCCACAATGCAAGGTAAAGGCATTGCCAAAATGCTATTAGCTGCGCTTGAAAAACAAACCAGCGAGCGTGGGCGACTTTACTTACGTTTAGAAGTGGCGGTAAATAACGAAAGTGCGATTGGGCTATACAAAAGCTTGGGTTACAGAGTATTTGGCCAATATAGCGATTATTATGACGATCACAGTGATGCACTGCGAATGCAAAAAAATATTCGCCAAACGCGTGAGCTAAAAGTAGCGCGGTTAACGCCGTGGTACCAACAAACTACCGAGTTTACCTGTGGGCCTGCTGCGTTATTAATGGCAATGGGGGCACTTAAGCCAACAACCGAGCTTAGCCAATCGCATGAGCTGGCACTTTGGCGTGAAGGCACCACCATTTTTATGACATCGGGTCATGGTGGTTGCCATCCGTTTGGTTTAGCGTTAGCGGCTAATAAACGCGGCTTTAAAAGCGAGGTAATGGTAAATACCACAGAGCCTTTGTTTTTAGATGGCGTACGCAATGAAAACAAAAAAGTGGTGCTTTCAACAGTACACCAACAATTTGTAGAGGGTATAGCGCAGGCAAATATACCGCTTAGCTATAAAGATGTTGAGCTTGAGCATATTGAACAATGGTTAAGCCAAGGCTTTAGTGTGCTGCTACTAATTAGCACATACAGTTTTGATGGTAAAAAATCACCTCATTGGGTGTGCGTTACCCACCTTGATGAGCACTGCGTGTATGTTCATGACCCGTTTTGCGAGCCAGGAAGCGACAAACAACTCGCTATAGATTGCCAGTACGTACCTATAGCGCGCAGTGATTTTAGTAAAATGTCAGCATTTGGTAGCCAACGTTTAAGAACCGCGGTGGCCATTGCTAATAATTAATAGGTTTTCGTTAAGAGTGACTTTTTTAGATTTAATTGATGTAGCGCCTTATTCGTGGGCAGCCATTGGCACCGCCGCTTTTTGCGGTGCAATAATTGGCTTAGAACGGCAATTGCGCGGTAAACCTGTGGGTATTCGTACCTCAGCGCTCATAACGCTGGGCACGTATTTGTTTTTATCAACCGCGTTTAACTTACAAGGCGATGTGATTGATCATTCGCGTGTAGTGGGGCAGATAATTACAGGTATTGGCTTTTTAGGTGCAGGGGTCATGCTTGCAAAAGACGGCGCTGTAGTAGGGGTAACCTCTGCTGCAACCATTTGGGTGCTTGCCTCAATTGGCGTAATGATAGCCACCGACAATTTAGGTGCTGCCATTAAACTTTCGGTGCTGGTGGTTGGTATTTTATACGGTGTAGATGTACTGGAGGCAAAATTTAAAAGCCTAAGCAAAGGCGTACACACTAAAGTAAAAAATTATCAAAAGCGTTACTACCGAAAAGACTTTAACGACACAGAAAGCCACTGATTTAACGCCACTAATTTAGTGGCGTTATTATCTGTATTAGCCAAATAGTTTCCTTCGCACTACTTTTCTGTACTCGCTTGGCGTTTGGCTAAGCACTTTTTTAAATACGCGGGTTAAATGACCTTGGTCGTTATAGCCGACCTCAAGTGCCACCTCTTGAATCGTTAAATTAGATGAAGCTAATAGCTCTTTAGCGCCTTCTACCCGTAATTGTTGCCAATATTCTATAGGGCTTTGATTAGTCGCAAGCTTAAAGCGGCGGGTAAATGTGCGATAACTCAAACTAAATTGGGCGGCTACTTCTTGTAAGTTTAACTCGCTGGCTAAATTAGTTTTAAGCCAAAACTGAATTTGCGCTATAAGTTCATCTGGATGGCGGTCAACCGCGCCTTCAAGATAGCGCTGATCTTCGTATGGTTTACGTACTTCGTGCGAAAAGTTACGCTCTACATGTTGAGCTGCTGCTTTGCCATAGTATTGGCTAATGATATGAACGATTACATCGGCAAGGGCATTTAAACTTGCCACCGTATACATGCGCTCTGACTGGGTGATAAAAAAGTCGGGCTTTAAGCGCACTAATGGGTAGTCGTGGCTAAATTGTTTTGCATAATGCCAGTGGGTTGTTGCAGGGTGCCCATCAAGTAAGCCCGCTTCTGCAACTAGGCAATTACCCGTGCCTACACCAATTATATGACTGCCGGTTTCAAAGCTTTCTTGTAGCCATTCAACCACTTCTTTATTAGTACGTACGACCGGACGAGGGTTTCGCCATATACCGGGCACAATAATTAAGTCGTTGTAGGGCGCGTTATGTGTGGTGCAGTCGGGAACTATGGCAAGCCCAGTACGGTTTTGTATTGGCTCATTATTTTTAGCAATTAAATTTATACTAAGCGGTCTAAAATCCGTGTGGCTTAAATGGCCTTTTGCATAAGCCTCACCGGCTCTTAGCATTTCAATAGGCAGTGTTAAACTGGTAATAAGTAAATGCGGGTACACTGCTATGGCAATATTTAACGCTGGATTTACTGATTTTTTATGCATGTGAATGCTCCGACCAGTACTTTTTGGCCTTTAATGCTGAATATTTGGCTATTAAAGCACAAAGCGCTGTGGTTAATCCAATTAAACTGTTGGCTTCTCCTATAACACGTTTTAAAGGTTAATTATGACAGCATTACCCGTAATAGTAGGCATGGGTGGTATTAACGCCGCTGGCCGTACTTCTTTTCATCAAGGTTACCGCCGTATCGTGTTAGACGCATTAAACGCACAAGCTCGTAGTGAAACATTTTTAGGCCTCGCCACATTAATGAACTTAGTACGCGTTGTTGATGGTCAATTACAAGACACAAACGGTAATAATGTTGAGCAAAGCGACATAGAAGCACGCTTTGGTGAGCAAATTATTGCTGGCACACTTATTCGTAAAATTGAAAAAGAGCACTTTGATGCAGATGCCACGCCTTGGCAGCAAAAGATGACGTTAAAGTCCTCTGATGAAAACGCAATTGTGTTTGAAACGCGCGCACGCGATTTACCAATCCCAGTGCCTGCCAGTTGGAAAGTACAAGAGCTTGAAGGCAAAAAAGTAAAAGTGACTATAGCGGCAGAGCTAGATGTAAAATTAGATTCTACCCGTGATAACCCAATTAAATCGGCAGGCCAGTTTCCTACCGGGTTTGATCCATCAATAATGTATAACAGCCGTTACCAGCCACGTGGTTTGCAAGCCACTATATTTGCAGCAAACGATGCTATTAAGTCAACTGGCCTTGATTGGCAGCGCATAATGAATAGTGTAGAGCCAGATAAAATTGGCACTTATTCCGCTTCGGTTATTGGCCAAATGGACGACAAAGGATTAGGCGGTTTAGTTAAAGCACGCCAGCAGGGCGATCGTGTTAGTACAAAACAATTAGCACTTGGCTTAAACACGATGTCGACTGATTTTATAAACGCCTACGTTACAGGTAATGTAGGTACTACGTTTTCTACCTCGGGTGCATGTGCCACATTTTTATATAACTTACGCGCTGCAGTAAACGATATTCAAGCAGGGCGCACCCGTGTTGCGGTAGTAGCAAGTGTTGAATGCGCTATCACGCCTGAAGTAGTAGAAGGCTTTGGTAATATGAGCGCCCTTGCTAATGTTGAAGGCCTGCGCCGTTTAGATAATTTAAGCAGTGAAAAAGAGCCCGATTACCGTAAAAGCAGCCGTCCATTTGGCGAAAACTGTGGCTTTACATTAGGTGAAGGCGCACAAGTGACTATCTTAATGGATGATGCATTAGCACTAGAGCTTGGTGCAGATATTATGGGCTCAGTACCTGATGTATTTGTAAATGCCGATGGTATTAAAAAATCAATCACCTCACCGGGCCCTGGTAACTACATTACCATGGCCAAATCTGCAGCGCTTGCAACAAGCTTATTAGGTAAAGAAGCGCTACAAAAACGCAGCTTTATTTTAGCGCATGGTTCTAGCACGCCGCAAAATAGAGTAACAGAGTCACTTATTTATCATAAAGTGGCACAAACGTATGCCATTGATAGCTGGAAAGTGACGGCGCCAAAAGCTTATGTAGGGCATACAATTGCCCCCGCCAGTGGCGATCAGCTCGCTATTGCGCTGGGTGTATTTAGTCATAATATTATGCCGGGTATTACTACCATAGATAAAGTTGCCGACGATGTTTATGCTGATCACTTAGATATACGTAACAGTCATTACGACTGTGGCGACATGGACATAGCCTTTATAAACTCAAAAGGTTTTGGCGGTAATAACGCCACTGCAACTGTACTTAGCGCTAAAGTAACACTACAAATGCTTGCTAAGCGTCATGGTGAAAAAGCGATGAGTGATTACGCTGATAAAAACACATTCGTTGTTGCTGCGCAAAATACCTATAAAGCGCAAGCTGACCTTGGAAAGTACGAATTAGTATATCGTTTTGGTGATGGCGCCATTGACGATAACGACATTGTAATTGGCGAGGACGGCATAGAGCTTCCTGGTTTTGATAAAGCAATTTCGTTTAATACAACCAACTCCTATCAAGATATGTTTTAAGCACACATACTTGAATCCAAAGGCGCTGTTTAAAGCGCCTTTTTTTATGCCTGTGTCTTTTATAAAACCCATAATAATACCAATCCGTAATACTGAATCATTTTGTGCGGCTAAACATGTCGCTATCTGCGTTAAAATTCTCAATTAGAATAATTAAATAGCCAACTTTTTCCCTAGCTACAAACACGTTTTCCAGCCTCAAAATAGATCACTTAATAAAGCGGATTGGTATAAAGTTGATTAAAAAATGACGTGTTTTTTATGGATTAACTTGCATTTATGGAGTACCTTTGTTTTTATAATAGAAACATAATCTAGGATGGATATATCGATGAAAAAACTTTTATTAGCACTTTCTCTCGCTTCAACCTTTACTCACCTATCAGTATCAGCAGATGATTTTGTAGCTGCTGAAATTATTAATAAAAATTACGACCAGCTCACTAATACCTCGCCGCGTGCTTCAAGGTTAGAAGGGATTAATTTAAGTAGCTACGTGGTTGATGAAAACGGCCAAGTGAGTGATATCGAAATTGTGGCTTCGCTTGGTCAAAAAAAATATCAACGAGAAGTTCTCGATTATGTTTCTAAGCTTAATTATAAAAGTGCACAGATAAATGGCAGTGCCGTGCCTACGGCGAAAACTATTACGGTAAGCTCGCAAAATGTACATGCTAGTTTTTCTAACGATCAGGCATCCCCGGCGTTTTTTGACGATTATGAGAAAGCCAGCCAGCTTATTGATGATAAAAAGTACGATGAAGCTAAAACGTATATTACTGAGCTTGAAAACGAACACACTAAAAACACAGTCGAAATAGTTTTACTGGCTTGGCTTAAAAGCCAACATAGCTACTTTGTGCAAGATTGGAAAAGCTTTGATAAGTCTATTTATGAAGCCTTTTTGTTTAGAGATAACTTACCGGATCAAATAAAAAAACGCGTTATTAAAAATGCCTTACAATGGTTTATTTCAAAACAAGACTACGTACGTGCTTACGATGCAATTGATGCATTAGGCGATATTGAATCAATAACGTTTAGCGAGGAAAATAGAGCGCAATTACTTGCACAAGTGAATGACATTTATAAAAATTCTGGCGCTATAAATCAGCAAATAACGCTTGAGTCTGAAAAAGCGGTTTTACCTTTACTTTCTAAAGGTACGGTTGAACTAAGCGCGAGTAAACCGTTATCTAAAGTACAACTTCGCTGTGAAAACAAAGTCGTTAATTATAATACCAACGAGATTGATAAAATATTAATTTCAAAAAATGATATTCGTTGTGGGCTATTAATTAAAAGTGCACAGGCGCAAACGGTTACTTTAAAACAAACTGGTGAAAGCTTTTTATAAAGTATTTTATTGGTAATAAACATTTAAATAAAAACCCCACAATATTATGTGGGGTTTTTGTTATATATATTTAGCAATTAGAGTGTGCTTATTATTGCGCTTCCAGCCTAAATAGCGTTTTGCAAGTAAAGTGGTTAAGCCTATAACCACAGCTATAAATAACAAAGTTGCGCCATAACTCATACCGTACCCCGGTGGAAGGCCTACTAATGTGTCACCGTATGTCATATCACTAAAACTAAGTCCTAAAACAGGGATAAGCAACCAAGCGACAGCGTGCAATAAATACAAATGTGCAAGGTATGAGAACATACTGGTTTTACCAAGCACTTGTAAAAAGTTGCGAGAAAAGTCGGCTTTAACGTGGCTTAAAAGTTTAAGCGCAATTAGCCCAAGGCCCACGGTTAGCAACATAAATTGTAATGACAGTGGGTATTTAGTCGGATTTAAAAACGACATAACAGTATTAATAGTATTGGTATGAATAGTAAACACTGAAGTGTCGCCGTATAAATTAAAACCGCGCAGCACAGTGTATAAAGCAAGGCAGCTTGCACCTAATATAGCTGCATAATTCATCACCTGAGCTTTGTACTGGTGTTTTTTATAATATACCCCCGCGCAGTAGGCTAAAGCCATTAAACCTACAATGGGCGCAACTGGGTAAGTTGTTCTCATTTTTAAGCCCAAAGGTAGTTCAAGTACATTTTTTTGATGTGCAATAGACCAAAGTGTATGTGCAAGCGTATTTGGCTCAAAGCTTACGCCATCAAATAGGTTATGGCCAAACACCAACAATAAAGCACTTATTAGTACGCCGTAAATGCCTAATAAACGTAATAAGCCTAATATGACAAATCCCCAGCCTATCGCCCAAATGACCTGTGCGTATAACATTGGAAAAGCGGGGTTAAAGCTCCATGACCACGAAACAATGGTAAATTCAAAAATGATTAGCACCAACCCACGGACAATTAAATTGTAAGAAAATGCCTTAGTTGAAGCGTATTTATGCTCGGTAACAGCTGCTGAAAGGCCTGCTAAAAAAACAAATAAAGGGGCGCAAAAGTGCGAAATAAAGCGGGTGAAAAAAGTAACAGGGCTGGTACCCGGAACCGTCATAGGATCGGTTACTGAGTAATTAAGACAATAATACATACCATGGTCAATCACCATAAATATAATGATAATGCCACGCAATAAATCAATATGATGCAACCGAGGGGCTGTAGAGTGAGACGACATCATTAAGCTCAAATACGTTGTATAAATTTGGCGATATTATATGTTATAAAGTATCGTCATGCGAGCTTGAGCGCTTTTAAGCGCCTTGATTTATTACATTAATTTAGGTTGCAGTAGTTACTCACAATTTATCTTCTTTTTAGTAATTTCATAATGGTACACCTTAGCATTACTTAAACTTTTTAATGTACCTCAGTGTTATAAAATTAATGATAGCTAATAAAATAGCAATTTCGTAACGGCTGTAGGCAACCGCTATACCAATTAAACCCATATTCCATATGCTTGCTGCTGTTGCGGTACCCGATGTAGATTTATTATTTTTTAAAATTGCACCACCGCCAATAAAGCCTATGCCGGTAATAATCCCTTGTAGCATTTTAGATTGCGCTTCTGCACCTTCTAGCACTGACATAGCAATTACCGCATAGCCGCATGAGGCAACTGCCACAAGTGGAAAAGTCCTTAACCCTGCGCCATGGTGGCTTCGCTCCCTGTCGTAAGCCATAGGCAGTGCGAGTATGTAGGCAATGCCAAGGTGTACTAAATTATCGATGATTTCGTTCCACTGTAAATCAATTTCCATAATGGTCTCTATTGGTTAAGGGTGTAAACTAATAGCAACCTATAGGCCAGCTTATTTTATTATATAAATTCAATGTGTTAAATCTAAATGTGAGATGCATTCATTAATTAATTGGTAACATTTACATAGTTAATTTACGCTTTTACAGATAAACGCTGCCTATTCGTTTAATTAATTATGCAAAGTGCGTATTATTTTATTATTAAACATAAATAAACAGTATTTCACTTGCCTTTACATACAACCAAGCTTGAAAAAACAGCGTTATTACTTTGCCTTACTCTTTGTGCTATTGCATTTTTGGCGCCTCAATTACTCACCAATCATTTGCAACCGCTTATAAATAACGCTTTAAGTTTTTTAGGGGCGCCGTTTTTTTTATTAGTAAATTTTTTATTACTTGCAGTTATCGTTATTGCCATAAGCCCGCTTGGTAGGCGAAAAGTAGGCGGTGACAATGCCCATATTGAATTTGGCTTATTTGGTTGGCTTTCTATGCTTTTTGCCGCAGGGATGGGGTCGGGTTTAATTTTTTGGGGAGTTGCAGAGCCTGCGTTGAATGTAGTCAACTCTCCTTTAAAACATACACTTTACCCTAACAAAGTAAGTAGTGCTTTAGCGCTGACGTTGGTTAACTGGGGGGCGCATGCGTGGGCTCTTTATGCAGTATTTGGGCTTGTGTTAGGTGGCTTAACAAAAAACAGTCATTGCAGTGGTGATATTAGCGCACCGGTAATCAGTGCATTAAAAGGCGCTATCAATATAAAATACCAATACAGGCTTACCTTTATTGTTAAATTAGTGGCCGTGCTTGCCATTTTTTTTGGTGTGGTTGGGACAATTGCAAACTCTACGTTATTGCTACGCAAGGGAATTGAAATAAACCTAGGGATAGAGTCCGCGCTTGTATCTGGTTTTATCATAATCAGCTTAATTGTATTGCTGTATACAATATCGGCCAAGCTTGGGCTTAAAAAAGGTATTCAAACGCTGAGTAAGTTTAATGTTTGGCTAGCTTTTTTACTTTTATTGTGGCTGCTTTTGTTAATGCCCATACAGCCTATAATGGCTATTGCCATTGAGGGCACAAGGGATTACCTACGGCTTATTTTTACAGGGACATGGCAATTACAAAGCCAACTTAATAACCCCGAGTGGGCAAATGGCTGGACGTACAATTATTATTTTTGGTGGTTAGCGTGGGGGCCTTTTGTTGGCGTGTTTTTAGCTAAAATTAGCCAAGGCCGGCCAGTGTGGCAATATATATTGGGCGTAGTTTTGCTGCCTACGCTTGTAACTATTGTGTGGTTTAGTGTGTTTTCGGGCTCGGCTATCGCATGGGATAAAATCTACTATGCCGGTATTTTAGATGCCATTAAAGCCGACTATACCCAAGGGCTATTTATATTTTTTCAGCAGTTAGGCTGGCAAGGCGCCGTACTTATTTGGTCAAGCTTGTTACTGTTACTTATTTTTGTGGTTACCTCAGCCGATTCGGCCATATTAGTAATACGTGATTTAACAAATAGCAAAAAGGCAAAAGCATGGAGTATTTATGGTTGGTCACTCGCGCTTGGGCTTTGTGCCTTTATATTACTGGTACAAAATAATGAGCCCCTAAACAGAACCATTGCTATTATTGGCGCTTTACCGTTTTTAGTTATTTTTATTTTGCAGCTGGTGGGCTTTATAAAAGAGTGTATAAGTGAATTTAAGTATTAGGGCTTAAACCCATTTTATTAATAAAATGATGATGCACTGTATTAAATTGTACGCTTAGGCCGTTCAAAATTAAGTATATAGAACAGGTATACATATTTTTACAATACTATTTTTAAAGATGTTTATAATTTAGGTAATATTTTTGATCAGGATGAGCCATGAGAGCGCTAACTTTATGTTTATGTGTTATTTACCTAAGTGGCTGTACAGTCGCTGGTGTTATAATTGATGGGCAGGCACAGTCAAATGCACGCGCCAATAAATATAGTAATAGCCCTGCTCGTTCAGATCCTTATAAAAATCCACTCGAACCTGTACCGAAAGACAAAAATGGGTTTAGTTTTACCGATATAGGGTTAAAAATAGATTCATTGCTGATCAATTTAGTAAAAGGTGAGGGCAATACGGTACAAGTGTGTAGGCAAGTGAGTAAAGTATTGAAAGAGTGTGTAGAAGTAGATAAATCTGATCTACACACTAATGAGATTACACAGTTAAAAACTGATTATGAAATGATAAGTGTTGGTCAATAAAGCTGCTTATAAAAAAGTAACTATGATCGTAGCCAGCTTGCATTTCAATGCTAAGCGGGTAACCTTTATTTTTAGCAACAGCCGCTAAATTTTGTGGCTTAAGTTGCTCCTCTAAAAACCCATCGGCATCGCCTTGTGTAACAAGCATAGGGAGAAAATCAGCTTGCTGCGCTTTTTTCATCAACTCGCACGAATCGTATTGAGCCCAAAGCTCTTTGTCAGTACCTAAGTAACCCGTAAATGCTTTCACGCCCCATGGGCAGTCAATTGGATTAACAATAGGGCTAAAGGCCGAAGCGCTAACAAACGCTTTAGGGTTTTTAAGTGCCACCATTAAAGCGCCGTGCCCGCCCATAGAGTGACCGCTAATTGCTTTAGTACTGGTTACTGGGAAGTGTTGCTCAATAAGCATAGGTAGTTCATCAACTACATAGTCATACATATTAAAATGTGTATTGAACGGTGCTTGTGTTGCGTTTACGTAGAAGCCTGCGCCTTGGCCAAAGTCGTAGCTGTCATCATCAGAGACATTATCACCACGTGGGCTTGTATCAGGCGCTACAATTGCAATACCCAGCTCAGCCGCTTTTTTAAATGCGCCGGCTTTTTGCATAAAGTTTTCGTCTGTACAGGTTAAACCCGATAGCCAATAAAGTACCGGCACTTTGTTTGTTTCGCTTGCGCCAGGGGGTAAAAATACCGCAAAACGCATTGTGCAATGGGTACTTGTTGCAGTGTGGGTATATTGTTTGTGCCAACCACCTGCTACTTTTGTACTTGAGATATTTTCTAACATAAAAATCCTTAAAAGCCGCAAACAATTAAGTATTACGGCTTTTTAATACATAGGTTACCAATAACGTATTAGTAGTGAATTACTGTACGAATACTTTTACCTTCGTGCATTAAATCAAACGCATCGTTAATTTCTTCAAGGCTCATGGTATGCGTAATAAAGTCGTTAAGAGCAAATTCGCCTGCCATGTAACGCTCAACTATTTCAGGTAATTGTGAACGGCCTTTAACGCCACCAAATGCGCTACCACGCCATACACGCCCTGTTACTAGTTGGAAAGGACGGGTTGAAATTTCTTGGCCAGCACCGGCTACACCAATAATTACCGACTCACCCCAACCTTTATGACAACACTCAAGTGCTGAGCGCATTACATCAACGTTACCAATACACTCAAACGAGTAATCAACACCGCCATCGGTCATATCAACAATCACTTCTTGAATTGGTTTGTCGAAATCTTTAGGGTTTACTAAATCTGTTGCGCCAAGTTTTGTTGCAAGGTCAAATTTGCTGGTATTAATATCAACTCCAATAATGCGACCCGCGCCTGCCATTTTTGCACCAATAATAGCCGATAAACCAATGCCACCTAAGCCAAAAATAGCCACAGTATCGCCTGGTTTTACGTTTGCAGTGTTTGTTACCGCGCCCATACCTGTGGTTACACCACAGCCTAATAAACAAATTTCTTCAAGCGACGCTTCTTTGTTTACTTTTGCGAGTGAAATTTCTGGAAGTACTGTGTACTCAGAAAAAGTAGACGTACCCATGTAGTGATAAATTGGTTGGCCGTCTTTAAAAAAGCGTGTAGTGCCATCTGGCATTAGGCCTTTACCTTGTGTTTCGCGCACTGCTGAACACAGGTTAGTTTTGCCTGAAGTACACATTTTACATACGCCACATTCAGCGGTGTAAAGTGGAATTACGTGATCGCCTACTTCAACACTGGTTACGCCTTCGCCCACTGCATACACAACGCCTGCACCTTCGTGGCCTAAAATTGCTGGGAAAATACCTTCAGGATCTTCACCTGATAAAGTAAATGCATCAGTGTGACAAACACCAGTAGCGGTAATTTTTACCATTACTTCGCCTTTTTTAGGCATCATCACATCAACTTCTTCAACGCTTAGAGGTTGGTTTGGACCCCACGCAATAGCTGCTTTTGATTTTATAAATTCAGACATGTGTTTATCCTTTGTAGTGGTTTTAAATAACAATTGTAGACCCAATTTGTTTGGGTGATGGCTCCATTGTATTTGTTTCTCAAATAATGATAATCTCTGATTTATTAAAACACTTTTACAGTATGGTAATAATGGCGCGTTGGGATGGCATAGACGAATTTATAGCAGTGGGTGAAGAGGGCAGTTTTACAGCAGCGGCTAATGTACTGGGGTTGTCGGTTGCTCATATAAGTCGCCATGTAACGGCGCTGGAGCAGCGTTTAAATACCCAGTTACTCACCCGTACCACCCGCAAAGTGGTATTAACCAAAGAAGGCGAAGCCTTTTTACATCAAACTAAGCAATTACAACATGCTATGGACGATGCCACGCAAAGCTTAGCAACGCAGCAAACAACGCCTAAAGGTAAAATTAAATTAACAGCACCAGTTATGTATGGTGAAACTTTTATTATGCCCATTGTGCACAATTTCATGCACGCTCATCCTGAGGTCGAAGTTATTGCTACGCTTTCTAACGAGCAAGAAAATTTACTCGAAGGCGGGTTTGATTTAGCCATTCGGTTAGGGCATTTAAAAGATTCAAGCCACAGAGCACGGCGTTTAAGTGCTAGGCGCTTTATAATGTGTGCCTCCCCAGATTATTTATCCCGAGTAGGTGAGCCTCATACCCTAGGCGAGCTAAACCAACATCAATGTTTAATTGGTAACAGCAGTTACTGGCGAGTAAACGAAAACGGCCGCGATAAACACATTAAAATTGCAGGACGCTTGCGCTGTAATAGTGGTTGGGCATTAGTTGATGGTGCAAAAAAAGGCTTAGGAATAGTGCAGCTGCCAAATTATTACATTGAAAATGAGCTACGAACGGGCGAGCTTGTGCCAGTATTAACTTCTTATCAGCCAGATCAAGAAGGCGTGTGGGGAATTTACCCACCGCGTCAGTTTGTTGCCACTAACGTAAGAGTATTACTTGATTATTTAGTGGCTGGGCTTGAATAAAGCGCGCTTAAAATATAGCCAAGTATAAGATTTATAAATTATTTCTTACATTTATGGTCATATTCAATTCATCTTAGTTCGTGCTACTATAGCCGCACACTTTTAGCATAAATGTTTTAAATAATATGTTTCAACCGGTTAGCTTATTTATAGGGCTCAGATATAGCCGCTCCTCCAAAGGAAATGCGTTTATATCGTTTATCTCGTTTTTTTCTATTGCCGGAATAGCCATAGGGCTAATGGCCTTATTCACTGTAAGCAGTGTAATGAATGGCTTTGAAAACAGTTTAAAAACAAATATGTTAGGGCTCATTCCCCACGTAGAAGTACAAGCCAATAAACACACCAGCGCACAAATGACTGCATTAAAAGCCGACTTAGAGCGCTCAGATTATGTAGATCACGTAAGCCTTTACCGTCACGGCGAAGCCATTTTGCAAACCAATAAAGATTTACACGGCGTATTACTGCAAGGCTTGTATGGCAATAACGGATCGCTATATAAAATTACCGATAAAGTTGTGCAGGGCAATTGGCAAAACGTTTTAAATAATAGCTACAACATAGCTATTAGCCGTTATTTAAGCCGTAAACTTGGCGTTGGTATGGGAGAAAAACTGCGCGTAATTATGCCTAATGCTTCTACTTACACGCCACTTGGGCGCGTACCTAGTCAACGTTTATTTAAAATAGCCGCAATATACGAAACCGGCTCAGAGATAGATATGAGCCTTGCATTTACCAGCGGCGCATCTTTACAGCGGGTATTAAAGCTTAACAAAAATACCGCGCCTAACTTAAGTGTGTCGTTACATGAACCCTTTGAATTAGCGCAATTTACAAAGGACAGCCAGCACATTTTACGCGATTACCAAGTAAGTGACTGGCGCAGTAGCCAAGGTACTTTATTTGCCGCGGTTGCTATGGAAAAACGTATTATGTCTATGTTGTTAGGGCTGATT
The DNA here is from genome assembly GCF_028599215.1 of Pseudoalteromonas sp. Angola-30. Taxonomy (NCBI): domain Bacteria; kingdom Pseudomonadati; phylum Pseudomonadota; class Gammaproteobacteria; order Alteromonadales; family Pseudoalteromonadaceae; genus Pseudoalteromonas; species Pseudoalteromonas sp. Angola-30. The sequence continues at coordinate 278,542 of NZ_JAQREI010000004.1, forward strand.
GTATTAGTGGCTGTATTTAATATTGTTTCGGCACTGACTATGATGGTGAGTGAAAAACAAGGCGAAGTGGCGATATTACAAACCTTAGGTTTAACGCCTTCACAAGTACAAAAAGTGTTTATGGTGCAAGGCTTGTATAACGGGGTTATTGGCACCGCGATAGGGGCACTTTTAGGTGTATTGTTTAGCTTATATATTAATGAACTACTCGCTGCTGTGGGGCTAAACCTACTTGCAGGTGTAGAGCTTCCGGTAAAATTTGATGTGTTAAGCCTCGTTATTATTGCGCTTAGCAGTATTGCAATGAGCTTTTTAGCCACTTTATATCCTGCGCGCAAAGCCGCAAAAGTAAAACCAGCAGAGGTATTGCGTTATGAATGATTTAGTTATTAGCTGTCAAAACTTAAGTAAAGTTTATCAAGATGGCCAAAACCAAGTAGAAGTATTAAAAGGGGTGGACTTATCACTTAACCAAGGTGATATGCTGGCTATAGTGGGCAGCTCAGGCTCAGGAAAAAGTACCTTATTACATATTTTAGGAACCCTAGATACGGCTACATCGGGTAGCGCTAAAATAAAAAATCAAGACGTTGCTAAATTATCGCGAACAGAGCAAGCGGCGTTTAGAAATAAAAACTTGGGCTTTATTTATCAGTTTCACCATTTATTAATGGAATTTAGTGCGGTTGAAAACGTGGCTATGCCGCTGCTAATTAAAGGGCTCAACGCAAAAGAGGCGAAAGAGCAAGCCCTGCAAATGCTAGATAAAGTAGGCTTAGCGCATCGCTGTGAGCATAAGCCTTCGGCACTCTCTGGTGGAGAGCGCCAGCGTGTTGCTATTGCTCGAGCGCTGGTGACTAAACCCGCATTAGTGTTAGCCGACGAACCTACCGGTAACCTTGATAAGCAAAACGCGATTAAAATTTACGATTTAATTAATGAGCTAAATAAAAGATTAAATACTAGTTTTGTGGTGGTTACTCACGACTTAGAGCTTGCAGACAAGCTAGGTAAAATTGCGTATTTAGATGATGGGAAACTTGCCATAAAAGAGTCGCACCATGTTGCTTAGTTTATTTTTAAGTGAACGCTTTAGAGCGTATTCTGGCCATAAAGACGAAAAAAACGCATTTGTAAGCTTTATTGCCAAAGCCTCTACTGTTGGTATTTTATTAGGGGTGGCGGTGTTAATTGTTGCGCTTTCGGTTATTAATGGCTTTGAGCAGCAATTAGTGCATCGTTTATTAAGTGTGGTACCGCAAGTTGAATACGTAGCGCCTAGCCGACCGATTGCTGATTGGCCTAACAAAGTAGAAAAACTTAAAGCAGAGCCTCATGTTACAGGTGCTGCGCCATTTATAGCAGTAAATGGTATGGCGCAATTTAAAAGCCAGCTTAAAGCGGTAGAAATACGCGGCGTTGAACCTAGCTATGAAGGGAATGTATCGGCCATAAATCAATTTACCAAAGGCACACTGGTTAGTCAGCTGCGCACGGATGACGTTATTTTAGGCAAGCAAACTGTAAAGCAATTAGGCGCTAATATAGGCGATAATATTACTTTACTCATTCCTAAAATTAGCGAGCAAGGGAAGTCTCTATTAGCCCCTAAACGCGTAACGTTAACACTTGCGGGCATTATAGAAATGGGTGGGCCAATTGACAGTAGCGCTGCATTTATTCACTTAAATAAAGCACAGTCAGTTTTAGGCTACGACGCCAGCCAAGTGACAGGTTTACGATTGAGCGTAGATGATGTGTTTGCTGCGCATCAAATTGCACTGCGAGTAGGGCAAACTATTAGTGATTATGTGTATGTCTCTAGCTGGTTTAGAACGCAAGGTAGTCTGTATCAAGATATTCAAATGGTGCGCACAATTGTGTACATTGTGGTGTTTTTAATTATAGCGGTAGCTAGTTTTAACATTGTATCGTCGCTTGTAATGGAAGTGCGCGAAAAACAAGGCAATATAGCTATTTTAAAAACCATGGGTGCTAAAGACAGTACTATTTTAGCTACCTTTGTCATGCAAGGTTTAACGCAAGCCTTTGTTGGCGTGTTACTTGGCACACTAGTTGGGGTTATATTAGCGCTTAACATTAGTGAGCTGTTTACATGGGTTAGCCAGTTATTTGCAGCTAATCCGCTTGAAGGTGTTTATTTTATTGAATTTTTACCCAGTAAATTAGTACTCAGTGATATTGGAATAACAGTTATTGTTACCTTTGTTTTAGCTGTACTTGCTACTATTTACCCAGCGTGGCAAGCAACTCGAGTCGACCCTGCCAAGGTACTGGGTAATTAACAACTCTTTATAGTGTAAATATCAATAGGGCAGCGTGCCTTAAGCTGCTAAACTGCGCGCTCATTTAACGTGGGCGCTGTAATTTAGCCTCGCTCTCTACTCAGGAAATTACTTTGACAAATAACGATATTTTACGCCGTGTTCGCTATACCTTTAATTTAACCGATACTGCCATGGTCGGTATTTTTGCCGCCGCAGAGGCTACAGTTACCACTGAGCAAGTCGTTGCATGGTTAACAAAAGAGGGTGAGCAAGGGTTCGTTAAAATGTCAGACACTGAGTTTGCTACGTTTTTAAATGGCTTTATTAATACTAAGCGTGGCAAGCGCGAAGGCCCACAGCCTGTGCCAGAGACTAAATTAAATAATAATATTATTTTTATGAAGCTACGTATTGCTTTAAACATGAAAGCAGAAGATGTAATAGCAACACTTGCAAAAGTTGACTTTGAATTAAGTAAACATGAGCTCAGTGCGTTTTCTCGCAAAGTAGAAAATAAACATTACCGTGTGTGTAACGACCAGGTTTTGCGTTTGTTTTTAACAGGTGTTCAGCAGCAGTATCGCCCTGCAGAGTAAGTAAATTATTTAACGCTAAAAGCTCAGCAATTGCTGAGCTTTTTTGTAGTTAATGTTTGCGGTTAAGAAAAGGCCTTATCAGTAAGAGATTGCTGCATTTGCTCTCGCATTTTAAACTTTTGCAGTTTGCCTGTTACTGTCATTGGGTAACTCTCTACAAAGCGAATATAACGGGGTATTTTAAAATAGGCGAGTTTGTCTTTTAAAAATGCACGTATTGCTTGCTCATCAAGTGCTGCATCTTCTTTTGGCTGGATCCACGCACACACTTCTTCGCCGTACTTCTCATCACTAATACCAAATATAGCGGCATCTTGAATACCTGGGTAAGTGTAAAGAACCTCTTCAATTTCGCGTGGGTAAATGTTTTCGCCACCTCGAATGATCATGTCTTTAATGCGGCCAACAATACTCACAAACCCTTCGCTGTCCATTACCCCTAAATCACCAGAGTGTAACCAGCCTTCATCATCTATAGTGGCTTTTGTTTTTTCTTCGTCATTCCAATAGCAGCGCATTATACCGGCGCCCTTACTGCAGACCTCACCAGGTACACCTATTTTTTGAATGTTACCCAGTTCGTCAATAATTTTAACTTCAGTGTGAGCAAGGGCACGGCCAACGGTTGTTACTTGGCGCTCTATTGATGAGTCGGTTTCGGTTATATTGTTGATTGGGCTGCACTCAGTTTGCCCATACGCAATTAATACCTGATGCATGTTCATTTGTGTTTGTACTTTACGCATGACTTGCTCAGGGCACGTTGAGCCCGCCATTACACCAGTGCGTAAAGTGCTGAGGTTGTAATTGGTAAAATTAGGCAGCTCTAGTTGGCTAATAAACATAGTCGGCACACCATGCAGCGCGGTACAGCCCTCTTGCTGGACAACATCAAGCGTGGTTTTTGCATCAAACGCATCGCTTGGGTATATAGCTGCGGCACCTTTACTTACACATAGCAGGCTGCCAAGCACCATCGCAAAACAATGATACAGAGGCACAGGTATGCATAGTTTATCTTGCGCTGTAAAATGCATAGCCTCTGCAACAAATAGCGCATTATTTAGTATGTTTTTATGGGTGAGTGTAGCGCCTTTAGGGTTGCCCGTGGTGCCAGAGGTAAACTGTATATTTATGTCTTGATCAGCGTTTAAATTTGCTGAAATCGCATTTAATTCAAGCTTGTGGGCAGGGGTGGAAAAATTCATCACATCATCAAACGTAAACATACCAGGGCTTTTTTCATTGCCAATGCGTATTACATTTTTAAGGCTAGGTAGGGCATGTGCATTTAGCTCACCGGGTTCACATTGGGCAAGTTCAGGCGCTAAGCTGTTAAGCATATCTATATAATTGCTGCCTTTAAAATGTGACGCGGTAATTAATGTGCTGCATTCTACCGAGTTCAAAGCATAGGCTAACTCGTTTGGCCTGTAGGCAGGGTTAACGCACACCATAATGGCACCTATTTTGGTGCTCGCAAATTGGGTTAAACACCACTCAATGTTATTGGGTGACCATATTCCTACTCTATCTCCTGGTTTAACGCCTATTGCTAGTAGTCCCATAGCGAGTTGATTAACTTTATTTTGAAATGCTTTATACGTTAAGCGTACATTTTGATGGCTAACAACGACAGCGAGCGAATCAGGCTGTTTGTCGACAATAAAATCAAAGTACTCGCCAATTGTTTTATCCGTTAGCGGCGTGCTTTGCGCACCTTTAAAATAGCTTTTTGTGAGCGGTAATATGTTTATTTGTTCTACTTCTTTTACCGAGCGCGATGGTGTGTGCATGTGCTTCTCCGTATTAATATGTGTCAGTTACTTATATCAATCCGTGCTGATAAGTCAGTATTCATTTACTTAGCCACGAATAGCTGTGTAGCAAAATAAAAAATAGTTAAGCGAATTGTTATAGGCTGTAGTTAAAATAAACACAAATTGTCGACAAAGAAAGGGTGGTTAGACTAATGTACTAAGCATAAAGAAAAGTTAAATGAAACGTTTTACAGAGGGGCAATAAAAACTAACTTTTATAAAGGCATAAAAAAACGCCACTAAATGGCGTTTTTATAGTTTGTTTTAATCGCTTTGTGACTTATAGCTCGTCACTGCGGTAGGTTTTTTTCATAATGTATACATAGGCATTAACAAAAGCGTTTTCTTGGTACTTTTTAAGGCCTGTGTCTTCAAACGCAATAGGTATAGGATTACGTTTAAGCTGCTCTTTAATTTCGGTCATTGAGAACACGCGAACGTCTAACTCTTCAATTAATTGAATCGCTGTTTCCATTTTAAAGCCCTTTGCACTGCCTGCAAATTTACCTTTAGGTTGGCGCTCACGAATGGCAACAGAATCAATTTGGTAATCTTGCATTAGTTTTGCAAAATCAAATTGAAATTTACGCATTATTTCAGTGTCGTTACCGTTACCTAAGGTAAAGCGTGTTTGGCGCACATCGCGAATATCAAATACGTCGTTATCTTTACTTAAAATACAAAGTAGTACATCACTACCGGTAATTTCTACACCACATGTTCTCATTGCTGTTCTCTAATATAACTTAATTGCTTGGTATTATACCCAACATCTAATAAATTGCGAGAGCAAGGCGGTGCAGGTGCATTTTAATAATCAGTAAACTCAAGTTGTCACATGCTTAATTTAAATTAGCGAACGAAAAACAAAAAAATGACAATTTTAGGTAAAATTTCAAGTAATGAGCGCGCTTTAAACTTGTAATTGATACTCTATCACGCGACAATATCTTTTTTGTAGTTGAGCAGACTCAGCATCTACATTAGTCATTTATGGCGAAAAATAGTCAATGCTTATTCGTAAAAGCGTTGTCGAGTCATTCTCATTTAATTTATTTAAAAATACACGTGATACATTGTAGGTGTCACCACTGTATGTAAGGATTTATAATGCCAGTTATTACTCTTCCTGACGGCAGTCAGCGTAGTTTTGAAAACCCTGTAAGTACTCTTGATGTAGCTAACGACATTGGCCCTGGTCTTGCTAAAGCAACCATTGCTGGTCGTGTTAATGGCGAGCGTGTTGATGCGTGCGATATGATCAACGAAGATTCGCGCCTTGAAATCATCACCGCAAAAGATGACGACGGCCTAGAGATTATTCGTCACTCGTGTGCTCACTTAATCGGTCACGCAGTTAAGCAGCTTTTCCCAGACGCTAAAATGGCTATTGGTCCAACTATTGATAACGGTTTTTACTACGATATTGATATGGAACACTCTTTGTCTCAAGAAGACTTAGACGCCATTGAAAAGCGTATGTTGCAACTTGCAAAAACAAACTACGACGTAGTGAAAAAAAATGTAAGCTGGCAAGAAGCACGCGATACGTTTGAAGCGCGTGGCGAAACATACAAAATGGAAATTTTGGACGAAAACATCTCAAAAGATGATCGCCCAGGACTATACCACCACGAAGAATACGTAGACATGTGTCGTGGTCCGCACGTACCAAACATGAAATTCTGCCAAAACTTCAAAATAATGAAAGTAGCTGGAGCTTACTGGCGTGGCGACTCTGAAAACAAAATGCTACAGCGTATTTACGGCACAGCGTGGGGCGATAAAAAGCAACTTAAAGCGTACCTTAAACGTTTAGAAGAGGCTGAAAAACGCGATCACCGCCGTATTGGTAAAGCGCTTGATTTATGGCACTGGCAAGAAGAAGCGCCGGGTATGGTATTTTGGCACAACGATGGTTGGAGCATTTACCGCGAGCTTGAAGAATTTGTTCGCGAAAAACTGCGTGAGTACAGCTACGAAGAAGTTAAAGGTCCAATGATGATGGACCGCTCTTTGTGGGAAAAATCAGGTCACTGGGAAAAATACTCAGACGCCATGTTTACCACAGAGTCTGAAAAACGTGAATACGCTATAAAACCAATGAACTGCCCAGGTCACGTGCAAATTTTTAACCAGGGTTTAAAATCGTACCGTGATTTACCACTGCGTATGGCTGAGTTTGGTTGTTGTCACCGTAACGAACCATCAGGCGCTTTACACGGCTTAATGCGTGTACGTGGCTTTACACAAGATGATGCTCACGTGTTCTGTACAGAAGAGCAAGTAATGGACGAAGTTTCAGCGTGTATTAAGATGGTTTATGATACATATGAGACATTCGGTTTTGACAAAATTGTAGTTAAGCTTTCTACGCGTCCTGAAAAACGCATCGGCGACGATGAAATTTGGGACAAAGCAGAGGTTGCATTAGCCGATGCACTTAAAGCAAACGACATTGAATTTGATTACCTACCAGGTGAAGGTGCCTTTTACGGACCTAAAATTGAATTTACTTTGTACGATTGTTTAGACAGAGCGTGGCAATGTGGTACAGTGCAACTCGACTTTGCATTACCGGGTCGTTTAGGCGCTACTTATGTAGCAGAAAACAACGAACGACGCACTCCAGTTATGATACACCGTGCTATTTTAGGCTCAATTGAGCGCTTTATCGGTATTTTAACTGAAGAATACGCTGGTTTATTCCCTACGTGGCTTGCTCCAAAGCAAGTGGTAATTATGAACATTACCGATAAACAAGCAGATTACGTGCACGAAATTGTACAAAAATTAAATAAACTTGGAATTAGAGCCGCAGCTGACTTGAGAAATGAGAAGATTGGCTTTAAAATCCGAGAACATACACTTAAGCGTATTCCTTACTTACTCGTTGTTGGCGATAAAGAAGTTGAACAACAGGAAGTAGCAGTACGTACCCGCACAGGTGAAGACCTAGGCAAATTTAATGTTGATGATTTTGTAGCTAAAATTAGCGAAGAAATTAAAAATCGACAGTAAAAATCGAGCGTGTAGGGCAATCACAAACAGCCAACTACACGCTTATATTATTGATATTCTTGGAGGAACGTACCATTAGAGGCGGCAAGAAAGGGCAACAAACAGCTCAAAAAAATCGTATTAACGAAGAAATTACAGCTCAAGAAGTTCGTTTAATCGACATCGAAGGCGAACAAGCTGGAATTCAGTCATTAAAAGACGCACAAGCTATGGCTGATGCAGCGGGTGTTGATCTTGTAGAGATTAGCCCAAACGCTGAGCCGCCTGTTTGTAAGGTTATGGACTACGGTAAGTTCATCTTTGAAAAAAGCAAAGAACTAAAAGAGCAGAAGAAGAAGCAAAAGCAAATCCAGATTAAAGAAATCAAATTCCGTCCTGGCACGGATGAAGGTGACTATCAGGTTAAGCTGCGCAACTTACGTAAGTTCTTAGAAGCTGGCGATAAAGCTAAGATTACTATCCGCTTCCGTGGCCGCGAAATGGCTCACCAAGAAATTGGTATCGAATTATTAAACCGTGTTAAGGCTGATTTAGAAGAACTTGCAGTAGTTGAGTCTTTCCCAAATCGTGTTGAAGGCCGCCAAATGGTTATGATGATGGCGCCTGTTGCTAAAAAATAATTTTTAAGCGATAATGCGCACCGAATTTAGCTCAGGTACCCAAGTAATATGCAAATATTCACCTGTGCTAACCGGTTTTAAAGTAAAATTGCGGCATTTTTGCTGGGTTTTCACCGGAATATGGCAGTAAGTTAGGCCTAAAAGTGGAGCTATAGAAATATATCTCACGCCTGCTTACTAATTTTTAAGCAATACATTTGGAGTTATTGCAATGGCTTATAAGCTAAAAAGTCACAGAGGCGCTGCTAAGCGTTTCAAGAAAACTGCTTCTGGCGGTTTCAAGCGTAAACAAGCGCATCTTCGTCACATTCTGACTAAGAAAACTTCTAAGCGTAAGTTACACCTACGTCCTAAGATGATGGTTCATAAAAATGACCATGGTCTAGTTTCACGTATGTTACCATTCGCTTAATAGGGGTTTTTAGAAATGGCAAGAGTTAAACGCGGCGTTGTCGCACGTGCACGTCACAAAAAAGTTTTAAAGCAAGCTAAAGGTTACTACGGAGCACGTTCACGTGTTTACCGCGTAGCTTTCCAGGCAGTTACTAAAGCGGGTCAATACGCTTACCGTGACCGTCGTGCTAAGAAACGTACTTTCCGTCAATTATGGATTGCACGTATCAATGCAGCTTCACGTCAAAATGGTCTGTCTTACAGCCGTTTTATCAATGGTCTTAAAAAGACTTCTGTAGAAATCGATCGTAAGATCCTTGCAGATATCGCTGTTTACGACCAAGTTGCATTTGCAGCGCTTGTTGAAAAAGCAAAAGAAGGCCTAGCGGCAGCTTAAGCTTTTTTAAATAAGTAATAAAGAGGAGCCCTAGGCTCCTTTTTTTGTGCCTGTAATTTAAGATTCACCGAACAATATCCTCCCGCTATAATACGTTATTATTTTGTGGGGCTAAATGTGTCGCTATCTGCGTTAAAAAACTCTCGTTTAGAACTACTAAATAGCGAAGTTTTTACTACTATCAACACGTTTTCTATTCTCAAATAGATCACTTAATTAAGCGGATTGGTATAAACAACGAATTTTTTAGCAAGCTATTGACACTTTTCCCCAGCCTTAAAATTAACTACTTTAATAATCACTTTATTAAGTGCATGGGTATAAACGGGCTTTCTTTTTTGTTGAATCACCGCACTTTTATAATATCGCTATGTTTACTTGGTATAATTTATTTTATTAAAGCGTTTGTTAGAGAAAACTATGTTTGCAAGCCTGTTATTTTTATCTGCAATTGTGGCAGATAACAGTCATTTACCGCCTCTTATTCCTTGGCAAGGTGATAGCGTTTCGTTATTACAGCAGCAAGGCCCGTTAACCACTGATTTTGAGTTATCTCAGGGCAAAGCCTCGCCAAACTATGCCGACACAATGGCGTTTGTAGATAGGCTTGTAGCGGCAAATCCCACGCAGTTTCAGTCTCAAATAATAGGCTACAGTAATAGTAATCGCGCTATTAAAATGTTGGTTGCCAGTGAGCAAGGTTTTTTTGAAGCTGGGCAAATGGCCAACAGCACTAAGCCAACCGTTTTTATCCAAGCCGGTATTCATGCAGGTGAGATAGATGGTAAAGACGCTATGTTTATGTTGCTGCGCGATATTGCAACAGGTAAGCGCCGTGATATTTTAAAAAAGGTAAACATACTTTTTATTCCTATTTTAAACGTAGATGGGCATGAACGCAGCAGCGCATTTAATCGCATAAATCAGCGCGGCCCTGAAAAAATGGGCTTTAGAACCAATGCAAATAATCTAAACCTTAATCGCGATTTCACTAAATTAGATACACCAGAGGTGAGAAGTGTTTTAAAGGTTATTAATGATTACAACCCAAACTTATACATTGATGTGCATGTTACCGATGGCGCCGATTATCAGTACGATGTGACCTATGGTTATAACCCTGTATTTGCAAGCGAATCGCCTGCTATATCTGATGCATTAGATCAGTATATAAAGCCGGTTATTGACGAAACATTACAAAAGCAAGGGCATATACCTGGGCCATTGGTATTTGTTATGGATAAACGCGACTTTAAAAAAGGCCTTGCAGGTTGGGTGGCTACACCGCGTTTTTCAAACGGGTGGGGCGATTTAAAATCATTACCAACAATTTTAGTCGAAAACCATTCTTTAAAACCTTATCAACAACGCGTATTAGGCACCTATGTATTTTTAGATGGGGCAATAAACGCGCTTTCTCAGTACAGTCATGAGCTTTCGAACGCCGTTAAAAAAGAGCAAGAATTTGTACCTGAGAAACTAATTGTTAAACGAGGTTATGCTAAACAAGCACACACAATCAGTGAGTTTAAAGGGGTAGAATACACATCAAGTGTAAGTGCGCTTTCGGGGCAAACTGAGGTTAAATATTTAGGTAAAGCCTATACCTACACTGACTTACCGATTTATTGGCAAAAAGAGGTTGAACGAGTTGTTGATGTGCCTGAAGCGTTTTTTGTTCCGCCTGTATATAGCGATATAATAGAAAAGCTTAAGTTACATGGGGTGTCAGTAAACAAACTTAAAGGCGCGAATACGCAACCTTTAAAGCTTGCCAAAGTACTTGATTACTCGTTTGATAAAGCCCCATTTGAAGGGCGCTTTAGAGTCTCTGCAAGTTTTGATTATATACCAGCAATAAATGTAGATTTAGACGGATGGTATCAAGTAAATACGCAGCAAAAAGCAGGGGAGTTAGCGGTTCATTTATTACACCCTGAGGCTCCTGATTCATTTTTTGCGTGGGGTGAGTTTAATACAATTTTTCAACGAACAGAGTACATGGAAAACTACGCGTTAATCCCTTACGCAAGGAAAATGCTTAAAGACAACCCAAAACTTGCTCTCGAGTTTGATAAAAAACTTCAAGATAAAGCATTTGCGCAAGATGCCAATGCACGTTTGCACTGGTTATATTCACATACACCGTTTTATGACGAAGCGTATTTGAAATACCCAATTTTAATGTCGTATGAGCAAGTAGCCGTTATTCCCGATCAAAAAGATAAAGAAATTTAATATGCACGTTATTACGATACCCGTGACTGCTTTTTCTCAAAATTGCAGAATTATTAGCTGCACAGAAACAAAGCAAGCTGTGGTGATAGACCCAGGTGGTGACACACAAAAAATTATAGCCACGCTTAGTGAGCACAAATTAGTACTGAGCGCTATTTGGCTTACACACGGGCATTTAGACCACGTAGGTGCGGCCGATGAATTACGCTCACACTACAATGTGCAAATTATTGGCCCGCAAAAAGATGAGTCATTTTGGTTTGATAACCTGCCTATGCAAGCACAAATGTTTGGCTTTTCAGCTATTGATGCTTTTTACCCTGACATTTGGCTTAATCATAATGATGTATTAACGCTTGGCAAACTTAGCTTTAGTGTTAAGCATTGCCCCGGGCACACACCGGGTCATATTGTGTTTTATGAGCCTGAACAGCAATGCGTTATTGTTGGTGATGTTATTTTTAAAGGTGCTGTAGGGCGTACAGATTTCCCTAAAGGCAATACAGAGCAGCTCATTGAGTCTATTAAAAGCCATATTTTAACACTTGATGACAACACGCGTATTTTAGCTGGCCATGGTGAAGATACCACTGTAGGCCACGAAAAACGCACTAATCCATTTGTAAGTGGCCAATTTGGTTAATTAAAATCTATGAAAATGCAAAATTATTGCAGACGGAATTTTAAATTGGCTGTATAATTTAACCAGTTTATTAGATAAATAAGAAATAAAATGTCTCTAAATCACGTAGATCGCCAAATTTTGGCACTTTTACAACAGGACGCAAGTCTTTCAACTGCTGAAATTGCAGACAAAGTAGGCTTATCTCAATCACCTTGTTGGCGACGCATTGCAAAGCTTGAACAAGATGGCTATATCAAAAGTAAAGTTGCGCTTTTAGATGAGAAAAAGCTTGGTTTTGACATGCTTGTATACGCACATGTGCGCTTATCAAATCATGGCAAGAAAAACTTAGCTGAATTTGAAAAGCTAATTATGAGCTATGACGAAGTGACAGAATGTTACACAATGGCCGGCACCATGGACTTTATGCTGCGTATAATCTCACAAGGTATAGAAGGCTATGAGCACTTTGTACGTGACAATTTACTCAGTTTAGAATACGTTCAAGAGGTACACTCTAACGTAACCATGACATGTGTAAAACGCAGTACATCTCTTCCTCTATAAAATAAACGACACAAAGTTAAGCTATACTAAGAAAGCTAATAACGGTGTGTGCGAATTGTTAAATGAGCGCTAATTTGGTAACATTTAGCGCTTTTTCGATCCTAACCTAATAACCCCCTGAGGAACTCAATGTTTAACTTACTCAGCAAAGCGCCTAGCTCTGCTAAAAACGATATTTTATCTGGCTTAACTGTAGCACTTGCTTTAGTTCCAGAAGCTGTTGCGTTTGCTTTTGTAGCAAATGTCGAACCTTTAGTTGGTCTCTATGCCGCGTTTATCGTTGGTTTAATTACGGCTATTTTTGGTGGCCGCCCTGGTATGATTTCGGGCGCAACCGGTGCATTAGCTGTTGTAATGGTAAGTTTGGTACTTGATCATGGTGTTGAGTATTTATTTGCCACGGTGTTGCTGATGGGGATACTGCAAATACTCGCGGGGATATTTAAGCTCGGTAAGTTTATTCGCATGGTCCCTCACCCAGTTATGCTCGGCTTTGTAAATGGATTAGCGATAGTAATATTTTTAGCGCAGCTTGGGCAGTTTAAAGTGCCAGATGGCGCAGGTGGCCAGCAATGGATGACAGGCAACCCGCTTTACATCATGTTAGGTTTAGTTGCATTAACCATGGCTATCATTCACTTTTTACCTAAGCTCACCACTGCAGTGCCTTCTTCTTTAGTGGCTATTGTAACGGTAACCGCTTTAGTAATAGGCCTTGATTTAGACTCGCGCACTGTACTTGACTTCCTAAAAGGGATGACAGGTAATGAAGCGGCTACCATTGCTGGCGGCTTACCTGAATTTCACATTCCTATGGTCCCATTTACCCTGGAAACTTTTTATATAATTTTTCCGTATGCATTAATTTTAGCGGCTATTGGTTTAATTGAGTCGTTATTAACGCTTAGCTTAATTGATGAAATTACCGAAACCCGTGGTCACTCAAATAAAGAGTGTATTGGCCAAGGTGCTGCTAATGTAACCTGTGGCTTTTTTGGCGCAATGGGTGGCTGTGCCATGATTGGGCAATCAATGATCAACATTAATTCGGGCGGGCGCTCGCGCTTGTCGGGTATAAGTGCTGCACTAATGCTGCTTGCATTTATTATATTTGCTTCAAGTTTAATTGAAATGATCCCACTGGCTGCGCTTGTAGGTGTTATGTTTATGGTTGTACTTGGTACGTTTGAATGGGCAAGCTTTAAAATGATGAAGCGTGTACCACTGTCTGATGCCTTTGTAATTGTATTGGTATCTGGCGTAACCGTAGTAACCGATTTAGCGATTGCAGTGTGTGTTGGTGTTATTGTTTCTGCCTTGGTATTTGCTTGGAATCATGCAAAACATATCTACACAACTAATTACATTGATGAGCAAGGTGCTAAAGTTTACGAGCTTCACGGCCCGTTATTTTTTGGCTCAGTTAAAAACTTTTCTGAGTTATTCGATGTTAAAAACGACCCTAAAGATGTAATTATTGAATTTGAACACAGCCGTGTTGCGGATCACAGTGCCATAGAAGCCATCGACAGCTTAGCTGATAAGTACACTAAAGCAGGTAAACAGCTTCACTTACGTCATTTAAGTAAAGACTGTAAGCAGCTGTTACACAAAGCGCGTGACTTAGTTGAGGTAAACGTAATTGAAGACCCAACTTATAAAGTAGCCTCTGATAAACTTGCTTAGTTTATAAGGTGGCTTTGCCCATACGAGCTGATTGAATCGGCATTTTAAAAGCGAAAGGTTAAAGCCTTTCGCTTTTTTATTGGCTTAACTTTGCGGTAAGGCTCTTAAAAATTAAGACAGTTGGTACTGCTAACACTTTGTAATAATCGATATAATAACCAAACCAGTGGTTAAATTAGCTAACGTAATTTTAACTTATTGGCTAACTTATACGGAGTTGTATTTTATTTTGAATTGGCAATCTTTAGTTGATAACAGGCAACGCTTTTTTTGGCTATTGCAAATTGCAGGCTGGATTGGTTATGCGCTTGTAAATTATATCGGCTCTAAAGTATTTGAAATGCGTGATATTTACGTGTTCGTTATATTATTAAATGCCTATGCGGGCTGTTTAATGACAGTCCCACTTCGTTATATTTATAGAAAAACCTGGAATGCATCGCCTTGGATATTAATGGTGGTTGTATTTGGTGCCTCGTACATTACAGGTACATTGTGGGCAATTGTACAAAAATTTAATTTATGGGAAATATACCGCCATGGTTATCGCCCAGAAGATTGGTTTTACTATTTACAGCATGGCTTAGACTCTGTTTACATAATTTTATGTTGGAGTGGCTTATACTTTGGCATAAAGTATTACCAGCTATTACAAAGTGAGCGACAAAAAGCGCTTAAAGCAACTACAATGGCCCATGAAGCGCAATTAAAAATGCTCAGATATCAACTTAACCCGCATTTTTTATTTAATACGCTTAATGCTATTTCTACATTAGTTTTGGTAAAAGAAAACAAAGATGCTAACTTAATGGTGGCAAGGTTAAGCGACTTTTTGCGTTATACACTAAATACCGATCCCATTAAAAAAGTGCCTTTAGAGCAAGAGCTACACGCATTAATGCTGTATTTAGAAATAGAGCGGGTTAGATTTGATGAGCGCTTAAAAGTAAATGTAGATGTAAGCGAGCAAGCAAAAGAGGCACTTGTGCCAAGCTTAATTTTGCAACCGATAATTGAGAACGCAATTAAATACGCCATTGCGCATATGTCACAAGGCGGTGTGATAGACATAAAAGCACAGGTTTTTGCCAACGAACTACTACTTGAAGTAGGTGATAATGGCCCCGGTACCGAGCTAATAGACGGACAACTTGTAAATGCACAAGGGGTAGGGGTGGCAAATACCAAAGACAGATTAAAAACGCTCTATGAAAATAATTATTCGTTTGTATTATCACATAATACGCCAAGTGGATTGAAAGTTAATCTGCGAGTACCGTTTGAGAAGGCTGTGAAGAAATGACTAAAATTAAAACCATCATTGTTGATGATGAACCATTAGCAAGAAAGGGCTTAGCAGTAAGACTTGAAGAATATACTGATATAGAAGTAATTAAACTGTGTAGTTCAGGCTCTGATGCAATAGAAGCATGTAAAGAGCACCCAATAGACTTAGTTTTTTTAGATATACAAATGCCAGGAATGAATGGCTTTGAAGTTGCCCGTGCCTTAAGCGAAAGCACTAAAGCGTTACCCGCGATTGTGTTTGTTACTGCGTTTGATCAATTTGCAGTAAAGGCATTTGAAATACATGCTTTGGATTACATTTTAAAACCCGTTGACGATAACAGACTAAAACAGGCGGTAGAAAAAGTGCATAGTTACTTAAAAACACAGCAAGACAACGCCCATAAGAAAAAACTAGCGAGTTTTGTTGCCGGTATTACAGGTAATAACTGTGAAGAAATACTTAAAAAATTAGCCACAGGCGATACCCTAACCGACAAACGTTACCCAGAATCACTGGCGGTAAAAGAGCAGGGTGAAATTATTCGTGTCCCGGTTGCGACAATTCAGTGGGTTGATGCCGCCGGCGATTATATGTGTTTACATTGCCAAGATGGGCAAACACATATTTTGCGCAAAACAATGAAAGAGCTTGAGCAAGAGCTCGACCCACATTTGTTTGTGCGCGTTCACCGCAGTGCAATTGTAAATACAAAACAAATAAGCAAGCTGGTTACACAAGTCAGCGGTGAGTATTTATTAGTGCTTGAAAACGGACAAGAGCTTAAAGTAAGCCGAAGCTACCGCGATAAAGTAAAAGCAGCGCTAGCCAGCTAGTTTGATATTTTACAGGCACAAAAAATGCGAGCTTAGCTCGCATTTTTTATATAAGGCAGAAATTACGCAACAGTTACAATTTTCATTGTGTTCGTTGCGCCCACAGTTTCCATTGAGTCACCGTGAGTAATAATTACTGTATCGCCAGAGTGTAATGAACCTTGTGCTACAAGGGTATCAAGTGCGGCTTTAACCATTCCGTCTTTTTCAGTTTTTGTAGAATCAAAAAACACAGGGTAAACACCACGATAAAGCGCTGTTTGGCCTAGCGTGCTTGCATGGCGTGAAAGCGAGTAAATAGGTAAACCAGAGCTGATACGCGACATAAGTTTAGCGGTGCTACCTGACTCAGTTAAGGTAACAATAGCTTTAACCGAATCTAAGTGGTTAGCAGCGTACATAGCTGAAAGCGCGATAGATTCTGCATTGTTAGAAAAACGGCTGTCTAAACGGTGCTTAGATACATGGGTTTCTTTTTGCGATTCTGCACCTAAACAAACACGTGCCATTGTAGCGACCGTTTCTTCAGGGTAATCACCGGCAGCGGTTTCTGCTGAAAGCATAACTGCATCAGTACCATCAAGTACCGCATTTGCCACATCCATAACTTCTGCGCGTGTTGGCATAGGGTTATCGATCATCGATTCCATCATTTGTGTTGCGGTTACAACAGTACGGTTTAATGAACGAGCGCGACGAATAATGAGTTTTTGTTTACCCATAAGCGCAGCATCACCAATTTCAACACCTAAATCGCCACGAGCAACCATTACAGCATCTGATGCTAAAACAATGTCATCAACGGCTTCTTGTGTTTCTACGGCTTCTGCACGTTCAATTTTTGCAAGTAGTTGTGCTTTAGAGCCTGCAGCTTCTGCTAAAGAGCGTACATAACGCATATCATCGCCACTGCGCGGGAATGATACTGCAATGTAATCAACATCTATTTCAGCGGCAGTGATTAAATCTTCTTTGTCTTTTTCTGTAAACGCAGGGGCTGTTAAACCACCGCCTAAACGGTTAATGCCTTTATTATTTGATAATACACCACCTACCGTAACCGAGCAGTGCACTAAGTGACCTTCTACTTGCTCAACGGTTAGTTGAATAAGGCCATCGTTTAATAGTAATAAATCGCCAGGGCTTACATCTTGTGGTAGTTCTTTGTAATCAATACCTACCGCGTTTACGTCGCCTTCACCTTTTTCCATTTTTGCATCTAGGGTGAATTTAGCGCCTACTTCAAGGTTTACTTTACCTTCTTTAAACGTTGAAACACGAATTTTAGGACCTTGAAGGTCTGCAAGGATAGCAACATGTTTACCTAATTTTGTGGCTATCTCGCGTACAGCTTGTGCACGGTCTTTATGATCTTGTGCAACACCATGTGAGAAGTTTAAACGTACTACATTAGCGCCAGCGCGAATAATTTTTTCTAGATTGTTATCTCGATCTGTTGCAGGCCCAAGTGTAGCGACTATTTTTGTGCGTCTTAGCATCAAATTCTCCTGTGTGCTTAGATGTGTAAGCAGGTTGACGGTTATTTTGTGACTTCAAAATACTTATAACTTATGTATAAACATTTTTAGTTATAGGCAAACTAGTTAGTATTGCCACTATTTTATACAAAACGAATATGTCATCATTATGACACCGGTGTCAAAATCCGTCAATGATCTTAAATTCAAAATACGCAGAGTATTTGTAACCGCACAGCCCTTATATTTGATACAATTGCAGTGCTTTTTAATAGCGTAATAAAAAAGCATGCTGTATTAGCTCAACGTTCGCATTTTATGACGGTATGAGTATAATGCACGCGGTATTATTTAATGAATTACTTAGTTTACTAACCAAATAGTTGTTACCGAGGAGGACACTAAATGCAAGTTGCATTAGTCGGGTTAGGCGTTATGGGCAAAAATATTGCCTTAAACATGATTGAAAAAGGCATAACGTTAGTCGCATATGATAAAAACCCACATGCGGGTGAAGAGTTATTAAGTTGTGCTAAATCGCAAGGCATGGCCGATAGACTTCATATTGTTTCTGATTTAGGAGACATGGTAAGGCGTTTAGAAGCACCTCGCTCTATTTTATTATTAGTGCCTGCAGGCGAACTGGTTGATGCTGTGTGTAATGAGCTTGTTGAAGCTGGCGTACAGTGTAACGATATGATTGTAGATTGTGGTAACAGTAACTACAAAGACGGCATTAATCGTAAACTTAAGTATCAAAACAAATTTGAATTTGCCACCATGGGCATTTCTGGCGGTGCCGAAGGCGCTCGTCATGGTCCTGCAATGATGGCAAGTGGCTCAGAAGGCGGTTGGGAGCGAATCGAACCGTGGTTTGAAAAAGTAGCCGCTAGCTACAATGGCGAGTCGTGTTTTGCACGCGTTGGTCAATCGGCCAGTGGCCATTTTGTAAAAATGGTTCACAACGGCATTGAATACGCAATTATGCAGCTTATTGCTGAAGTGTATCAACTACTTCGTATTGGCACAGGTCGCTCACCAAAAGAAGTGGCTGAAATTTTTGATGACTGGTCTACCGGTCACTTAAATAGCTACTTACTTGCTATTTCTAGCCATATTTTATCTCTTGAAAACACCAAGCAAGAGCCGCTTGTTGATTTAATTGATAATAAAGTAGGCGCAAAAGGCACAGGCCTGTGGACTGCGCAAAATGCACTTGAACTGGGTATTGCTGTTCCTTCACTGGTTGCCGCGGTGCAAGCTCGCCACTTAACCAATGTATGTGACACCACCGCAGCACAAGAAATGACATATGCTGCTAAAGCTACAAACAAGGTTGATATTGACCTTGAAGAGCTAAAAGATGCATTTACATTGGCGAGTTTATTAGCGTATCGCCAAGGTTTAGCGTTAATTAAAGGGGCTTCTCGTACCCATCAGTGGAAAGTAGACTTGTCTAAAACACTGCAAACATGGCGTGCCGGTTGTATTATTCGTGCTGACTACCTAGATAGCGTAGCGCAAGGCGTTGAATACATTGATACGCTTGAAAATGAATCTAATGCGCTTCGCAAAGTAACTGGGCAAGCTGTAATGACTGGCTTAGCGTTCCCTGTACTTGCATCAACACAAACGTATTTAGCCACATTAACCACACCAAGTAATGGGCATTTAGTACAAGCTCAGCGCGATTACTTTGGTGAGCATGGTATTAAAACTCACTCAGGTGAAGTGTGCCACTTAACTGACTTAGTGGGTATAGACGCGAAAGTAAGATAATTAACGCGTTTATAAAATAATAAAGGCACGCTATTTAGCGTGCCTTTTTCGTTTTGGTCACTAAAATTAGCGGCTTAATTCACCGCGTAAATTGTCTTGCATTAAATGGCGAATCGTTTCAATTTCTAGGTTTTGGCTAAACAAATAATGCAGCTTTGTTAAACACGCCTCTAGTGTCATATCGTAGCCACTTATTACACCAATATTTAATAACGCGTTACCCGTAGCATAGCCGCCCATATTTACATGGCCTTTTAAACACTGCGTTAAATTAACAATAACCATGCCGCGTTTACTTGCCTCACTTAGCACGTCTAAAAAGTCGGGGTCTTGTGGGGCATTACCTACGCCAAAGCTAAGCAATACCAGTGCTTTTATATTGTCATTCACCAAACTTTTAACCACGTCTTTACTAATGCCTGGGTATAAATAAAGTACACCAATTGGCTGAGGTGTAATGGTGGTTACCTGTAGTTCGTTTTCTACATAAGGGCTTAGCTGACCTTTAATTAGCTGAATATTAATTCCAGATAACGCTAAAGGCTCTAGGTTAGGAGATGCAAAAGCATTAAAACCATCGGCATGTGCTTTCGTGGCTCGGTTACCTCTAAATAATTGGTTATTAAAAAATAAGCTCACTTCAGCAATAGGGTAATTAGCCGCTAAAAACATGGCGTTTAATAAGTTAACTTGGCCGTCAGAGCGTAATTGCGATAAAGGAATTTGTGAGCCAGTAACAATAACGGGTTTAGTTAAGTTTTCGAACATGAACGACAGGGCAGAGGCTGTGTAAGCCATTGTATCGGTGCCATGAAGTACCACAAAACCATCGTAATCGTGGTATTTGCTTTTAATGTCATCAGCTATTAGTTGCCAATGCGCTGGCGACATATCTGATGAATCGATTAAAGGGCAGTACTCGTGAATATCAAAAAGGGGCATTTCTTCACGGTTAAATTCTGCGTTATTGACCACTGTTTCTGTTAAAAAACCTTCAGCCGGAATGTAGCCACGGCTCGATTTTTTCATACCTATGGTACCGCCAGTGTATGCGATATAAATGCGTTTACGTTTCATAAAAAAAGCCCAGTAAAAAAACTGGGCTTAGTATAACGTTAAGTTGTTTTAAATACAGCTGCTTGAGTAAATACGTGCACTTTTATTGTGCAACGCTACACTCTAAACAACGTGCGTATACACCTTGCGGATCGTTATAATCTTTCAGATCAGCTACTTCACTACTTAGGCGCTTTATCACCGTATTAATATTAGCTTGAGTGGCTAAAACAGAGGCTGTATCTGTATTTAAGCCAAGCATAGATTTAACGGATGCACTGCCAAAAATATCTTGTAGCATTTTTTCTTGCGGGCTTAGGTCTTGCTTAATTGTTTTCACTTCGTAGTGATTAAGTTTTGCAAGTGCCGCTGCGGCATCAATCGCATCTTGTTTATCACCAAGCTTATCAACTAGGCCAAGCTCTTGTGCTTGTGAAGCAATCCACACACGGCCTTGTGCAATTTTATCAACTTGCTCTGGTGTCATATTGCGAGCATCAGCAACCACATCTATAAAGCGGCTATAAGCTTCTTCAACACTCATTTGAATAACTTGCGCCATTTTTTCATTAAGCGGGCGAGTAATAGAAAATCCAGCCATTTCTGACGTTGCAACACCATCTGAGTACACACCAATTTCAGATAAAGTATCTTCAAAAGTCATAAATGTACCAAACACACCAATAGAGCCGGTGATAGTACTTGGTGCTGCCCAAATTTCGTTAGCTGCTGAGGCAATCCAATAACCGCCAGATGCGGCAACTGAGCTCATTGATGCGATTACAGGTTTGCCTGCGGCTTTAAGTGCTAATACTTCAGCACGAATAACCTCAGAGGCAAACATGCTGCCGCCACCTGAATCAATACGTAAAACAACCGCTTTTACTTTATCATCAAGGCGTGCTTTGCGAAGTAGTGCTGCGGTAGAGTCACCGCCAATTTCACCTGCTTTGCGCTCACCATCAACAATCGTACCTTTAGCAACAACTACGGCAACTTTTTCTGTAATTGGGTTATCAAATTCGATAGGGGGCTTAACTAAGCTTAAGTATTCACGAAAAGACACTTGCTTAAATGTTTTACCGTCTTCTTGTGCGCCAACTAAATCAATGAGTTGTTGGCGAATTTGCTGAGTTGTTTTAAGCGAGTCGACCCATTGATGGTCAAGTGCATATTTACCTGCATCGCCATTTGCCGCCTTCATTTTAGCAAGGTAAGCATCCATGGTTTCGTCAAAGTTAGATTCATCAAAAGGGCGAACCGCAGCAACATCTTGCTTATATTCGCTCCATAATGCACCAAGCCAAACACGGTTTGCTTCTTTAGCAGCATCAGACATATCGTTACGAATAAACGGCTCTACCGCCGACTTAAACGTACCGACACGGAAAATATGCTGCGTTACTTTAAGTTTTTCTAGTGCTTCTTTAAAGTAAAGTGGATACATCCCATAGCCTTCAATGGCTACCGAACCATAAGGATGCATTGCAATTTCATCGGCATGCGATGCAATATAATATTGCGATTGAGTGTAATAGTAGCCCGATGCAATCACTTTTTTACCCGCTTGCTTAAAGGCATCTAACGATTTAGTAATACGCTTTAGCTTATTTAGGTGGGCTTTTGGCATTTCTTGCAAATCTAGTAAGATAACGCTGATGCGCTCGTCATTAGTGGCTTCATCAATCACTTTGACTACATCATCAAGTAAAATTTCACTAGGTGCTTCTGAATTAGACGTAGCATCGTTAATGGCTGCTTCGACAGGGTCTATATATGTTTTTTCTTCCACAATAGGCCCATTAAGATTAAGCCTAAGTACAGAGCCATCTTCTATTATTATTGTATCGTCATCGCTTGATAGAGACATAAAAAATACAATAACCAGTAATAAAAACAAAATGTTGAGTATTAAACGACGAGAAAAGTTTATTCCAGCCCAAATACCTCTAAATACCTTTGCTATCAAAATAGCTCCTTAATTTGGTACAGCTAATACATTAGTTCCATCTTAGCCTAGAATAAAAATAATTTTAACTGCTAAATCGTAACGAAGTGTTTATGAGGTTACATAAATATACGTTTTTAATAGTATTTTTAATTAAATGCAGGCACATATTGCTTATTACTTGCCATTAAAGCAGAATTAGCTAATGTATACAGGTTAGACCAGTTAACGGGGCACAGGATGTTAGAACAACAATTACAATTAAAACACACACAATTACGAAACCGCTTGGTAATGGGCTCAATGCATACAGGCCTTGAAGAGGGCTGGCACAACCGCAAAAGGTTAAGCGCTTTTTACGAGGCGCGCGCTAAAGGCGGCACGGCCATGATCATTACCGGGGGCTACAGCCCTAACTTACGCGGTAAATTAACGCCTATTTCTTCATCATTTAACAGCTATTATGATGTATTTAAACACCGTGCATACACAGGCGCCGTTCATAAACATGGCGGAAAAATATGTTTGCAGCTTTTACATGCTGGTCGATACGCTTATCATCCGTTTAATCAGGCCCCGAGCGCTATTCAAGCGCCTATAAATCCATACAAACCTAAACAAATGTCGTTAGGCTCGATTAAAAAAACCATTAAAGACTTTGCGCACTCAGCCCATATGGCAGAAAAAGCAGGTTACGATGGTGTTGAAGTTATGGGCTCTGAAGGTTACTTAATTAATGAATTTATGGCGCCACACACCAATAAGCGCGATGACGAATTTGGTGGGAGCCTAGAAAATAGAATGCGATTAGCGCTTGAAATAGTTAAAGCCGTTAGGGCTAAAGTATCAGATACGTTTTTAATTATTTTTAGATTATCTGTTATGGACCTAATCCCGAATGGCTCAACCCCTGATGAAGTCACTATTCAGGCAAAAGCACTTGAGCAGGCCGGTGTGGATATTTTTAATACTGGCATTGGGTGGCATGAAGCACGCGTGCCAACAATCGCCAGTATGGTGCCTCCTGGAGCATTTAAAGAAGCTTCAAAACGATTAAAGTCAGTGGTGAATGTACCTGTTATAGCTGTAAACCGTATTAATACGCCGGATATAGCCAACCAAATCCTTAATGATAATGAAGCCGATTTAATTTCAATGGCGCGCCCTTTATTAGCCGATCCGGAGTTTTTTAACAAATATCAAAATCAGCAAACTAAACAAATAAATATTTGTATTGGCTGTAACCAAGGATGTTTAGACCACGTTTTTAAAAATAAACGTGCAACCTGTTTAGTTAACCCACAAGCCGCCTTTGAACTTGATTACCCGTTAGATAAAGCTTCTAAAGCTAAAAATGTATTAGTTGTTGGCGCGGGCCCTGCTGGGCTCTCGGCAAGTTGTTATTTGGCTGAAAAAGGGCACACAGTAACGCTTATCGATCAAAAAACACAAATGGGTGGCCAATTTAATCTAGCCATGCAAATTCCAGGTAAAGAAGACTTTAACCATACGCTTAGCTACTTTACTAATGAGCTTGAAAGGCTCAACGTAAATGTAGAGCTTGGTAGAGCATACGATGATGCAATGTTACAAAAATACGATGACATCGTATTTGCCACAGGTGTACGCCCGCGTGAAGCTGCAATTGAATGCGCAGACTCTAAGCGTGTATTTGCTTATGATGAAGTTATACGCGGTGAGGTCGAACTGGGCAAATCAATAGCCATTTTAGGTGCCGGCGGTATTGGCTTTGATATGGTTGCTTTTTTAAGTGAACATAAATCGCAATCTATTCCTGAGTTTAAAAAGCAGTGGGGTATTGAGTGCGAGGCAGAGCCGCACAAAGATGAGCGACAATTATACATGCTAAAACGCAGTGCAGGCCGCTTTGGTAGCGGGCTTGGAAAAACCACAGGCTGGATACATCGTCAAGTTGCTAAGCAACATGGTGTTAAACAAATTGCTGATTGCCAGTACCACAGTTTTGATAAAAACGGCCTTACAGTTACTGTTGCTGGAGAAAAACAAGTACTGCCGGTTGATACGGTTATTGCGTGTATAGGGCAGGTTTCTAATAATGAAGTGCTTGAGCAACACCGTGACAATGCAAAGGTACATGTTATTGGTGGCGCTAAATTAGCAGCAGCAATTGATGCAAAGCGTGCAATTTTTGAAGCGCTTCAAGTGGCTAGAGCCATTTAACAGTGTTAATAAAATGAAATAATTTACAGTACCCTCAGGTCTTGTGTGTATAGAGTCCATAACTTAATACACTGACAAAGCAGGCCACACATGAGTAAATTATTTCGTTTGTATAATAAAATCATGGGTAATCTATCGTATGCCGACGGATTACCTGCGTTACTTTTTCGCTTAATTTTAGCCCCCGTAATGATTATTGCGGGCTTTAATAAATTAGCCCTAAGTGGAGAAACCGACGGCTTTTTTAGCTATTTTCTTGCTGATGCAAGCGTTGTGCAATGGTTTGGCAATAGTGAATGGGGTTTAGGCTTACCATTTCCAGACTTACTTGCCTTTTTAGCTGGCTGGAGTGAATTTTTAGGCGGGTGGTTTTTACTCTTTGGGCTATTTACCCGCTTAGTAAGCATTCCGCTGATGTTTACAATGGTTGTGGCAGCAACAACTGTGCATTGGCATAATGGTTGGTTTGCTATAGCGCCATCAAACCCTACAACCAGTTCGGCTCAAGTACTTGATTGGTTATCAATTCCAGGGGCTAAAGAAAGCCTTGAAAACTCACTAGAAGTACAAGAACGTATAGGTAAAATTAGGGGCATAGTTGAAGAGCACGGATTTACTGATTACTTATATGAAAAAGGTAAACCTTCCATAATAAATAACGGTATTGAATTTTCTGCTATTTATTTTGCCATGTTACTTAGCTTGTTTTTTGTAGGTGGCGGTCGCTTTGTTAGTGTTGATTATTGGCTCAGGCGTGCAGTAGTAAAAGAGTAGCAAACAAATTGGTTTAAAAAGGGCGTATAAATATTTTTATACGCCCTTTTTGCTTGTAACCTGTGTTAAACCCATAGCGCCTCTCTCGGATTTATACAGTGGTATATGAATATTGTTGACGCAGTAAGGGCGCTGTAATACGAGAGAATAAGTAGGGTTTTAATAAAATTGATAATTAAGCAGAGTTTATTTTTTAAAGGCATAAATGGTACTCTAACGTTTTGAATTATGAGAGTACGCTATGGATGCTATTGAGCTTTTACTAACCCGCCAATCTGACGCTAAATTAACCGCCCCAGGGCCAAATTCAGAGCAGCTCGATATAATAAAGCAAGCCGCGTTACGGGTGCCTGATCACGGATGTATTGCGCCTTGGCAGTTTATTGTCGTTCAAGGTGATGCCCGCCATAAATTAGGTGAGATATACCATCAAAGCGCCGTTGCTGAGCAGCAAGAAGAAAAAGTGATTAAACGCGCAAAAGAGCTTGTGCTGCGCGCACCGATGATCATTATTGCTATTGCTAAGTATCAAGCCCATCCAAAAGTGCCGCGTATTGAGCAAGTACAAAGCGCCGGTTGCAGTGTACTTGCCATGCAACAAGCCGCATTTGCACAAGGTTTAGGTGGTGTATGGCGTACAGGGTATTTTGCACAAAGCACAGCAGTCAAAAGTGCCCTTAATTTAGACGAACAAGATGAAATTGTTGGGTATTTATATTTAGGCACCCCAGAGATTGAGTGCAAAAAGGCAGCTAAGCATAAACCAGATGATTACTTCACTTATTTATAATAAATAATGAACTATTGTAGTTCTGCGCAGTCATATAGCATTAAGGTTGCTGCTGTTAGGCTCGTCCTTTTTTGATTTAGCTGTGAGAAGTGCACGGAAGCAATATAGGTTAACTTTTTCTTCTTCAGTTTGTTTTTTAATCGGTTGTTTTTTGTTAAAGTATGGAAAGTCTTAATAAAAATAACGATAAAGAAGACGAAAACGATGGGAAATTTATTTTTACAAGAAAAAGAGAATTGGCTGGCATGGTCAATTTGGGGAATAGTGGGTGCTTTTATTACACTTTATGTGGCAATGAGCACGAATACTGCACATTTTATAGCTGGCTCTGCTATGGGAATGCTTGTTTTATTAACCTGGTGGATGCAGCAGTCTAAAAGGTTTGATTTTGGTCGGGCCTTTAAAATTTGTTTTTATGTGTTATTGCTTAGTGTATTACCTGCATTTTTATTTGTGGTAGTACCAAGTGATGATTTAAACCGTTTTGATTTAATATTTCAAAGCGTTACATTTTTAGCACTCAGTTTATTACTGTGCTTAATTTGTTCGTGGATTGCACGTAGGCCAAAGCAATATTATTAATAGGGCAATGAGCAATGTAGGTTTTTAGCTATTTGTGGTGGTTTTTTGAACCAAATGCTGTTTTTAGCTAATTATTTACATTTAGGTCTTTACAAGTTGCTCAATACCCCCTATTATTCGCGCCGTACGGAGAGATGGCAGAGTGGTCGAATGCACCGGTCTTGAAAACCGGCATAGGTTTGTAGCCTATCTAGGGTTCAAATCCCTATCTCTCCACCATTATTTAAAAAAACCGCCTTATGGGCGGTTTTTTGCTTTGTGGAGTTTAATAAATGTCAAAAGAAGCAAACCTTACAACATCGCAACGCTTAGTAAAGCATGTACTACTGTGGATTGTATTTGGCTACTGTTATCAAAGCGCGATTAATTTATTAATAAAAATGGCAGCAGATGCACAACCAGACGCAACGCTTATCACCGCCTTTGTGTATGGCATTGGCTTTAACGTATTAACTGCGCATCTTATTACTAAATACGATACGCATTGGCCTGTTATTGGCGCAGCTTTTATTGCTTTAGTTGGTTTAGTATTAGTGCCATTGGTGCTGTTTGGCAGTGGCGGTTTACTAGCGTGGCCATTGCTTGTTGGATTTTTATTCAGTTTACCCCTTTGTAGCTACATAGTTGGCAAAATTAAGGTAAAACACAGTAAAAACTAGCCCCAAACCGGTTTTATTTTATGTTAGCATGTACGCGTCTTTTAACTAACAAAACGTGAAAAACACATTATGTCAGATAATTTTACTACAGATGCTGAAAAAGCAAGTTACGGTATTGGCTTACAAATGGGTGAGCAACTTAAGTCTAACCCTTTTGAAGGCTTAAACCTAAATTCAGTATTTGAAGGCATGAAAGATGCGTACGCTGGTAGCGCTTTTCAAGTTGAGATCCCTGAGATCCAAGCTGCATTTGAAAAAATTAACGAAGAGATCCAAGCGCGTCGTGAAGAAGAAGCAAAAGTACTTTCTGCTGAAGGTATTGCATTCTTAGAAGAAAACGCTAAGCGTCCTGAAATCACTGTTACCGAGTCTGGTTTACAATACGAAGTACTAGCTACAGGCGAAGGCGAAAAGCCAACTGCTGAGTCTACAGTACGTGTTGATTACCACGGTACATTAATTAACGGTACAGTATTTGATAGCTCTTACGAGCGCGGTCAACCAGCTGAATTCCCAGTAGGTGGCGTGATCAAAGGCTGGACTGAAGCTTTACAAATGATGCCAGTAGGCACTAAATGGCGTATTTACGTTCCTCATGAGCTTGCTTATGGTGAACGTGGCGCAGGTGCTGCAATTGCACCTTTCTCAACGCTTGTATTTGACGTTGAGCTACACGAAATCCTTTCTTAATTTAGTTATTAAGTCAGTATTTAAAAAGCCGTGGTCTTGACCGCGGCTTTTTTGTGTCTTGTGGTTTTATAGCAAGCTTTAAAAACGTTAATAATTTAGGCCAATCCGCATAATTAAGTGAGTTATTTTGGGGGAAAGATAAACTTGCTACCTGCGCTACAAACGCTATTACAACAAATAAATAACCTAGTTAATTAAATGAGTAGGCATAAAAAAACCGCATATAAAATGCGGCTTTAAAAGTAACTAAATAAATGCCAAAGCGTTATTAAAAATAACCTCTAATACCAAAGCGGAAGTTTCTACCTGGTAGTGGGGCTTTATTTTTTATAAACGAGCTGTGAACAAAGCCAAGTTCATCTGTAATGTTATCAACATTTAAGTATAACTGCGTATCTATAGCGCCTAAACTTAACTGATAATTAGCTTGAGCATCAACAATTGTGTAGCCATCGGTTTTAGTTTCATAGGCGCTAATATTATCTTGCTCAAAGTAGTGCGTACCTGTGAGCGTTAGTTGTAAATCGCCTACATTGTATTGTAATTCAGATCCTAATTTATTTGCTGGTATGCGCGGCAAGTTACCTTCGTCGTCTTTTAGCTTGGCGCGTGTTGAATCACCAAATACTTTAACCATGGCATTAGGGTCAATTTGATAGTGTACATCAAATTCTACACCATAGAGTTCAGCATCTTTACTGGCAAACTGATATACGGCAACCGCATCATCGTGAGCGCCAATTGCAGACTCTAAACCATCTTCTTCGTCGTAAACTAATCCAGTGTTTTGTTGATAATAAAAGTTTTTAATATCGTTATAGAAAAAATTAACTGTGTAACCAAAGTCACCGCTAAAACGTCTAAAGCTAAAATCTAAATTGGTCGATTTTTCTTGTTTAATGTCTTCTGGCTCAAAGTGAACCTCGTTATCTTCAATATGATAGCCAAGGCCTAGCTCGTAAGTACCTGTAGCAATGTGTAATCCGTTTGATAAAAGCTCAGCAGAAAGGGGCGCACGCTCAGAGTGAGATAAGCTAAGTGCTATGCTTTGCCCTGGTGTGTATTGCCAAATAGCACCGGCAGAGGCGCTTACATTAGTAAAGCTTTCACTGTATGCAATGCTTTCTTCTTCGCCTTCGTCATGATCTTCTTCTTCATCGTGATCATGTGCGTGCTCGCTGTCGGTAATTGTGCTTGTTATTTCGTAATCTTCAATACGCGCACCAAGCTCGAGTGTAACATCACCAAATTCACGTTCTTCAAGTAGATATAACGCATGTGTAGTGGTCACACTTGCAGGAGTAAATGCTTCTTCGCCAATTGCGTCGTAGTCCGATTCGCTATAATGATAGCCCATCATACCGTGCCACTGCGCTAACTTGTGCTCTACATTTAAGCGTGCTTCGGTTGTTTCATTTTTAAAGGTGGTGCCAATTTCACCGTCTTCAATTTCACTGTGTTTGTAATCAGTGTAGCCAACACGAAGATTAATATTTTCAATCCAGTTGTTATCGAGCGCATAGCTTATAAGGCCTTGCCAACGATCTTGCTCTAGATGTGCATAAACAGACTCTTCTTCCTCTTCATCTGCGTGCTCATCGTGTTCTTCTTCGGTTTCACCTTCATGGTCATGATCATGATGCTCATGCCCAGGAATACCGTAATCGGTTTCAATGCTACCGTAAGAAAAGCCAACCGTTAAATGATCGCCCACATAACTCGTACCCACATTAAATGTGTCGCTATCAATAAAAGTGTTTTCTACAGAGTTATGAGTTTCAACATCACCATCTTCATCTGTAATGTTAAATGTAGGCGTTTCATAGTCATCGCCGCTGCGTTTAGTCCCATCAAAATGAAAGTTAAATCCGTCATTTCCTGTTTCTAGTTTTGCAGCCACGGTATTTGAGTTAGAAACCGTGTCATGGCTGTATTCAGCAGCACCGGTTAAATCATCTAAATTGCTCGTTGGAATACGGTTATCAACCACATTTACCACACCACCTATTGCGCCTGAGCCATAAAGTAGGGTGCTTGGTCCGCGCAATACTTCAATTTGTTCCGCTGCTAAGCTGTCGCTTGAGGTTGCATGGTCAGGACCAATGCGCGATGCATCGCTGGCATCTAAACCGTTTTGGGTAATTTTAACGCGAGGGCCATCTAAACCACGGATAATAGGGCTTGATGATACCGGACCAAAGTAACTGGCATTAACACCTGGTAAGCCCTTTAGTGTTTCGCCAAGGGTCGCTTTTGATTTGTTTTTAAGCTCATCACCTGATAAAACGCTCACCGGCGAAATCATTTCTAAGCTATTTTTATGCAGTGCAGAGGCATATACAACAACGGTTTCTACCGAGGTAGGGGTAAGCGACACCGTCACATTGTTTGAGTTTTCATTTACCGCAATACGCGAGTCTATAAAGTTGTCTTTACTTACATGCAATTGACTTTGAGAGTCTACATCAATAGAAAATTCGCCCTGTGCGTTGGTTTTTACACCTTGGTCTTTACCATGTACGTGTACAGCTGCGTTTTCAATCGGTTGGTTTTTATCGTCTGTTATTTTACCGGTAACGGTAGCAGCAAGTGCTGAATGAGAACATAAAACAGAAAAAACTGCAGAGGAAATTAATGTTAACTTTGTCATTATCTTAAAGGTTCGCGGTTACTATGTTGTGATATAATATAACACTGCGTTTTTGACTTATCAACAATGTTATACTATAGCTTAATGTTTTTCGATGAATAAACACGCAAATAAGATAAGCTGTTTAAGAGCGGCTATCAAGCATAATTATATTAAGCTTATGTTGTGCTCTAGTTTGGTTTTTTACATCGATAGGTTCTATCATTTCGCATTCATCACGTATCATTTCTGACACCAGGCTTGGATAATGGCGGCAATCTTCTGGCCTATCTAGGTAAATGCTGCAGGTATACATTGTTTTATGGGAGGGCTCTTTTTTGGGCGCTATTTCTAAAAAGGGGCAAGTGGAGAGTCGCAATTGTGTATTTGGATCAAACCAAATTTCATCATCTTTAACATATTGATAAATCTCTGGGTTAAACAGTGCCCACATTTCAATTTCTTGTACGGTTGCACTTAAATCGCCCCCACCATATTTAATACAGCATTTACCGCATTGGTTGCACTCTTTCATTTTTAGCCAGTATATTAGGTGTCCATTAGTTTCTCAGTGTATCACTGTAACTAACGTGGATTACTTTTTTATATATAATTTTAAAACCACACTTTTAATTCCAACCCGCTATCTATTAATAATGTATTATTACACCTAAATAATTAGCCGTTCTAATAAGATTAGGGCGCCTCTAAATAGTTAGTTTAGTGACCAGTTAAGGATAGTTCCTGATGATGAACACCAAAGTATATAAAGCAGTACATGATTTAGCAGAGCAACTGATGGAAGCTGCAAATAGAAACGACCGTAAAAGGTTTGAATTATTATTTTCTAGGCTCAAAGCTATTTGTGAAGAAAACGAGAATACTTCAAAAGATCACCCTGTACAGTGGGAAACCTTAGCTGACTTTACCGAAGAACTTGAAGAGGCAATTACCACATATGAAAAAGCGCTACAGAAGTCGGTTGCAATCAATAACAAAGATCATATGTCGTCGGTTGCTTATTCAATGGCAACTCTACAAATAGAGCTTGGACAAAAAAATGAAGCGATTAAAAGCCTAAAAAATGCCAAGGTAAGCGCTAATAAAATTGAAGATAAAGCGCTTAAAGCTGAAATTCATGATTTACTTGAGTCACTCACTGAAGAAGAAGGTTAATTAAGCCTAGTTAGTCGCGATTTTAATGAGGTTTGGAATATGGATATGTTAACCGCAATCGAGCAATGGATTGATGAGGTAAATCATAAATATAAATACAAACGGGTGTGTTGTACTCAATTTACATCACAGTTTGCAGGTTTTTACCCAACTGAATTTTTGGAAAGTGCCTTTTATGTTGTAATCGATGAAATACCTAAGCCCGATTTTGCTGCATTACGTGCCATGGGGCTGGATGATTTTATTGATATGAAAGTAAGCGGCATAACTTATAAAAATACTTACTACCTGTTGCCGACAAGTGTTGATAACTTGCGCGTACATTTTCATGAATTAGTGCATGTATTGCAGTGGCAAAATCTTGGTGCTTTAGCCTTTATAGAGCGCTATATGAATGAAATTAAGCACTTTGGTTATCACAATGCGCCGCTTGAAATTATGGCTTATTCGCTCGATACTCACTTTATAAATTCAGGTGAGAAAATAAATGTGCCTGAGTATGTACTGGATGCATTATAAATTTTTTTACAAGGAACAGAATATGGCTAATGTATGGTTATATTTTAGTGTATTAGCGCCTTTTAGTGCCTTAGCAAATTCATTTGAAGAAGATATAACTGCTGCATTAATACAGCGAACAACACACCAAGTTACGTATGATGGGAGTTATCGTTCAATAAGTTACCCAGGTGGTGACGTGCCAAGTAATATTGGGGTGTGTACCGATGTGATTATTCGTGCTTATCGCCAGTTAGGTATAGATTTACAACAGTTAGTACACGAAGACATGCGTGACAATTTTACTCTGTACCCCTCAAAGCGTATTTGGGGGCTGACCAAACCCGATAAAAATATAGACCACCGAAGAACAAACCTACTTTAAAAGACAGGGTCGTGCGTTAGTGTTATCTGATAGCCCTGAAGAGTATAAAACAGGTGATATAGTGACTTGGATGTTACCGGGTAACCTGCCACATATAGGTATGGTAGTTAATGAGCGTTCAGTACAAACTGGCAATCCATTAATTGTACATAACATTGGCCGCGGGGCAGAAAAAACCGATATGCTTTTTGATTATAAAATCACAGGGCATTACCGGTTTGAACCACAGCATTTGAATAAAACGCAGTAAATTTATTTTAAATTAATACTTATATTACCGTTTGGCTTACAGCAGCACAGCAGTATTTCCCCCTCGCGTACAAACGCTAAAGGCTCTTCGTTATAGTGAACTTGGCCTGAGACTAACGTGGCTCTGCACGCGCCACAATAACCTTCGCGGCATTGATACGCTACGTCTATTTTTTGGTTTTCTAAGCAATGTAGAACAGAAGGGCAGCCAGTGCTAAATTCTATACACTGGCTGTTATCTGCAAGCGTTATACTTGCAGTGGGTTTGTCACTCATTATAAATCAAAGTCACCAAATTCTGAGGCATCTACTTGTGAGTCAATTTGACCTACAAGATATGAGCTAATTTCAGCTTCTTGCGGTGCAACTTGCACGTTGTCAGACACAAGCCATGAGTTGATCCATGGAATCGGGTTACTGTTGTTTTCAAATTGCGCAGGCAGGCCAATGGCGGTCATACGTGCGTTAGTAATGTATTCAACATACTGACATAAAATGTGTTTGTTTAAACCAATCATAGAGCCATCTTTGAATAAGTACTCTGCCCATTCTTTTTCTTGCTCTGCGGCTTCAACAAACATTTTAATGGCTTCTTCACGGCACTGCGCGGCAACAATCGCCATTTCAGGGTCGTCTTTACCATCTTGCATAATGTTTAAAATATGCTGCGTACCCGACAGATGAAGCGCTTCATCACGTGCGATTAGCTTGATGATTTTAGCGTTACCTTCCATTAATTCACGCTCAGCAAAGGCAAACGAACACGCAAAGCTGACATAAAAACGAATGGCTTCAAGAATATTTACCGACATCATGGCAAGGTAAAGTTTCTTTTTAAGATCAAATAAGCTAATCACAACGGTTTGACCGTTAATTTCGTGCTTGCCTTCGCCATACAGGTTATAAAGCGACACGCCATTGATTAAATCATCGTAGTAGGTGGTTACCGCATCAGCACGTTCGCTAATTTTTTCGTTACTAACTATGTCATCAAAAATAAGTTCTGGTGACTGTGTAACGTTACGAATAATGTGGGTGTAAGAGCGACTGTGAATAGTTTCACTAAATGCCCACGTTTCTATCCATGTTTCTAGCTCAGGAATAGACACAATAGGGAGTAGGGCAACGTTTGGCGAGCGGCCTTGTACACTATCAAGCAGCGTTTGATATTTTAAGTTACTTAAAAATATGTGCTTTTCGTGCTCTGGCAATGCTTGAAAGTCTAAACGGTCTTTACTTACGTCTACTTCTTCTGGACGCCAAAAAAACGAAAGTTGCTTTTCAATCAATTTTTCAAAAATAGGGTATTTTTGTTGGTCGTAACGCGAAACGTTAACGGTTTGGCCAAAAAACATTGGCTCTTGCATTTGATCATTATGGTTACGACTAAAAGTAGTATAAGACATGTCTATCACTCAAAAAACTATCACTAAAACTATCAGGACAAAGCGGGCAAAGAGCCCGCTTTAAGTTTAACTATTAAATTTTACACGCGCCGCCTGCACAATCATCATCTTCCACTTCTGGAGTGTCGTCTTGTGCATCTGATGCGCCATCGCGGGTGTTATGGTAGTAAAGTGTTTTAACACCAAGCTTGTATGCACCTAGTAAGTCTTTTAATAAGACTTTCATAGGTACTTTACCGCCTTCGTATTTGTTTGGATCATAATTAGTATTGGCCGAAATAGTTTGGTCAATAAACTTTTGCATTATGCCCACTAACTGTAAGTAACCATCGTTTGATGGAATATCCCACAGTAGCTCGTAGTTATCTTTTAAGCGTTCGTACTCAGGAACTACTTGTTTTAAAATACCGTCTTTACTTGCTTTAACGCTAATGTGACCACGTGGTGGCTCAATACCGTTAGTTGCGTTAGAGATTTGCGACGATGTTTCTGAAGGCATTAATGCGCTAAGTGTTGAGTTACGCATGCCGTGCTCTTTAATGCTGGCACGTAATGAATCCCAATCTAAGTGCAGTGGCTCATCACAAATTTTATCTAAGTCACGTTTGTACGTATCAGTTGGCATAATACCTTGAGAGTACGTTGTTTCGTTAAACTTAGGACACGCGCCACGCTCTTTAGCAAGCTCGTTTGATGCTTTCATTAGGTAGTATTGAATTGCTTCAAACGTTTTGTGAGTCAGTGCATTAGCACTGCCATCTGAGTAACGCTTACCATTTTTAGCAAGGTAGTAAGCGTAGTTAATTACGCCTATTCCTAACGTACGACGGCCCATAGTGGCATTACGTGCAGCCGGTACTGGGTAGTCTTGGAAATCAAGTAGGTTATCAAGTGCACGTACTGCAAGCTCAGCAAGCTCTTCAAGTTCATCAAGTGACTCAATAGCGCCTAGGTTAAATGCAGATAGCGTACAAAGTGCAATTTCGCCTTCTTCATCGTTTACGTTATTTAACGGCTTAGTTGGCAATGCAATTTCTAAACATAAGTTAGATTGGCGAATTGGCGCCACTTTAGAAATAAACGGACTGTGCGTATTACAGTGATCCACGTTTTGTAAATAAATACGACCTGTGCTGGCACGCTCTTGTGCGAACATTGAGAAAAGCTCAATCGCTTTAATACGCTTTTTACGAATAGACTCGTCTTGCTCGTATTTTACGTATAACGCGTCAAACTCGTCTTGGTCTTCAAAGAATGCATCGTAAAGGCCAGGCACATCTGATGGACTAAATAACGTAATGTAGTCGTCTTTAATTAAACGAGAATACATTAGTTTATTAAACTGTACGCCGTAATCTAAATGACGAACACGGTTATCATCAACACCACGGTTATTTTTAAGTACTAGTAGGTTTTCTACTTCTAAATGCCAAAGCGGGTAGAATAACGTTGCAGCACCGCCACGTACGCCACCTTGCGAGCAGCTTTTAACCGCTGTTTGAAAGTGCTTATAAAAAGGAATACAACCTGTGTGGTACGCCTCGCCATTACGGATATGGCTACCTAATGCACGAATACGGCCGGCGTTAATACCAATACCTGCACGTTGTGAAACGTACTTGACAATGGCAGATGATGTGGCGTTAATTGAATCAAGGCTGTCGGCACATTCAATAAGTACACACGAGCTAAACTGGCGCGTAGGTGTACGCACACCTGACATAATTGGCGTAGGTAAAGAGATTTTAAACGTTGATACTGCATCGTAAAAACGTTTGATGTAGTCAATACGCGTTTCGCGCGGGTAGTCAGAGAATAAACTCGCAGCCACTAAGATATATAAAAACTGGGCGCTTTCGTAAATCTCACCCGTTACACGGTTTTGTACTAGGTATTTACCTTCAAGCTGCTTTACTGCTGCGTAGCTAAAGTTAAGATCGCGCGAATGATCAAGATAAGCATCTAGCTCGTCAAGCTCTTGCTCTGTGTAGTCAACGAGTAAGTGAGCATCGTAGCGTTTGTCTTCAACCATTTTTGTAACATGGTCAAATAAACGTGGTGGCTCAAACTGGCCATACGCTTTTTTACGTAAGTGGAATACAGCTAAGCGGGCAGCTAGGTACTGGTAGTCAGGCGACTCTTTTGAAATTTGATCGGCTGCTGCTTTAATGATGGTTTCGTGGATGTCTTTTGTACGAATACCGTCGTAAAATTGAATGTGTGACTTTAATTCAACCTGTGAAACCGATACGTTGTTTAAACCTTCGGCGGCCCATTCAATAACGCGATGGATCTTATCAAGATCTAAAGGCTCTTTACGCCCGTCACGCTTGCTTACAGATAACTGTTGGTTCATAGCTTTGCCTGTATTCCTTGGGAATTGTGTATTTTGACCAATGCTTTATACCTCGCTAAAGCAAGGTACGTATTCATTTATTATAAGTTTCACCGTATTGGCGAATTTAATTGAATAACATTTGGCCACAATATCTGGTGTTGTTCAATTTAGAGATCACAAGATAGTGTGGTCTGAGCTGATTTGCAAGGGACATAATTGCCCCTATTTGTGGATAACTTTGGGATAACGTATTTGTGTTAGTAGTCACTCACCTTCGAACAATCATTTAAGTTGAAATAGCTAAAAATCAACTAATGATCTGCTAAATTTACGCATTTTGAAAATAAATTTCGACTGCTTTTTTTATCATCAAGCTTTGCATGAAAACTAACACAATCACAATATATAGTGTTTAAAAATTTACATGGCACTATATATGGTTAAAAGCATCAATGGGGCTGTGCCAGTTAAAATCGGCTTCCCAGCCCTTGGCCTCATCAATACTTGGTATATAGCCCCAAAGCGCTGTTGCTGTGTGCATACCTGCGGCTTTACCTGCTTCTATATCACGTTGAGCATCACCTATGTATAAGCAACGTTTAGGATCTACGTTCATCAGTTTTGTACAGTGTAGTAAGGGTAAAGGCGATGGTTTAGCCTCGGTGAGCGTATCGCCACTGATCACAACGTGTGCATTTTTTAAAGCGGGTATAGCAGCCACTAATGGATCGGTTAAAAACCCGGGCTTATTAGTCATTATTCCCCATTTTATACCTTGGTTATCAAGGGCTATGAGTAATGATTCTATGCCTTCAAAGCAGCGGGTGTGTGTCGCTAGGTTTTGGCTGTAGTGGCTGACTAACTGTTTTATACGTTCAGTTTGTGGTTGCGATGCCCATTGCGCTTTAAAGCCAAGTTCAAGTAGTGCGCCGGCGCCATTAGACGCTACTTTTCTATAAGCCTCAGGCGTAACTTGCGCAACACCTTCACTTTTAAGTACGGCATTTAAAGCAGCACCTAAATCGTCTGCTGTATCAAGCAAGGTGCCATCTAAATCAAATAAGAAAGCGTCATACTCAAAAGGAGTTAAGGGGGTATGAGAGCTAGCCATTATGCTAACTTCTCAAAGTGAAGAATGTAATTAACACTCACATCTGTATTTAATGAATACTGCTTAGAAAGCGGGTTGTAGCCCAGGCCAGCACTGGCACGTACTTTTAAACCGGCTTGTTCAGCCCATGCAATAAGTTGTGCAGGTTTGATAAATTTGTTGTGATCGTGTGTGCCCTCAGGCACCATTTTTAACAGCTTTTCAGCACCTACAATAGCAAACAAGTAAGCTTTAGGCGTTTTATTTAGGGTTGAGAAAAACACATCAGCCCCTGGCTTGGCAAGCTCTGCGACTGCATGAATAATAGAAGCAGGGTCAGGTACATGCTCTAGCATTTCCATACAGGTTATTACATCAAAGCGAGCAGGGTGCTGAGTTGCAAATTCTTCTGCAGGTACTTTTATATAGTCAACATTTACACCGGTTTCTAGGCTATGAAGCTTTGCTACGGTGAGTGGTTCTTGCCCCATGTCTATACCGGTTACGTGTGCGCCCATGCGTGCCATGCTTTCGCTAAGAATGCCGCCACCACAGCCTACATCGAGTGTTTCTTTATCAAATAAGCCTTGGGTTTTGTTAGCCACAAAGTCTAATCGTAATGGGTTAATTTCGTGAAGAGGTTTAAACTCTCCGTCTTGGTCCCACCATCGCTCTGCAATGGCTTCAAATTTTGCTATTTCTGCGTTATCTACATTTTGATGTTCGGTCATAAAATACTTCCTCGTCAATCTGAGGCCATTATATAGGGCTAAATTGATAAATCGCAAAGTTTTGCGCCTGTAAATTTAAATTAATTGTGATAGCATGGTCGCTTAGAAATAATAACAAATACTCTTGGCGCCTAATACCGGGTTGCTAAGAGCTGATACTGAAGGAATGTGATATCAAATGACTGATCTCGCCAATGAAATTCTGCCAGTCAATATTGAAGACGAGTTAAAAAACTCCTACCTTGATTACGCAATGAGCGTAATTGTAGGACGTGCATTACCAGACGTACGTGATGGTTTAAAACCTGTTCACCGCCGCGTTTTGTTTGCAATGAACGAGCTTAGTAATGACTGGAATAAGCCTTACAAAAAATCGGCCCGTGTGGTCGGTGACGTAATCGGTAAATACCACCCACACGGCGACAGTGCAGTTTATGACACCATCGTGCGTATGGCACAGCCATTCTCACTACGTTATATGCTTGTAGATGGCCAAGGTAACTTCGGTTCGGTTGATGGTGATTCAGCAGCGGCAATGCGTTATACAGAAGTACGTATGGCAAAAATGTCGCATGAGTTATTAGCCGATCTTGAAAAAGAAACGGTTGATTTCGTTCCTAACTACGACGGTACCGAACAAATTCCTGACGTTTTACCAACCAAAGTGCCTAACTTACTTGTTAACGGTTCATCGGGTATTGCGGTAGGTATGGCAACAAACATTCCACCTCATAACTTAACTGAAGTGGTTAATGGTTGTTTAGCGCTTATTCAAAACCCTGATTTAACGATTCATGAATTAATGGATTACATTCCGGGTCCTGATTTCCCAACGGCTGCCATTATTAATGGTAAAAAAGGCATTGAAGATGCTTATTTAACCGGCCGTGGTAAAGTGTACATGCGTGCACGCGCCGACATCGAAACCGATGAAAAAACAGGCCGCGAAACCATTATCGTGCACGAAATTCCTTATCAGGTTAACAAAGCACGCTTAATTGAAAAAATTGCTGAGCTTGTTAAAGATAAAAAAATTGAAGGCATTAGTGCACTACGTGATGAATCAGATAAAGACGGTATGCGTATCGTTATTGAGATCAAACGTGGTGATGTAGGTGAAGTTATCCTCAACAACTTATATTCACAAACTCAGTTACAAACTGTGTTTGGTATGAATATGGTTGCATTAATTAACAACCAACCTAAGTGTTTCAACTTAAAAGAAATGCTTGAAGAGTTTGTTATTCACCGCCGTGAAGTGGTTACACGCCGTACCGTATTTGATTTACGTAAAGCGCGCGACCGTGCTCATACCCTTGAAGGTTTAGCAATTGCGCTTGCCAACATCGACCCAATTATTGAGCTAATTCGTAAATCGCCAACCCCAGCAGAGGCTAAAGTAGCCTTAACAGCTCGCCCATGGGATTTAGGCAACGTACAAG
The DNA here is from genome assembly GCF_028599215.1 of Pseudoalteromonas sp. Angola-30. Classification (NCBI taxonomy): domain Bacteria; kingdom Pseudomonadati; phylum Pseudomonadota; class Gammaproteobacteria; order Alteromonadales; family Pseudoalteromonadaceae; genus Pseudoalteromonas; species Pseudoalteromonas sp. Angola-30. The sequence goes on from NZ_JAQREI010000004.1 coordinate 318,819, forward strand.
CTATGCTTGAAAAAGCAGGCGAAGACAACGTAGCACGCCCAGATTGGCTGGCAAGTGAGCTGGGTATTCGCGATGGTCAGTACTATATTTCTGAGCAGCAAGCACAAGCAATTCTTGATTTACGTTTACACAAACTAACCGGTCTTGAGCATGAAAAAATCTTAGCAGAGTACCAATCGCTGTTAGATTTAATTGCTGAGCTACTACACATTTTAGCTAGCCCTGAGCGTTTAATGGAAGTTATTCGTGATGAGTTAGTAGAAATTAAAGAGCAATATGGTGATGAGCGTCGTACAGAAATTAACGCGGCAGCGCACGATATTAGCCTTGAAGATTTAATTAACGAAGAAGATGTTGTTGTGACCCTATCGCACGAAGGTTACGTTAAGTATCAGGCATTGTCTGATTACGAAGCGCAGCGCCGTGGTGGTAAAGGTAAGTCAGCAACGAAGATGAAAGATGAAGATTTCATTGAGCGTCTTTTAGTGGCTAATACCCACGATACCATTTTATGTTTCTCTACTGCGGGTCGTTTGTACTGGCTTAAAGTATACCAGTTACCACTGGCTAGTCGCGCTGCTCGCGGTAAGCCAATTGTTAACTTACTGCCACTTGAAGATGATGAGCGCATTACTGCTATCTTACCTGTACGCGAGTACGAAGAAGATAAATACATTTTCATGGCAACTGCATTTGGTACTGTGAAGAAAACACCACTAACGGCATACAGCCGTCAACGTGCAAGCGGTATTATTGCGGTAAACCTTAACGAAGGCGATAGCCTAATTGGGGTTGATATTACCGACGGTAGCAACGAAATTATGTTGTTTACTGATGCAGGTAAAGTTGTACGCTTTAAAGAAGCGGAAGAGTCTGCTGTTGTTGATGAAAACGGCAACCCGGTACTCGACGAAGAAGGCAACCCTGAAATTCGTTTCAAAGGTGTTCGCCCTATGGGTCGTACTGCTACCGGTGTTCGTGGTATTAAAATGGCCGACGACCAACGCGTAGTGTCGTTAATTGTGCCTAAGTCTGACGGTGCTATTTTAACGGTGACTGAAAATGGTTACGGTAAACGTACTCAACTTGAAGATTACCCATCTAAGAGCCGTGCAACACAAGGTGTTGTATCTATTAAGGTGAGTGAGCGTAATGGCGCAGTAGTTGGCGCTGTACAAGTTGACGACAACGACGAAATAATGATTATTTCAAACCGTGGTACGCTAGTACGTACCCGCGTTAATGAAGTATCGACGGTTGGACGTAACACCCAAGGTGTTATTTTGATCAGAACTATTGACGAAGAGCAAGTAGTTGGTTTACAACGTATCGAAGAGATTGAAGTTACAGACAGTGACTTAGTTGATATTGAAGACGTTGAAACGGTTGATACAGTAAATGAAGAAGCAACGGATGATAATCCACCTTCTGAATAACTGAAATTGAAAAAGCGGCTAAGGCCGCTTTTTTTAATCATGTTGAAAAAAATTAATAATCCTTTTTTGTTTATCAAAAGAGTTTAAATTACTGGAATGAGGCAAAGGTAATGAGTAAATATAATTTTTGTGCGGGGCCAGCTATGCTTCCACAAGCTGTTATGCAAAAAGCACAAAAAGAATTTTTAGACTGGCAAGACTTAGGCGTATCTGTGATGGAAATAAGCCATCGTAGTAAAGATTTTTTAGCGCTTACAGCAAAATGCGAAGCCAGCCTTCGTCGTTTAATGAACATTAGCGATGAATTTGAAGTGTTATTTATGCACGGTGGTGGCCGCGGTCAATTTAGCGCTGTGCCATTAAATTTACATCAAAATGGTAAAACGGCGGTTTACTGCGAGAACGGCGTTTGGTCTAAAAGTGCCACTGATGAAGCTAATAAATTTACTCAAACCCACTCAATCAACGTTAGAAATGACGCAAACGGGCTGTTTTCTATAAAAGAAGTGGCGCAGTGGGAGTTACCTGCAGATGCCTCTTACATTCACTACTGCCCAAATGAAACAGTAGACGGCTTAGAGATTTTTGATGTGCCGAGCCACCCAACGGCACCTATTATTGCTGATATGTCATCGACTATTTTGTCGCGTGAAATTGACGTAAATAAATTTGATTTAATTTATGCCGGTGCACAAAAAAATATAGGTCCATCAGGTATAGCTATTGTTATTGTTCGCAAAACATTACTTGAGCGTGAAGGTTTAGCTAAACCAGGTATTTTAGATTACGCACTTGAAGCAAAACAAGGCAGCATGTTTAATACACCGCCTACTTTTGCATGGTATTTAGCAGCTGAAGTATTTGAATGGCTAGAGCAAAACGGTGGCGTTAAGGCAATGGAAGCACAAAATATTGCTAAAGCTAAGCTGCTTTATGACTTTATTGATGAATCGCCTTTTTATACTAATAAAGTAGCGACGCATTGTCGTTCGCGTATGAATGTACCGTTTTGGCTAAACGATGAAAGCTTAAACGAAAAGTTTGTAACGCAATCTAAAGAAGCCGGCTTACTTGCCCTAGAAGGGCACCGAATTGTAGGCGGTATGCGCGCAAGTATCTATAACGCAATGCCACTTGCAGGTGTGCAAGCCTTGGTTGCCTTTATGGCGGCATTTGCACAGGAGCACAGCTAATGGAACAACTTCGTTTAGAGCCTATTTCTCGTGTAAATGGCAGTGTTACCTTACCTGGGTCTAAAAGCCTATCAAACCGTATTTTATTATTAGCAGCGCTGGCTCAAGGGACTACCGTTGTTGAAAACCTGCTAGATAGCGATGATATTCGCCATATGTTGGGTGCATTAAAACTACTAGGTGTTAACGTAACGCTTAATGATGATCGCACTGTGGCAACCGTAGAAGGGGTTGGCGGTGTATTTAAAACCCCAAGTGACCCTTTATTTTTAGGCAATGCAGGTACTGCTTATCGTCCTTTAACAGCGGTACTCGCAGCTGTAGCTGGGGAGTATGAGCTTATAGGTGAGCCGCGCATGGAAGAGCGCCCAATAGGGCACTTAGTCGATGCGCTACAAGCACTTGGCGGCGATATAACCTACACAAAACATAAAGACTACCCACCACTAAAAATAATTGGTGGGCAAATTAAAGGCGGTACTGTTGAAATTGATGGCAGTATTTCTAGCCAATTTTTAACAGCATTGCTAATGGCTGCCCCTTTATTTAGAGGTGATACGCAAATTACCATTAAGGGTACTTTGGTATCTAAGCCTTACATTGATATAACGTTAGATGTAATGGCGCGTTTTGGGGTGACTGTTGAGCACAGCGACTATACAACATTTAAAGTTAAAGGCGGCCAACAATACCAATCACTAGAGCGTATTATGGTGGAGGGTGATGCATCATCAGCGTCTTACTTTGTTGCGGCAGCGGCTATTGCCGGTGGCGAAATTGAAATTAAAGGCGTGGGCGCTAAATCAGTTCAAGGTGATATTTGTTTTGCTAAAGTGATGGAAGAAGTTGGCGCTGAAATAAAATGGTATGACGAGCGTTTAGTTGTTCGTAAAGGCGAATTAAAAGGTGTAGATATTGACGCTAACGCTATCCCTGATGCGGCAATGACACTTGCTACGGTTGCTTTATTTGCTAAAGGGCCTACAGCTATACGCAATATTTATAACTGGCGTGTAAAAGAAACTGACCGTTTATATGCAATGGCAACTGAGCTTCGTAAAGTGGGTGCCGAGGTTGTAGAGGGTGAAGATTTTATCGAAATTACACCACCGAGTGCATTCAATGATGTGGCTATAGATACGTATGACGATCACCGCATAGCGATGTGTTTTGCAATGGTTGCCGTAGGCGGAAAGCCTATTACAATCAACGATCCTAAATGTACATATAAAACTTTTCCAACCTTTTTCAAGGTTTTAGCATCAGTGAGTGAGTAGGCTTTTTATAAATAATTATAAAAAGTTACACACTAAAGCGGATCTATTTGCAGAAGTGACGTATAATATCGCGGTTTTATTTAGGTGTGCATTGCAGGAGGTTTTAAATGCAGGCGTTATTAATGCCCGTAATCACCGTTGATGGCCCAAGTGGTTCAGGTAAAGGAACTGTTTGTCGCTTGTTAGCCGACAAATTGGGGTGGGATGTATTGGATAGCGGCGCAATTTACCGTGTATTATCCCTTGCCGCACTTCATCACCAAATAGCATTAGACAACGAAGAAGCGCTTGTCCCGCTTGCTGCAAACTTAGATGTGCAGTTTTTGGTTGATAGCCAAACTAATGCTGGAAAAGTTATTTTAGAAGGCGAAGATGTAACCTCGACAATTCGTAATGAAGAGGTTGGGGCAGCTGCTTCAAAAGTGGCTGCATTACCCCGTGTACGTGAAGCGCTACTTCGACGCCAGCGTGCGTTTAAAACCGAACGGGGCTTAATTGCTGATGGCCGAGATATGGGCACCGTGGTTTTTCAAGACGCACCATTAAAAATATATTTAACCGCTAGTGCACAAGAACGCGCGCGCAGACGTTATGTTGAGTTGAATGAGCGCGGCCTTGATGTTACACTAAGTGGTCTATTACAGGACATTCAAGCTCGTGATGAGCGCGATATGAATCGCACCGTTGCGCCGCTTGTTCCTGCTGATGATGCAATTGAAATAGACACAAGCGAGCTCAACGCTCAGCAAGTGTTTGATAAAGTTATAACTTTAGTAGATATTGCTATCTCACAAGGCAAGCTTCCTAAACGAAGCTAAACACATTTTATGCACCAGCAGGACGCCAGTGCTATTTTAACAACCCCATGCAGCATGGTTGCTTATTGGTATTAATATATGAGACGTATATTCGTATGTCAGAAAATTTTGCGCAGTTATTTGAAGAAAGCTTAAAGGGTTTTGAAGCAGAGCAAGGCTCTATTGTTAAAGGTACAGTAATCTCTATCGAGAATAACATTGTACTTGTAGATGCTGGTCTTAAATCAGAAAGTGCTATCCCTGCAGAGCAGTTCAAAAATGCTGCTGGTGAACTAGAAGTTGCTGTAGGCGACGAAGTAGATGTTGCACTAGATGCAATCGAAGACGGTTTCGGTGAAACTATCCTTTCTCGTGAGAAAGCGAAGCGTCACGAAGCGTGGATCCGTCTTGAGAAAGCATGTGAAGAGCAAGAGACTGTTACTGGTGTTATCAACGGTAAAGTTAAAGGCGGTTTCACAGTTGAAGTTGATTCAATCCGTGCTTTCCTACCTGGTTCACTTGTTGATGTTCGTCCAGTACGTGACACAACTCACCTTGAAGGCAAAGAGCTTGAATTTAAAGTAATCAAGCTTGACCAAAAACGTAACAACGTTGTTGTTTCACGTCGTGCAGTTATCGAATCTGAAAACTCACAAGAACGTGAAGAGCTTCTTGCTAACCTTGTTGAAGGTCAAGAAGTTAAAGGTATCGTTAAGAACCTTACTGACTACGGTGCATTCGTTGACCTTGGTGGTGTTGATGGTCTACTACACATCACTGATATGGCGTGGAAGCGTGTTAAACACCCTTCAGAAATCGTTAATGTTGGCGACGAAATCGCAGTTAAAGTTCTTAAATTCGACAAAGATAAAACTCGTGTATCTCTAGGCCTTAAACAGCTTGGCGAAGATCCATGGGCAGCTATCGCTGGTCGTTACCCAGAAGGTTCTAAGCTTTCTGGTCGTGTAACTAACCTTACTGATTACGGTTGCTTCGTAGAAATCGAAGAAGGCGTTGAAGGTCTAGTTCACGTTTCTGAAATGGATTGGACTAACAAGAACATCCACCCTTCAAAAGTTGTTTCACTAGGTGACACTGTTGAAGTTATGGTTCTTGAAATCGACGAAGAACGTCGTCGTATTTCTCTTGGTCTTAAGCAATGTATTGCTAATCCTTGGCAGGAATTTGCTCGTCTACAAAACAAAGGCGACCAAGTTACTGGTAAGATCAAATCAATCACTGACTTCGGTATCTTTATCGGTCTTGACGGTGGTATTGATGGTCTTGTACACCTTTCAGACATTTCTTGGAACACGCCTGGCGAAGAAGCTGTACGTGAATTCAAGAAAGGCGACGAAATCACTGCTATCGTATTGCAAGTTGACCCAGAGCGTGAACGTATCTCTCTAGGTGTTAAGCAAATCGAAGCTGACCCGTTCAATAACTACCTTGATGCAAACAAAAAAGGTGCTATTGTTAAAGGTAAAGTGACTGAAGTTGATGCGAAAGGCGCAACTGTAGAGCTTATCGAAGGCGTTGAAGGTTACATCCGTGTAGCTGATATCGCTCAAGAGCGCGTTGAAGATGCAACGACTGTTGCTTCTGTAGGCGACGAAATCGAAGCTAAATACGTTGGCGTTGATCGTAAGAACCGCACTTTAAGCTTATCTGTTAAAGCTCTTTTCGAAGCAGAAGAGAAAGAAGTACTAGAGAAGCTTAAGAAAGAAGAGCCAGTGTTTGAAAACGCAATGGCAGCTGCTTTCGCAAATGCACAAAAAGACTAATTACTAATTAGTTTTTAATTGGAAGGGCAGTTTTGCCCTTCCACTATTCTCTTTAAGGAAACGCTATGACTAAGTCAGAACTGATAGAAACACTTGCCGAACAGCACGCACACGTTCCAGTGAAAGATGTTGAAAATGCAGTAAAAGAAATTCTTGAACAAATGGCCGGCTCATTATCTACTTCCGATCGTATTGAGATCAGAGGTTTTGGTAGTTTCTCTTTGCATTACCGCGCTCCTCGCACAGGTCGTAATCCTAAGACTGGCGATACAGTAGAGCTTGATGGTAAGCATGTACCTCATTTTAAACCAGGCAAAGAATTACGCGACCGCGTAAACGAGAGTATTGCCTAGTTAACCAGTTGGAGTAGTTACTTGTTTAAGGTATTAAAAATTATTCTGGTTGTACTATGCCTATTTTGCGCATTTTTATTGGGTTCTCAAAATCCACAATTAGTACAAATCAATTATATTATTGCCAGTAATACCTTGCCACTCGCTGTAATTATAAGTATCTGCTTTATACTGGGTGTAATAATAGGGTGTTTTATTAGCTTTAAATTGTTTTCTAAATTAAAGTGGCAAAATTACCGCTTAAAAAAACAATTAGGCCCAGAAAAAAATAATAGTAAGCTTATTGCTAATAAAGACACCTAATCATGATTGAGCTTTTGTTTTTACTACTGCCTGTTGCTGCCGGTTATGGCTGGATTATGGGCAAAAATAGTGCAAAAAACCAAGCTCATCAACTCAATCGCCAAATCACTTCAGAATACAGTAAAGGCTTAAAGTTTTTACTAGACAGAGAAGAAGATCAGGGCTTAGAGCACCTAATAAACCTATTAGAAGTGGCTGCTGACTCTGTTGACCACTACTCAACCCTTGCTACCATGTTTCGCCGAAGAGGTGAGCTTGACCGCGCAATAAAAATTCATGAACTCCTTTTAAAACACCCAAGTTTAAATGAACAACAAGCCGCAGCTAGCCGTCTAGAATTAGCCGAAGATTATATTATGGCCGGCTTATTAGACGGTGCAGAAGAGCATTTAGTGTGGCTTGTTAAAGCTGGGCATGAACAAGCACTTGACCCAATTATTACTTTATACTCGCAAACTCGAGAGTGGGAAAAGGGCATTAATATGTTCGAAGCCCACAGTGAGTTATTTGTTAAAGAGCAGCATTTTAAAGCAATTGCTAATTTTTACAGTGAAGCTGCCCTAAGCGAAAATAAACCGCAATTAATGAACAAAGCCATTAGCTTAAATTACAAAGCGGTTCGTCCTTTATACGAACTAGGGTTATCGGCTTACACAAGTGAAGACTACGTTAAAGCAATTTACTATTGGCGTGAACTCGTTTGCCAATTTACGTTATTTGCACCTTTGTTTATTGACCAGCTTGCACATAGCTATAAGCAGTTAAATTTAACACATCAGTTTCATGATTTATTATGTGACTTGCTCGATAAAGGTGGGGTGCTAATAAAAATAAAACATTGCCAAGCACTGTTAGAGCAGGGAAATACTAAACAGGCATTTGAGTTTTTAACCGACAGCTTAAAACGTCAGCCTACAATTCGAGGTTTTAGCTTTTTACTACAGCTAATGAGTGATAAAAATCCAAATACCAAAGAAGTACTTGATGAAATTGATAAGCTAGTTACGTCTTATATAGCTACAAAACCAGACTTTCAATGCCAACACTGTGGTTTTACAAGCCACACTATTTATTGGAACTGCCCATCTTGTAAACATTGGGAAACCATTGTGCCAAGTAGAGGCCTAGACGGATTTTAATAACCCCCAACTATTTATAACTTTACTGCCATTCATTAGGATAGTTATGTCTTTAGAAGATACAAAAAAAGTTCTTATTGCCCTAGATTACGATTCACAAGACGCGGCTCTTAATTTTGTAAAAAAACTCTCACCAGATACGTGTCGCTTAAAAGTAGGCAAAGAAATGTTTACTTATTTTGGCCCTGCATTCGTTAAACAGTTAATCGATTTAGGCTTTGACGTATTTTTAGATTTAAAATTCCATGATATCCCTAATACAGTGGCAAAAGCGGTCACCGCAGCGGCTAATATGGGCGTTTGGATGGTAAACGTTCATGCATCAGGTGGTTTTGAAATGATGAATAAGGCAAAGCAGGCACTTGAAAAGTTTGGTGATAAAGCACCTTTATTAATTGCAGTGACAGTGCTAACCAGCATGGACGAAGCTGAACTAAAGCGTTTGGGTGTTGAAAAATCAGCGCAAGAACAAGTTATTCATTTAGCTAAATTAACAAAAGAAGCAGGGCTTGATGGCGTAGTATGTTCTGCCCAAGAAGCGAAAGCGCTAAAAGCGCAATTAGGTAGCGAGTTTAAGCTAGTTACTCCTGGCATTCGCCCTGCTGGTAGCGATGTGGGCGACCAAAAACGCATTATGACACCTAAGCAAGCTATTGAAGCGGGTAGCGATTACTTAGTGATTGGTAGACCAATTACACAATCGTCAGATCCGGTACAAACTTTAGCCGATGTTAATAAATCACTAGTTTAAGTTAACAAAAAGCAATTATTTAGTGCTAAACCCCTTTTATGAATACATTTTTATGCTACATTAGTACTAAGAATGCAGTAAGGGGGTTATTTTGAAGTTAATTTTTGGATCTATTTTAATTGTTGTTGCAGGTTTTTCAGTAAATAAACACGTTTTTTCTAGTAAAGCTTATGATGGAGTAGCGACGATTACTGACTTAGTCGCAAATTACCCTGTCGATTTATTTGAATTTAAGCAAACCATGCATGGCTACGCACACCACTTATGCTATAAAAATGAAGAGCGCTTAACGCGCCAAAAAGTAACTACGTCAGATTGCATTTCAAATCACGACGACAAACAAAGTGAATGTGAAAATAAAGTATTTAGATTGGCGCCACTAAGCTTAGAAACCAAAGCTGAGATACTTGATTATTCAAAGCAATATACAGAATGTACGTTGCCGTATAAGCGTATTATGGGCTAATGCCTGTTAGTAATTCCCTAATTATTTTTCAGGGGTAAACCTAGTGTTAGCTTTGTTTAAAAAATTTTATTTACGCGAAGGTGAGGGCAGAGAATAGGGCAATATAAGTGCCGTTAGCGATAATAGCTAAATAACGTTTTTTTATTCATCAAAACGTTTTATCATCTTTGAACAATCATTTAATTAAACTATTTAGAAACGTTTTAACTATAAGCGCCAACATAATGTTAGCGCTTATAAAAAGTGTACAACTATTTTAAGCGGATAGATTTGGCTTCTATGTCTATCAAGCCTTGCTTAAATAAACCACCAATGGCTTTTTTGTAGTTAGCTTTACTGGTTGAAAATACTTTTTTGATAAGCTCAGGATCAGATTTATCACCAATGGCTAGTATGCCGCCCTCGTTTTTAAGCTTTTCCATTATTTTATCGCCAAGTTCACTTACTTTACCCATGCCTGGCTTTTCAAGTATAACGTCGATTTTTCCGTCTTCACGTACTTTTTGAACAAACCCTTTAAGCTTTTGCCCTACAAATAAGTTTTTAAATACCATGTTGTAAAACACAACACCAAAGTGAGACTCTTCAATAAGCACTTTGTAGCCAATATCTGTTTTTCCAGCAACAATTAAATCAACTTCTTGAAGATGTGTGTACTCAGGTTCATCTTTTGATAAAAAGCGATTAAAGTTGCTTGATGCACAAATACGTTGGCTCGCATTATCTAAATATAAGCGAACTAAATAAGAATGACCTTCTTGCATACGTGGTTTTTGCTCGTTAAATGGAGCTAAAACATCTTTTTCAAGTCCCCAATCTAAAAAAGCGCCGATGCTATTTATTTCTTTAACACGAAGCAGTGCGTATTCACCTACTTGGGCATGAGGTTTTTTTACTGTTGCTGTAGGTAAATTGGCGTTATCTAAAAAGATAAAAACGCTTATGCTATCGCCAGCTTCAAGTTCATCTTTAATTTCGTGTTTTGGTAAAAACACTTCCCCTAAATCGTGGCCATCAAGGTAAGCACCTTCATTGCTCACTTCTTTTACAAATAAGGTTTGTGTTGTTCCTAGGTAACTCATAATTATTCCTGCTCAGGCTTTTTTTTACGGCGCATTGGTGAATTGCCATCAATGTTTATCGGGGCTTTTATAGGTGCAGCTGGTTTTTTAGGTTTTGCCTTACGTTTAACTTGCGGCTTTTTCACCTGTGCAACTTTTTTAGTTTTTACAGAGGCTGTTGCAGGCTTTTTCTCTTTTACACCTTTAAATTTAGCTTTAAGGCCTTCAACGCTTGCAAAAACCAGCTCGTCGTTCAAAAACGACTTAATTGCTAAGTAGCTTGCCCAGTCTTTAGGGCCTACTAGCGATAATGCATTACCTTTAAATCCGGCGCGGCCTGTACGACCTATACGGTGTACATACTCTTCAGCGTGTTTTGGTAAATCAAAATTGATTACGTGCGTTACACTTAATAAGTCCAATCCTCGCGAAGCAACATCAGTGGTGATCAAAATTTTAAAGTTTTCGCGGCTAAACGAGTCCATGATCTCAAGACGTTTGCTCTGTGTTAAATCGCCAGCTAAAGCCACTGATTTAAAACCTTTTGCATTTAATGCTTCACTTAAACGGCTGGTATCGGCACGGGTAGCTGTAAATATAATACATTGGCCAACATCATCTTGTTTTAAAAAATGCTCAAGTAACGCTTCTTTATGATCAAGGTGATCAGCTAAATAGAGTGTTTGTTTAATATCACTGTGTTGTTCGTTAGCGGCGCTCAGTGTAATTTGTTTTGGCTTTTTTAATAAATTACGCGATAGGGCATCAACTTGAGCGTGATCTAGTGTCGCTGAAAACAACAATGTTTGGCGCAAGCGGTGATTAGCTTGCTCGTTAATCATTTTCAGCTGTTCAGTAAAACCTAAGTCTAAAATACGGTCGGCTTCATCAAAAATTAATAGCTCTAACCCACTTAATTGTAATGAGCGTTTTGTGATGTGATCGGCCAAACGCCCAGGGGTTGCCACAACAAAGTGCGGGTCGTTACGAAGGGCTTTAATTTGATCGTTAAAGTTCTCGCCACCGAGTATTTTTACAGCTTTAATGTTTGTGCCCGCAATTAATAAACGCAACTGCGTAAATACTTGCGTTGCAAGCTCACGGGTTGGTGCAACGATGAGGACACGTGGATCGCGTTTACTGAGCGCTTTTTGTTTCATAACTCGCTGAACAGCAGGTAATAAAAACGCTAATGTTTTGCCCGACCCAGTTTTAGACTGAGCAAAAATGTCATGCCCTGCAAGTGCGGTAGGCACTGCATGTGCTTGAATATCTGTGGGCTGGGTGATCCCTTGATGTGCTAATTGTGTTTCAAGGCGAGTATCAATCCCAAGATCAGTAAAGTGCAAAGTCGTGTTCTCCAATGTGCAACTTAAATTAATGGCCGCATTATAGCTTACACAAGGGTTATGCCGACAGTAAAAACCATTCTAACGCGCTATTTTTTGCAATTAATTATAAAAAGCGTAAAATACGCGCCCCATATGCGCCGGATTTACGATTCGGTAAACGCCACTTAAGGCTATCAAAGCAAAATAGGAAGTAAAATGACTGCTGTTCATAAAGATGATGTAACAAACGAGCACTTTGTAGTGTGTGCAATGTACAAATTTGTAGGTTTGCCAAATTTTGAAGCACTACGTAAACCCCTTTTAGAAGTGATGGAAGCAAACGAAGTACGCGGTACTTTATTGCTTGCTGCTGAAGGTATTAACGGTACTGTATCGGCTAAACGCGAAGGAATAGATAACTTACTTGCGTGGTTAGACACACAAGAAAACCTAAAAGACATAGTGACTAAAGAATCATACGATGATGAATGCCCGTTTTACCGCACTAAAGTAAAGCTAAAAAACGAAATTGTTACTATGGGCGTTGAAGGGGTTGACCCACTAAAAGTAGTGGGAAGCTATGTTAAGCCTAAAGAGTGGAATGCATTAATATCAGACCCTGAAGTGATTTTGATTGATACACGTAACGATTACGAAATTGAAATTGGCACTTTTCAAAATGCAGTCGATCCTAATACCAAAACTTTCCGAGAGTTCCCTCAGTGGGCTAAAGAAAATTTAGACCCAGAAAAACACAAAAAAGTAGCCATGTTTTGTACCGGTGGTATTCGCTGCGAAAAATCAACGGCTTACATGAAAGAGCAAGGGTTTGATGAAGTTTACCACCTTGAAGGCGGTATTTTAAAATACCTAGAAGAAGTGCCAAAAGAAGAAACAATGTGGGAAGGCGAGTGTTTTGTTTTTGATAATCGTGTAGCAGTAAATCATGATTTACAAAAAGGCTCTTACGATCAATGTCATGCGTGTCGTATGCCGATTACAGAAGAAGAAAAGCAAAAGCCAGAATACATGGAAGGTGTTTCGTGTCATCACTGTATTGATAATGTAACCGATGAGCAACGTGCTCGTTTTGCTGAGCGTCAAAAGCAAATAGAATTAGCACAAGCACGTGGTGAAGGGCACATTGGTAATGAAGCGCAAGCGGTTTTACAACAACGTAAAGAAGCTAAAAAAGCACAAAAAGAAGCCCAGCGCGGTAAATAATCTTTAACTACCTATTATCTACATAGCCCAGTTTATACTGGGCTTTTTTATTTATATAGCCACTTTTTAGTTTAATCCTGCCAGTATTTGTATAAATGCGTAGTCTTTAAGCGCCTTTTTCAAAAATTAATTGGTATTACCAATTTAATTTCATCTTATAGTTTTGCTAATTTATCGTTCTATCCTACCTATTGATCAATCAGCTGTTAGACTTCGTAAGGTAATGGAAATAATAATTAATTAAGGTGTTACTTTGAAATCGCAAAACTTTTTAATCGGTGTGCTTAGTTCGCTGCTGTTTTTCAGCCTACCTGCAATGAGTGCGAACGTTGTTGTACAAAAAATTGCCCTAGAAAGTGCAAAACAACAAGTACAAGCGGTAGGAAATACAGAGGCAATTCATTCGGTTGTAATGTACCCCGCAGTAGGCGATAGAGTAACAGGCGTTTTTTTTAAGCCAGGTGATAAAGTAAAAAAAGGCGATACTTTACTCGAACTTGATTCTCGTAGGCAAAAAGCAGCGCTTGATGAGGCTAAAATTAAACTTGCCGACACCCAGCGAATACTAAAACGATTAGAACAAAGTCAGGCCAAAGGCGCAGTGCCTAAAAGCGATGTTGATGATGCTAAAACTGTTGTAGAGCTTGCCAAAGTCACCCTCATACAGGCTCAAACTGAGCTTGAAGACAGAAAAGTAATTGCGCCGATAAATGGCATTATGGGTTTAACAGATGTTGAGGTAGGCGATAGAATAACCGAGCAAACGCCCATTGCCACAATAGATGACACAACAAGCCTGTACATAAATTTTAACGCACCGGAGTCGGCTATCAGTATGCTGCGTAATAAAAGCAGCTTAACGGTGTTTCCTTGGCAATCAGACACTGCCATTAACGCTGATATTGCCTATTTAGATTCACGCGTAGACCCACAAACTCGTACTTTACGTGTTAAAGCCAAGCTAAATAATGAAAAACAACAATTTTTACCTGGTATGAGCTTTAGAGTACATATTGAAGTGTTAGGCGAGCATTTTGCTGCAGTTCCTGAGGCTGCATTACTGTGGGGGGCAACAGGCCCGTATGTATGGACCAGCATTGATAAAAAAGCCACACGTGTTGATGTAAAAATAGAGCAGCGCTTGGCGGGGCGATTATTGGTTTCTGGGCCGTTAAATAAAGGCGATACTTTAGTAATTGAAGGGGTACAACGCTTACG
>NZ_JAQREI010000040.1:0-1045 GCF_028599215.1 Pseudoalteromonas sp. Angola-30
TTGCAGTTGTAGTCACCGCAGGGTTAACGCCATCGCTTATTGTTACAGTAACTATTTGGCCATCTTCTACATCTTCTACAGTACCGCGTACAACAATGGCTGCACTTTCGCCGCTGCCGTTAATAACGCCATCGGCTGTTTTATCAATGCTTGTGGTAATGGCGGCAGTGTTATCAAGCTCAACGCTATCTTGCGCGCTTACAGGATTGCCTGCTAAATCAGACGCCGTAGCAGTGGCGGTTAATGTGCCGTCGTTTAAGCTGCTTGCATCAATAGGAGTTGTTACATATTCGCCATTTTGTACAATGGCTTGCACTTCAACCGGTGGGTTAACACCATCGCTAATAGTAACCGTAACTGTTTGACCATCTTCAACATCGCTAACTATTCCGCGCACAACAATGGCTGCACTTTCGCCGTTACCGTTAATAACGCCATCGGCTGTTTTATCAATGCTTGTGGTAATGGCGGCAGTGTTATCGAGCTCAACGCTATCTTGCGCACTTACAGGGTTACCAGCTAAATCAGACGCTGTAGCAGTGGCGGTTAATGTGCCGTCGTTTAAGCTGCTTGCATCAATAGGAGTTGTTACATATTCGCCATTTTGTACAATGGCTTGCACTTCAACCGGTGGGTTAACACCATCGCTAATAGTAACCGTAACTGTTTGACCATCTTCAACATCGCTAACTGTTCCGCGCACAACAATGGCTGCACTTTCGCCGTTACCGTTAATAACGCCATCGGCTGTTTTATCAATGCTTGTGGTAATGGCGGCAGTGTTATCGAGCTCAACGCTATCTTGTGCGCTTACAGGGTTGCCCGCGATATCAGATACACTTGCAGTGGCGGTTAATGTGCCGTCGTTTAAGCTACTTGCATCAATAGGAGTTGTTACATATTCACCATTGATCACGGTTGCAGTTGTAGTCACCGCAGGGTTAACGCCATCGCTTATTGTTACAGTAACTATTTGGCCATCTTCTACATCTTCTACAGTACCGCGTACAACAATGGCTGCACTTTCGCCGCTGCCGTTAATAAC
>NZ_JAQREI010000041.1:0-1026 GCF_028599215.1 Pseudoalteromonas sp. Angola-30
TTACTGAGTCTTCTAGCACGAGCGTTGTACTGGCTTGCGTATCTTTTGTGAAATCAAGGCTGCTTGTTGCCTCGTTGCCCGCTATATCTTGTGTCGTTACATCAACGGTGTAATCACCATCTGATAATGCATTTAATATGCTGCTATCTAATTGCCAGTTGCCGTCATTGTCGACATTAGCAGTGCCATTAAATACAACACTGCCGTCACTGTCTTTGATGGTAATTGCTACGCTTTGATTAGCCTCTACGTCTAATACTGTGCCTGCTACTTTAGCAGTGCTTTGCTCAGCATCGTTAATAACAGCGTCATCGCCCACATTTACCGTAACAGCACTTTGTGTGTCTTTAACAATGTTAAGATCTGCATCAGCGGTGTTGCCTGCGGTATCAGCAGTTGTTGCTGTAACAGTCAATGCCCCCTCATTAAGGGATGTCAAATCGAGTGAGTTACTTTGCCAAGTTCCATCAGCTAAAATAATCGCTTGCCCTGTTACAGAACCATTACCATCAGAGACAGTAACGTTAACGATTTTACCTTCTTCTATATTGGCGCTTTGACCATTAATAACTACAGCCGATTTTTCTGCATTATTAATCAATAAGTCGTTGCTTTCGCTTGGAATAGAAATAGAAGCTTGGGTGTCTTTTTCAAAGGTTGTGCTATTTTCGGCTTGGTTACCGGCCTCATCAAATACACTTACAGTAGCAGTAATAGTGCCATCGGCAAGGGTATTAATATCTGCGCTACTCACTTCCCAGGTGCCGTCGTTATTAATCGTGACATTATCTACAGTTACTACATTATCGTTTTCGTCAGTAAAAGTAATGGTTGCTGTATTGGTAGGCTCTATATCCGTTACCTGCCCACTTACAACAACATTGGTTTGCTCAGTTGCATTAACTAAGTCATCGCCTGCTGCCATTTCAATGGTGGTTGCTGCGGTTTTATCGTGAATGGCTGTGTCTGTATCGGTTGCGGTATTGCCTGCAACATCACTTACGGTGGCTGTGGCTGTTAATGTAC
>NZ_JAQREI010000042.1:0-996 GCF_028599215.1 Pseudoalteromonas sp. Angola-30
ATTGGTATCTACTTTAGTATTCAATATTAACTTCTGGCGAAGTTAAACTGTCACATAACAAAGACCCGTTTGGGTTGTATGGTTAAGTGACTAAGCGTACACGGTGGATGCCTTGGCAGTTGGAGGCGATGAAGGACGTATTAACTTGCGATAAGCCTAGTCAAGCTAGTAAAAAGCGCTTGAGACTAGGATTTCCGAATGGGGAAACCCACCTGCTTGCAGGTATCGTTAACTGAATACATAGGTTAACGAGGCGAACGCGGAGAACTGAAACATCTAAGTACCCGTAGGAAAAGAAATCAACCGAGATTCCGATAGTAGCGGCGAGCGAAATCGGAACAGCCCTTAAGCTTATTATGTGTTAATGGAAGGCTCTGGAAAGTGCCACGATACAGGGTGATAGTCCCGTACATGAAAAGACATTTTAAGTGAAATCGAGTAGGTCGGAGCACGTGAAACTTTGACTGAATATAGGTGGACCATCATCTAAGGCTAAATACTCCCAACTGACCGATAGTGAACCAGTACCGTGAGGGAAAGGCGAAAAGAACCCCTGTGAGGGGAGTGAAATAGAACCTGAAACCGTGTACGTACAAGCAGTAGGAGCCTACTTGTTAGGTGACTGCGTACCTTTTGTATAATGGGTCAGCGACTTATATTTTGTAGCGAGGTTAACCGATTAGGGTAGCCGTAGGGAAACCGAGTCTTAACTGGGCGAATAGTTGCAAGGTATAGACCCGAAACCCGGTGATCTAGCCATGGGCAGGTTGAAGGTTGAGTAACATCAACTGGAGGACCGAACCCACTAACGTTGAAAAGTTAGGGGATGACCTGTGGCTAGGAGTGAAAGGCTAATCAAACCGGGAGATAGCTGGTTCTCCCCGAAATCTATTTAGGTAGAGCCTCGGACGAATACTTACGGGGGTAGAGCACTGTTAAGGCTAGGGGGTCATCCCGACTTACCAACCCTTTGCAAACTCCGAATACCGTAAAGTA
>NZ_JAQREI010000043.1:0-874 GCF_028599215.1 Pseudoalteromonas sp. Angola-30
CACTTGGCGCGGTGGTATCGATGTTACCGCTGCCGGTGATATCAGTGCTGTTACCTGCATCATCGCTAATGCTGGCCTCAATGCTGTACGGTCCTTCTGCAAGTGCCGTCGGTACTTCCACTGAGAAGTTGCCGCTCGCATCCACGGTGGTGGTAAAGGTTTGCTCTGCCCCTAAATCATCGATAACCGTAAAGGTGATCACGGTGCCTTCAACCGCATCACTGGTGCCGCTTAGGGTCGGTGTAGCATCGTTACTTGAACCTGGGCTGGTTAAATCAAGTGTTGGCGCAATGGTATCAACCTCCCCTGCACCTGTGGCGGTCGCTGTGTTACCCGCTGTATCGGTTACGCTTGCACTTACGGTAAAGTTGCCTTCAGCAAGGGCTGTTGTAACCGGCACTGACCATGTACCACTTGCGCCCACTGTAGCGGTAATGGTTTGCGCTACACCGGCATTGTCTGTCACAATAATTGTGACTTCACTGCCTTGTGGCGCATCACTTGTGCCGGAGATCGTCGGTGTCGTGTCGTTGCTAACGCCGTTATCTGTAATAACAAGGCTCGGTGGGGTTAAATCAATCTCGCCAGTTTCGCTCGCGCTGCCGATATTACCCAGACCGTCGTCTACTTCTGCGGTCACTGTGTATTCACCTTCCGCTAATTCACTCGGTGCATCAACGCTCCATACGCCACCGGTGACGGTGGTATCAACAGTCGTAATATTACCCGCGCTATCTTCAAACGTTAAGCTAATGGTAGTGCCATCGGCTGCATCACTTGTCCCATTAATGGTTGGCGTGGTGTCGTTGGTATCAACCAAGGCATTAATGCTAATGCTTGGCGCGGTGGTGTTTAGCGTGGCGGTTTCACTAAC
>NZ_JAQREI010000044.1:0-774 GCF_028599215.1 Pseudoalteromonas sp. Angola-30
CTGTAAAGGTTTCGGTGGTAATGCCATCGCTAACGCTGATGCTAATTACCGTGCCGGCTGGTGCATTCGTGGTACCACTAATGGTTGGCGTGCTGTCGTTGGTGGCACCCACAGTATCGAGTGTCAGTGTCGGGGCAAGGCTATCAAGGGTGCCCGATTGCGTAGCGCCGCCTGTATTGCCCGCCGCATCCGTAATGCTGGCTTGTACACTGTAGCTGCCATCAGGTAATTCTGGGCTGATTGCTTGCCAGTTGCCGTTGACATCCACGGTGGCGGTGAGCGGTGTTTCATCCCCATTACTGTCGGTGATTACAATGTTAACAACTGTGCCTTCTGGCTCAGTTGAAGTACCACTAATAAGTGGGGTGCTGTCGTTACCAAGTCCCAGTGCATCCACGGTTACAACCGGGGTAATAGTATCTACATTGCCACTGCTGTTGGCGGTACTTTCATTGCCTGCGGCATCAGTAATACTGGCCGTTACAGTAAAGTCACCTTGTGCCAGCGCACTGGGCACTTCAATATCCCAATGCCCATCCGTACCAATGGTGGTGGTAATGGTTTGCACAGCGCCGTCACTGTCGGTCACGGTGAGTGTTACCGTGCCGCCAATTTCGTTACTGGTGCCTTGTAATGTAGGGGTTAAGTCGTTTATATCGCCTACATTTTGTATCGTAAGCGTTGGCGCTTGCGTGTCGATAGTCGTGGTTTCACTCACGGTGGTTTCGTTGCCTACGCTGTCGCGTACGCTCACTTCAATTGTGCTTTCACCTT
>NZ_JAQREI010000045.1:0-743 GCF_028599215.1 Pseudoalteromonas sp. Angola-30
ATACCAACGATTTCAACTTCGTCGTTCACGTTGATGATACCAGCTTCAACACGACCAGTTACTACTGTACCACGGCCTTGGATTGAGAAAACGTCTTCGATAGGCATGATGAATGGCTTATCGATGTCACGCTCTGGCTCTGGGATGTAAGAATCTAGTGCTTCTGCAAGCTCAACGATCTTGTCTTCCCACTGCTTTTCGCCTTCAAGTGCTTTAAGAGCAGAACCTTGAATTAGTGGTAAGTCATCACCTGGGAAGTCGTACTCAGAAAGAAGTTCACGAACTTCCATTTCTACTAGCTCAAGTAGCTCTTCGTCGTCAACCATGTCACATTTGTTCATGAATACAACGATGTAAGGTACGCCAACCTGACGAGAAAGTAGGATGTGCTCACGCGTTTGTGGCATAGGGCCGTCAGTCGCAGCTACTACTAAGATAGCGCCGTCCATTTGAGCAGCACCAGTGATCATGTTTTTAACATAATCGGCGTGTCCAGGACAATCTACGTGTGCGTAGTGACGAGTTGGTGTATCGTACTCAACGTGAGAAGTTGAGATTGTGATACCACGCTCGCGCTCTTCTGGAGCGTTATCGATTGATGCGAAATCTTTAGCAACACCGCCGTATACTTTTGCAAGTACGTTAGTGATTGCTGCAGTTAGTGTAGTTTTACCGTGGTCAACGTGGCCGATTGTACCAACGTTTACGTGCGGTTTTACGCGTTCAAACTTTTCTTTTGCCAT
>NZ_JAQREI010000046.1:0-721 GCF_028599215.1 Pseudoalteromonas sp. Angola-30
TACCACGGAGTGATTCATGACTGGGGTGAAGTCGTAACAAGGTAGCCCTAGGGGAACCTGGGGCTGGATCACCTCCTTATACGATTTAGAACTTATTTGTTCGTAGTGTCCACACAGATGATTGTTAATTGTAAAGAGAACAACACTTATTGTTTGGGTCTGTAGCTCAGTTGGTTAGAGCGCACCCCTGATAAGGGTGAGGTCGGTGGTTCAAATCCACCCAGACCCACCACTTCTTCTTAATCTTATCACTAAGATTGAAACGAAGTCGGATAACAAACAATAAGACCAGCATATGTGGGGCTATAGCTCAGCTGGGAGAGCGCCTGCCTTGCACGCAGGAGGTCAGCAGTTCGATCCTGCTTAGCTCCACCACTTTACTTCTTAAAAATAAATATTCTTTATCGGGTAGCAACATCACCTGAGAATAGAGTGTGTTTAATTTTGAGAAGTTTTTGATTCTCTGCTCTTTAAAAATTTGGAAAAGCTGATAATAAAATTCGTATAAATAACACTGTTATTTGTACAGAGTTTTCAAAAGTAAAAAAGAATGATAGCAGTATCATTCAGTGCCAATTTAATCATTTATGATTAATTGGTATCTACTTTAGTATTCAATATTAACTTCTGGCGAAGTTAAACTGTCACATAACAAAGACCCGTTTGGGTTGTATGGTTAAGTGACTAAGCGTACACGGTGGATGCCTTGGCAGTTGGAGGC
>NZ_JAQREI010000047.1:0-675 GCF_028599215.1 Pseudoalteromonas sp. Angola-30
CTAGCCTACTCACTTTCACATGGACAACCATCGCCATGCTTGCTTAGCCTTCTCCGTCCCCCCATCGCAATTATACCAAGTACGGAAATATTAATCCGTTTCCCATCGACTACGCCTTTCGGCCTCGCCTTAGGGGTCGACTTACCCTACCCTGATTAACATGGGATAGGAACCCTTGGTCTTCCGGCGTGCGGGTTTTTCACCCGCATTATCGTTACTCATGTCAGCATTCGCACTTCTGATACGTCCAGCATACCTCCCGGTACACCTTCAACCGCTTACAGAACGCTCCCCTACCACTCATCCTAAGATGAATCCGCAGCTTCGGTGCATAGTTTAGCCCCGTTACATCTTCCGCGCAGACCGACTCGACCAGTGAGCTATTACGCTTTCTTTAAAGGATGGCTGCTTCTAAGCCAACCTCCTGGCTGTCTGGGCCTTTCCACATCGTTTCCCACTTAACTATGACTTTGGGACCTTAGCTGGCGGTCTGGGTTGTTTCCCTCTTCACGACGGACGTTAGCACCCGCCGTGTGTCTCCCGGATAGTACTTTACGGTATTCGGAGTTTGCAAAGGGTTGGTAAGTCGGGATGACCCCCTAGCCTTAACAGTGCTCTACCCCCGTAAGTATTCGTCCGAGGCTCTACCTAAATAGATTTCGGGGAGAACCAGCT
>NZ_JAQREI010000048.1:0-640 GCF_028599215.1 Pseudoalteromonas sp. Angola-30
GGATCCAAGGGATATCGCAGCCGTCTCCGACTATCTCACCAAGGATCGCAAGATTACCGACGCCTTGGTCAAGCCTTTGATCGAAAAAGGTTTCATCCAGGCGTCTCGTGCGGGACGCTTCGTGAATGCCGCCTTCCCGCTGACCCAGGGCCGGGGGTTGGGGAATCCCACCCAGGCCATCGGCGTGTCGCTCCGAGGTCTCGATCCGGAGCATCCTTTCCACGGTGTTCGAGGCAAGAAGGGCCTATGGACCTATCATACTATTCATTCGAAAGATTCAGAACAGGATGTTTTAGTACTAACCGAGAGCCCTATTGACGCAATGAGCGTAAATCATCTCGTATCGGCTAATTCAGAACTTATAAAGCCATTTACTGTAAACAAATACCGCAACGTTCATTTCGTATCTACAATAGGATCTACAAAAGAAAATATTGTTTCCGTTGTGACTGCTAATGTCTCAAGTGGAAAAACTATTCTCACCGCTTTCGACAATGATGCTGCGGGAAGGCAGCTGACTGAGACTGTCCGCGAAGCGGCGAAGTCGGCCGACTCAGGTGCGAGGTTTGGAAACCTCACCGGTGTGCTCGTTATCTTCGACAATCTCAAAGATTTCAATGAGTTGCTCATGCTCTTCCTG
>NZ_JAQREI010000049.1:0-589 GCF_028599215.1 Pseudoalteromonas sp. Angola-30
CACCTGTGATTGTGTACGCTTCATCAGTTACTATTGCGCTGAAGGTTTCACTGTTTGTGCCATCACTCACTACTACGGTGACCGTTTGCCCATTTTCTACGCCTACGGCAGTGCCGTTTATAGTAACGTTAGTATTTTCACCATTGCCATTAATAACGCCATCGTCTGTATCAACAATATCTACCGTTACATTCGCAACCGTATCTTTTGTCAACGTGGCTGTATTTACCGCTTCGTTACCTGCGTTATCAAATACACTCACACTTACTGTAACGTCGCCATCTGCAAGTGAGCTTATATCTTCGTCGCTCACTTGCCACGTGCCGTCTGCATTAATTGTTACGTTTTCAACAGTGACTTCTTTATCATCTTTATCCGTAAAGGTAACCGTTATGCTGTTGGTTGACTCTACATCATCAACCACACCACTTACGCTTACCGCTTCATCTTCTGCTGCGTTTATTACTGAGTCTTCTAGCACGAGCGTTGTACTGGCTTGCGTATCTTTTGTGAAATCAAGGCTGCTTGTTGCCTCGTTGCCCGCTATATCTTGTGTCGTTACATCAACGGTGTAATCACCATCTGATAA